>JAHFDP010000029.1 GCA_023248955.1 Deltaproteobacteria bacterium
CTGGGGTCATCGGGATCAGCACGCGCGTCTTTACATTCGATGCCGGCAGGACGGTTTGCGCGTCGACGGAGCCAGACGAAAAGGCGTTCGATGCACCTTGATCGTCGATACCGCCCGATCCGGTGAGGCTGTGGATCTCCACCTTGATATTCTGCCCAGCGCCGCCGGCGGTGCGGATCATGTCCAAGGCGACGAACGTCACCATGCCCTGCGCCGCGCCACCGACCGGGGCTGTGGCTTGAAACGTCTGCGCCGCTCTCTGAACAACGCGTGTTGTATTCTGGATAGCGACGCCGTTTCCGGCGAGTACTCCGTTGCCGCCGCCTCCGTTGGAAAAGCCGTTGACGCCCTTGGAGATGGTGACCGTCGCGCTCGCCGTGGTGTTGCCCGCCCCGGTGTCGGTGACCGTCACCGTGTCGGTTGCGCCAGCCGAGCCCGGACCGCCCGAGGTGTAGAGGCCCGCGGTGGTGATGCTTCCAGACGGCGTTGACTGCAGCGCCCAAGTAAAAGGTCCTGTGCCCGTCGCGACGAATTGTTGCTGCGCCCCCTGCGCTAGCGTCACGTTGGCCGGCGATAGCGTGGGGGCGACCGCGGAATGCCTGGTGCCGAGGTCCGCTCCACGAACGGGATCCGGTCGACGGCTACAAGCCAAGAGAAGAAAAAAGAGAGTAGCCGCTACGATCGGTCGCCTACCCATGCAACCTCCCTCATTTCCATGGCCCGCTAATCTCCAGAATACAGCCAATCCCGTTAATTGTGTTATAGGTGACATTCTCGTCTGCAAATGCGCGCGCTCGCTCTCGTTGCCCATGGTGGCCCGGAGGTTGCCCAGCTCCTGGAGCTGCCCGATCCGGTCCTGCCAATAGACGGTGCCATCATTCGCGTGAAGGCCTGCGCATTGAATCACCTGGACCTTTGGGTGCGTCGCGGCTGGCCTGCGCTTCGGTTGACCTTTCCTCACATACAGGGAAGCGACATCGCCGGCGTCGTTGAGCACGTGGCGGATGGGGTGATAGCCGTCAAACCGGGCGATCGGGTGTTGGTTTCGCCGGGAACGTCGTGCGGGAACTGCGCGGCCTGCGGGTCCGGCAACGATTCGCTCTGCGCAAAGTATCACCTGCGCGGCGAGACCATGGCTGGAGGCGCCTGCGAACGCGTCGCAGCGGCCGCGAACGATCTGCTCCGCCTGCCGGACTCGCTTTCCTTCGAGGAGGCCGCGGCCACCAGCCTAACGTTCCTCACCGCGTGGCACATGTTGGTAGCGCGGGCGCATCTCGCTCGCGGCGAATGGATCCTAGTGCAGGCTGCAGGAAGCGGCGTCGGCAGCGCGGCGATACAGGTCGCCCGCTATCTCGGCGCGCAGATCATCGCCACGGCCGGCGACGACGCCAAGCTCGATCGCGCCAAAGCGCTTGGCGCCGCGCACGCCATCAACTACCGCACCGCCGATTTTCTGTCAGAGGTGCGCCGCATTACGGCCAAACGCGGCGTCGACGTGGTCTTCGAAAGCGTCGGCGGCGAAACTTTTGAAAAGAGCGTGCGCGCGCTGGCCCCTGGAGGACGACTGGTCACCTGCGGCGCCACCAGCGGCGCGGAAGCCAAAATCGATCTGCGCGTGCTCTTCTGGAAACAACTCTCGCTGCTCGGCTCTACGATGGGCGGCAAGCGTGAATTGGCGGAGGTGTTGCGGTTGGCTGGCGCCGGGCACTTCAAGGCGGTGATCGATCGCGTCTTTCCGCTCGAGAAGGCCCGCGAAGCGCTCTTCGCGCTGGAGTCACGTGAAGTGTTCGGAAAAATCGTGCTCGTCCCGTAGTTGCGACGGCCGCTGCGCGCGATTAAGATCGTCTTACCATGTCTTACCCAAAACAGCCCGGAGCGACAACCCGCCTTTCGAGCAAGGGCCAGGTGGTTCTCCCGAAATCGGTTCGCGTGGCACACCAATGGGATTCCGGGACGGAACTGGCCGTCGAGGACACTGCGCGCGGCGTTTTGCTTCGCTCAATCAAGTCGTTCACACCGACCACACTGGAAGCGGTTGTTGGATCGACAGGCTACCGCGGTCCCTCCAAGTCGAACGCTCAAATGCGGGCGGCGATTACCAGAGGGGCGCGCGCGCGGCATGGTCGCGGTTGACACCAACGTGATCGTTCGGCTTCTGGTGAACGACGAGCCGAAGCAAGTCCGGAAGGCCGCGGCCTTGTTTGAGACAGAAACGATTTTCGTGTCCAAAACCGCGCTGCTGGAAACGGAATGGGTGCTCCGCTACTGCTACGATCTCGACAGCGAAGCGATCCTGCGTGGCCTTCGATCGCTGGCGGCGTTGCCCAATGTGACACTGGAGTGCGAATCCGACATTACGATAGCGTTCAACTGGTTCGAGCGAGGCCTCGATTTCGCCGACGCTTTGCACCTAGCGAGCAGTCGGAGCGCGAGACGATTCGTGACCTTCGATCGACCGCTTCGAAATGCAGCGAAGCGCCTCACGAGCATTTCGATCACGGAGCCATAGACAAAATGGTTGGACCCGAAGTTCACGCGTAACGTGGGTTGCGCGACTTGGAATTCGCCAAGGCGCGTAGAGCCACAGCGGGAGACAAGACCAACCATTTTGTCTAGAGTCAGGAGCCTTTCGGTCAAGGCCTCGACTGCGGCGACGCATTGATCGCCGGAAGACGGATCGTCGCAGCTCGACACAAATAGGACGTACTCATGACCCGACTTCTAGCTATCACCCTTGTCGCGCTCTGCTCCTGCCGATCGAGCGAGAAAATTTGCTCTCGGACCCTCTGCGGCACCAGTTGCGTCGATTTGCAATCGAGCCTTACCGATTGTGGCCTTTGCGGCCAGGCCTGTGCAGCGCCAGTTGGCGGCACTGTGGCCTGCGTCAGCGGCCATTGCGATCCCTCCTGCCCCTCTGGATGGAAACTCAACGGCGCGTGCCTGAATTACGACGCCGACCCCGCCAATTGCGGCGGGTTCCGAAACGTCTGCGATGCCCCCGCCGGAGGAACCGCCACCTGCGTCTCTGGCAAATGTGCCGGAAGTTGCCCCGCTGGACGCGCCCTGTGCCACGCCCGCGTTTCGGGCGGCGGCACCTGCGTCGACAGACTCGCCGATCCTCACAATTGCGACGTTTGTGACGCCGTCTGCCCCGCACCGGACGGTGGAAGTGGGATCTGCGCAGGCGGTCACTGCGACATGGGCTGCCCTGCATCTCAGTCTGTGTGCAGCACACCCGCGGGTTCGTTCTGCACCGATCGCTCGACCGATACCAAAAACTGCGGAGCCTGCGGCAAGACCTGCGCTACGGGCGAACTCTGCTGCGCAGGCGCCTGCCGCGCCACGAGCAACGATCCCACCAGCTGCGGCTGCGGTGCGGTTGCCTGTGGTGCACTCTCCGACTGCGTTGCGGGCCAATGCGTTTGCCCAGTGCTGACCAACAAGAGCCCCGGTAGTGGCTCCTCGAGCGGCTACTGTGCGCCGGACGGTTGCTACGCGCTCTGGTACGCCTCGAAATCCTTTACGGAAACGTTCCATTTGGCGACCTTCGATGCTTCGAGTCTCACGTCCGTCGATCTCATTCTTCGCGCCGTTCTCGACGATCATTCCACCGAGAAGGTTCCGTATTGCATCGCTATCTCGGTCAACAAAGGCCCAACCACCACGGTCGACCTGGATGACGTCCCCCACGGCGCGCCCTATTCCGGACCGTTCACCAATTTCATGGATTGGACATGGACGCTGCCGCCCGCGGTCCAAGCGTCGTTAGTATCGGGCGACAACTCTTTTGAATATACCCTCGGCTGTGCGGAACCAATGTCTGACTGGATCCTCCTCGACAAGTCGCAGCTGCGACTCTTCCACCACGGCTGTTAGCGGGGCTCTTTCCGGGCGGAAGCCGATGCGCGGCAGCCTTCCACGGATGGCTGCCGCGCCCAACCCCACGCCGCGCGATTTTTGTCATGCACGAGCTCGATTGCCAGCCCGCGCCCGAGATTGCTCGCGCCCTGGAGATCCCGGTGAACACGGTCTACTCACGGCTTCGGACTGCGCGCAGTGAATTCGTCGCCGCGGTGAAACGCTTCCAGGCGCAAGAGGAACGCCTACGCGACGCGGATCTCGACGCCGAACGCGCGCTGATAGAAGCCGCCCAGACAGCGCTTGGCCGCGCTAATCCAAATACCCATGCCGTGACCTGGTCCTATTTGACCGGTCCCGAACCGGGCGACCCGGCGCAATTTCGCGGCGTGCAAGGGTTCCCTGTGGTTGACGCTGAAGGAACTGTTTATGCCGGTGCGGTCGATCACCGTATGTATGCCCTCGACAAGTCGGGGGTGCTCAAATGGTCACTCCTGATCGACGAACGCCCGTCGGAATCATCGCCCGCGCTAAGCGCGGACGGAACGCTCTACTTCACCGCCGGCAACGGGTACCTGTACGCGATTCGCGACTGAACGGTAGCGTGCATCGCAAGCTACCTGAGGTAAGGCACCCCACACCAAGAGGCATCGTGCTCCGGCCTTAGCAAGTTCTGGGAAACCGAGAAGACCTGTACACGGCCCCTTCCGCTATTTCTTGAGGCCATCTTGAGGCTCTGTCCTCTGACGAGAACACGGTCGCCGTTCGCATTCTTGCCGTCCACGCAAACCTGATAGCAGTTGACGCTGAGCTCGACGGCGAAGCCACCGTTTACTTTCTTGATGTTCCCATCAGGGCTGCGCCACCACTCCTTTTGGGTAGCGCCACCGACCACGTACTGAAGTGCCCGACCAGGGCAGCGCAAATCGTCGGCCCTAAAAATGGCCTGGGCGGGTGTTTCATCCGTGACGGCGGAAAAGGCGCCCGGCCCGTACGTGTCAGGATCTTCGGGATCGGATGCGCTCGCGCAGAACCCCGATTCTTCGGCGGCGATGGGATCGCAATTGAGGTCTGCTACACAGGCCGTTTCATCGTTGTTCACGCAACTCTCATCGAAACTCGCATCCACGCCAAGGCAAGCGAAGTTCTGAGGAGGTAAACGCTGGCAATCGTCCGCGTTCGAACGGCACGCAGCTTCGGGATCCAGTGCAGGATCGAGGTTCTCGTTGAACAGCAGGCAATCGGTTTTGCAATCTCCCTGGGAAGTGTCTGGATCCCAGTTGCAGCCATCGGCGGTCGCACAACCAGCGGCGTCTAGTCCCAAGCAGGTATCGTTCCCGGAGCAGGTTCCGGCTTCCGGGTTTTGGTACCACAAGCAGCCGTTTCCACAGCTTTTAGCGTTCTTGTTCTCCCTGCAAACCAACGATCCGGACTCGGGAGGATCTACACAGATCCCCTTGCTGTCGTCGTCGGCGTCTGTCGGTGTCCACTCGCAGCTAAGCTCGGCACACTTGCCCGCGTTGTCTGTCTGCAGCGCGCATTGTCCGGGGGCGACATGCGCCGACGCCTTGCCCACCTTGTCGGCGGCCTTTTTTGCACAGCCCAAGCACGCGGCGAAAAAAATCAGGGCGAACAGCGACCAGTGCCGGATCAGGTGCATGTTTTCCTCCCCACGTAGCAGCATGAGCAGCAAATTGTCCGCTAGTCCCGCGGTGGCGGCGGCGGACCGACGACCTCGCAGGTGCCCCGCTCGTTTCCTGCCGGGATCACGCAACTTCGCGTTTCCGGATCCCTGCAGTTGTCGTCCGCTCCGCAGCTGTTCTCACAAACGCCATCGTTGAGGCAGTAAGCCCCATCGTTGTGATCGGTGCAGTCCCGATTGGTGTTGCACTTGTCTGAGCAGGTGCCGTTGATACAGTAGGGCTGTTTCGAGTCGCGACAAGGGCAGGCCGACGGGTTGTTCAGGGCCGCCGGATCGGGAGGAGGCAACGAGTTAATCCATTCGGAGATTACCTTAATTCCCTCTTCGTCAGGAACGTTCGTTCCGATGTAGGGCATTTGGAAATTATCTTCGACCGGATGCTCTGCAAAGGCTCCGGTGTACGAAGATGTATCGTCGGAATTGGAGGAATCGTATTTGTAATTTCCCCAGCGTTGCTGCCGATTCTCGGAAAATTCGCGGCGGATCTGCATCCGAAAAACGACGGCGCTTCCTTTCGCACTACCTCCGCGGATGCGATAGCTGTCGTTCCTGGGGAAGAGCGCCTGGAGCTCTGGGTCGTCATAGGGCGGAACGTCAAAAAGGCCCGGATTTTCTTTGTCGCTTCCTGGATACTTCGCATTGCGTGAGACGTATTTTCGCTTGTTGTCGGCCATGAACGCGCTCGCGAACCGATTGACGATCTGACGATAGCAGGCCTCCTGCTCGATGCTCCGCGCGCTCGATACGTGGCGGAAATGGGGGCCATCGTCGAAGGCCACGAATGGCGCGATCGACCCGCGCTTGTCCTCGTTGTGGCAGCTTCCGCAGTTGCCGTGCAGATAGCCCATGGCTGTTCGAGCCACGCCCTCTGCCTGGATACGTGGCCAAGGATCCGACGACGGAGGATCGCTAAGAAGCTTGTTGTCGATCAGTTCTTTTAGCGTCACATAGCCAGGCTCAAGCGGATTTTTTGCATGGGAAGCCTGCTCGTCCCGATCGGGCGAGAGCTGCAACACATCGAATCCGAGAATCGGATCGCCACCACGCTGGTGGCAGTCGAGACAATCGACGCGTGGAGGAATATCGTGCTTAACCTGGTTTCCGGAATCCGAATAGGTCGCTCCCGGAATGTCGGCAACGCCGTTCATGCCCTCATCGGGAACGAGGGTGGCCTCCGTTCCATCGTCGTTCCAGTGGAATGATCCATATTGCCAGCATTCAATGTCGTCCCGATCGCACTTCTTTTCGAAATAGCGGGTTTCGATTTTCTTGCCCTCAATCCGGAACTCTTTCCAGAATTTCGTTCCCACTGGAAAAATCCAACGATCGATGTCGCTAGTGTTGACCTGCTCACCTGGCGGAATGAAAGCCCAACGCAGCTTATCCGCGCCATCCGACCAGAGCGGATACTGCGGCTCGAAGCGCAGAATTTCGATAGTCGTACAACTTCCATCGTAGAAGCATTCTTGAAAACCAGTCTCGCTCAGGTTTTCGTAACTCGGTCTTGGCTCGGCGTGGGCTCGTTTCCTTCCAACCGAATTCGTCTTGTGGCAGCCTAGAACGAGCAGCGCACCGAATAGAATTGAGCCGAATCGCCGGTTCCTCATGACCTCTACCGAACCTCCGCTGGCGGCGCACAGAAGCCGTCCGTACCCCCTTCGTTCTTGAAACAGCAAAGCCCACCGTTGCACTTGAGTTTGCCGTCACACTCCGAAGTCACGTCGCCCGGAGCGCCGTCCGCGTCGTCGCTGTTGGTGGCGCACTGGCCATCGGCACAGTTGAAGGATAGGCAATCGCCGTTGGTGGCACACGAGGAGTCGCAGGCGTTGGCCTTAGACGTTGTGTCGACGACGTCTGTCGCCGGGTCGACCGCGTCACCGCCGCATCCCCAGGTGTCATCGTAGAATTTAACCTGCCACTTTGGCTTTTCGCCGTCGCCGTAAACGCCAAGAACGAAGTTGCAAAGAACTCTATTGGAATATTTGCTTTGGATGTCTTGAACCGACATCAGGCCCGCGAGGTCATCCTGGGTGAAAAGCAACCGGGGATCGACCGCCTGGTCGTCGGTGACACGAAGGTGGGCGCTTCTGACCGATCCGTCGCGGCCGACGGGAACTTCCGCAAACATCGGCGGCGACGCATTGGCGCGAAAACCCCATGACCACTTGTAGAGAACTTCGCTGCCGTCCTTAGAGAAAGTTCCCCAGCCGCTGAGGGCGTAACCCTTGACCTCGTAGTCATGGCTCCCGTTATCGTCCATGGATGTTTTGGCCTGGGCTTGTGCTGCAGCATAGATGCCAAGGAGGTCTAACGTCACCTCCTCGTGACCCCTGACCTTGCCTTGGGTAGTCGACTTTTTTCCACACGCAACGGCAAGCGCAAACATCAATGCAGCAGAGGTGAGGCGACTCGGGACGGTCATGGGCGACTCCTTTGGAAACCTAAAAACGTTCAAATTATAACATTAAACGATCTGGTACAAAACGAGAATTAAAGAGACGGAAGTTGCGAGCAGGTTCTGACCACGGGTGCGTGGACGTGCAGCGATCGGCTGGAAACAAAAAGACATATTGAATCTTGTGCTGGCCTTGCCTTAACTGTCAAAAAATCGACAATTGATTCGGAAATGGCGCATTTCGGCGCTGCCGCTGCCATCGGAGATGGCTGTCGACGCCCTTCGAAACGATATCCTTAAAACGGTACCGTCGGCACCAGTTTCGAAAGTCCCCAACACACGATCTGACCACCGGCCATGGCGCACGTCTGACTCTCGCCCGTTGCAATGGCCTGAACACCCGACGTGAGTCCGATTACCGCAACTGGGTTTTTACTGTCCACGGTTGAGTTATTTCCAAGCTCGCCCGTGGCATTTCTGCCCCAGCACGAAACGCCTCCGTTCACCAGTGCGCAGGTGTGCGATCCGCCCGCTGCGATAGCGTGAACCCCAGAAGTGAGCCCCACCACGGTGACTGCCGAAGTGCTGTCGTTGAGCGTCCCATCACCGAGCTGTCCGTAATTATTGGTGCCCCAGCAGGAGACGCCGCCTTTGACGAGCGCGCAGTTGTGATCGAGACCAGCCGTGATGGCCTGAACACCAGCACCGGCAGCCAATCCGCTGACCGGGTAGACGCCGCGATACGGATAGTTGTGATTGCCACCCCACGAACTGTTGCCCCAGCAAAAAACGCCTCCACCTGTTAGGGCGCAGGTATTGAAGTCGCCCGCCGCAAGGGTCTGAACATCGGAGAGGCCGCACGGTTGATAGCTGCCGGGAACGAATTGGGCACCGTAACAAGCAGAGATCTGGTTGTAAAAGTCGTCGCCGAAGCAGACCGGAGTTCCCCGCCAGAGCGCGCATGCATGGAGCGATCCCGCGGTAACGGACTGCAAGTCCCAGTTAAGACCGCCCCAAACTCCGCTCGAGTCAAATCCGCCCCAACACCGGACGGTGCCATCGACGAGCGCGCAGGTGGTTTTGCTGTTCGCCGCGATGCTCTGGACGCCGCCCGCAAAAGGGGATCCGTAGATGGTTGAGGTTCCGTTTGTGCCGAGCTGCCCCTTGTCGTTCTTTCCCCAACAACGCATGCCGCCACCGCTGGCCACACAAAAGTGGCCATCTCCGACCGCGAGCCCGGTAAGCAGTTTGCCGAAACCGCTGACCTGCACTGGGCTGTTTTGCTGCGTCCCGGAGTTGTCGCCCAAATCGCCGAATAGGTTATCGCCCCAGCATTTGAGCGCGCCATTGGCCACCGCGCACGTGTGGCCATAACCAGCGGTGACAGCCTGCACGCCGCTGGTTAGGCCCGCCACATTCACGGGCACCAAACTCGAGTTCGTGGAGTTGTTTCCGAGCAGACCCACCGCGTTGTTGCCCCAACATTGCAATCCGCCGCTCACCACCGCGCAGGTGTGCAGCTGCCCCGCGGCGATGGATAGCGGCGCGCCGGTAGCGTACTGCGTCGGGTGCACGGAGACGAGCGCGACCTGGAGTGGAGCGCTACTTGGTGTGGTCTTGTTGTTGCCCAGCTGGCCAGCGCTGTTGTCACCCCAGCACCAGAGGCTCCCATTGGAAACCGCGCAGCTGTGGTTTTCGCCTAGCGCGAGAGTCTGCGCACCGCTTGTCAATGCGCTCACCGAAACGGGAACCAGGCGGTCGATCGCACTGTTGTCACCAAGCTGCCCATAGAGATTACTGCCCCAGCACTTGAGGCCCCCATTCGCAACTGCACAAGTGTGGCCTCCCGCGGCGGCGAGCGTCTGCACGCCCGAGAGGCCGGCGACGGAAACAGGGATGTTGCTACTCACGGTGTTGTTGTTGCCGAGCTCGCCTTCGTCGTTGCGGCCCCAGCACTTGACGGTGCCGTCGACCAACGCGCAGCTGTGGTATTGACCCGCAACGATGGCTTGTACACCTGCACCGAGCCCAGACACCGGAGCGGGCGTAGCGCTCGATATGTTCGTGTTGTTGCCAATCTGGCCCTCGCTGTTTCGGCCCCAACAGAGAACAGCGCCATTCACCAACGCGCAGGAGTGGCCCTCGCCTGCCGCGACGGCCTGAGCACCGTCGCTAACACCGACCACCTGAACAGGCACAGCGCTCTGGGACAGTCCAGACACTGTTCCAAGCTGACCATAGCGGTTGTCGCCCCAGCACTGGACGCCGCCATTGGCCAAGGCACAGGTGTGGTAGGCGCCAGCGGCAAAGCTCGACGCGCCAACCATATTGGTGACCAGATTGACCGTCATAAGCGCCACGTTCGAAGCGCCACCGCCCGGCGACGGATTGATCACGCTCACCGCGTAGCTTCCGCCGTTCAGTACATCGATCGCTGAAATCGAAGCCACGAGTTGCGAAGCAACCAGCGTTGTGGCGCGCTTGGCGCCGGCCCAGACGATTTGGGAACCGGACAAGAAGTTGCTGCCATTGACCGTGAGCGTGAATGCCGTCGCGGGGTCCACGGCCGTTGGGGAAAGGCTGGAAATGATCGGCAGGGGATTTCCCACGGTGAACGGCATCGAAGCGGAACCGCCACCAGGAGAAGCGTTGATCACTGAAATGTTGAACGTTCCCAGTTTGGATAGCTGGATGGCCGGGATCGTAGCGGCATATTGAGTGGGCCCAACATATTGCAACGCACTACAGGCGCCCGAACCGCACATCAATTGGGAGCTGCCAAAGAATCCGGTTCCGTGAATCGTGATGGCGAGGCTGGCGGAACCGACTACCGCCGAATTGGGTTCGACGCTGCTGATCGTCGGTTGGGGATTGGTCACGCCAAAATAGAGAGACGGGCTCGACACGCCGCCACCCGGCGTCGGATTCGTCACCGTCACGGGGTAAGCACCGATCCCTGCCGAAGCAATGTCCGCTGCCAGGATGGTGGCGATGAGGGTCGTGCTCGATTGGAAAACCGTGGCCCGCGGCGCACCGTTCCAGTTGACGGCCGAGGTGAGTACAAATTTCGTACCGGTCACCGTCAGCATGAAGTCTGGGCCGCCGGTCGTTGCTGCGTTGGGCGCAAGCAGCGTTGCGGTGGGTAGCGGATTCGTCACCAGAAACGTCAACGCAGGCGTCGACGTCCCGCCACCGGGAATGGGGTTTGTTACCGTGACCGGAACCGACCCTCCGCCGGCGATATCCGCGGCGGCGATTTGCGCCACGAGCTCTGTCGGGGAACCGAACGTGGTCGTCTTGGGGGCCCCGTTCCAATTCACCGCCGCGCCCGGCACGAAATTCTTTCCGGTCACGGTGAGGGAGAAGCTGGGCCCCGCGGCGATCGAAGCAGTGGGTGCAGCACTCGAAACCAAGGGCGTCGGATTGTTCACCGCGAACTTCACTGTCGGATCGGACAGACCACCCCCTGGCGTGGGGTTTTGCACCGCCAGCGTCGCGTAACCCCCAGCAGCAACGTCTTCTGCTGCGACGTCAAGCAAGAGTTCACTTTTCGACTTAAATGTCGCCTGGCGCACGGTGCCGTTCCAGGCCACTGAAGAACCTTCGACGAAATTTATACCCGTGAGGGTTAACGTAAACGCCGCCGCGCCCATCTCGACGGACTGCGGCGAAACACTACTTAGCGTTGGGACAGGGTTTTCGACCGTGAAGCGAGTCGCATTGGAGGTTCCGCCACCCGGCGTATCGTTCTGCACGGTCACATCGACCAACGCTGCCGTCGCAAGATAAGCAGCTGGAATCTCCGC
Source organism: Deltaproteobacteria bacterium (assembly GCA_023248955.1). GTDB lineage: Bacteria > Myxococcota > Myxococcia > Myxococcales > JAHFDP01 > JAHFDP01. Next base: position 11,762 of record JAHFDP010000029.1, read on the forward strand.
GGTCAGGCGAGTCGCGTCGACAAACGTGCTCTTGCATGGCTGGCCTCCCCACTGCACCATAGATCCAGCCACAAAATGGGTGCCGGTCACCGTCAAGGCGAGCGCTGCTGCGCCCAGCGTCACCGAGGCCGGATCGACCGCACTGGTCGTTGGTATGGGGTTCGCCACGGCGAAATCGAGGGTGCTGACGCTCAGACCGCCGCCAGGCGTCGGGTTCTGTACCGTAACCTTCACCACCTTCGCGATGGCCACGTCGTTCGCGGAGATGGTGGCCGTCAAGTTTCCCTGCACCAATAGGGTGGGGCGGACCCGGTCGGCCCACTGCACCTGCGATCCAGCCACGAAGTTGGTGCCCATCACGGTGAGCGTGAAAGCGCCGCTGTCCACGAGGAGTGTTGCGGGCCGCAGCGCGGTCGGCGCCGGCAGCGGGTTGTTGACGACGAAGGGGAGAACCTCCGATTCGCCTCCACCGGGTGCTGAATTCGAAGCGGTGATGTTAACGATGCGTGCGGTGGCAACATCCACCGCGCTGACCGCGAGCGTCAGCTGCTTTTCGCTCACAAAAATGGCGGGCCGCAGCTTGTTGTTCCAACGGATCGTCGTCCCATTCACAAAACCAGTCCCGTTGATCAGGAGATTGAAATCCTTCTCGCCGGCAGTGGCCGCGGCGGGAACGAATCCGTCAATGGTAGGCACCGGATTGGTCGCACGAGAGGCGCCACCACCGTGACAAGCTTCCGCGACGAAGGCAAGACACAACAAGGCAAAGACTTGGCGGAACACGCATCCTCCGGTTGTCTAAGATCTTACGGTGCTGCGTTCTTATAGGGATGTCCCGACGGGAGCGATCCTTGCAAGCCCCATTTCCAGGCCAGTTCGCCCTCGACGAATTGACGTTCGGACGTGGTGACGACGCGGTTGAAGACGCGAACTTCGGCGAAGTAGGAATCGACATACTGAACCTGGTGTGAATCGACGGCATTACCGGTGCCGCCGATGCCACACCAATCCCCGGCGCTCCCTGAGCCGAGGACAATGTTCCAGGCAGCGTCGCTCCCCGATGGGTAGCTGATGGTGGCCGCGGTGCCGTTGGACCAGACATTCGATCCGTGTGTGCTGCTGGATGTCCAGTCGAGCACCTGCCACGATCCGGATCCGGCGATTCCCGTCAGAGTGGCCCGTGTATCCGCGTTCCAACCGCCAAGGATGTCAAAGGCATTGGCGCTTTGCCCCCCGTAATACCCAATTTCTATACCGATACAGGCGCCGGCACCGGCGGCACAGGTGCCGCTTCCGAAGTTGAGCGGGTAATAGCCAGTCGTGTAGGTCAACGCTGTAGGGAGCTGGTAGACCGAAAAGACGCTCAAGTTGCTCAGCGCAGACGTGGTCGGGAACTGCAGGATCTGCGAGCTAGAAGCGGTGAAGGAGAGAACGGTGTTGCTGTTGAGCGCCACCGAACCGTAGTTTGGCTTCTTCGAGCTGGTGGCCTGCGTTGCGTTGTAGCCATTACCGCTCTTGTCGGCCCAGGTCGCGACGCGGTTGCTGCCATCTTTGGTGATGGTGGTGCTATCGGCGGCGTCCAGGAAGAGGAACGTTCCCGAAGGCTCGACATAGTATTTTACCGAACCGCTGGTGCCGCCGCCCGGCGTCCCGTTCGTAACGGTGATGGCGTTGGTTCCGACGCTGGTGATGTCCGAGGCGTTGATGGTCGCGGTGAGCTGCGTGGCGCTGACCGCCGTGCTGGTCCGAGCCGAGCCGGCCCAGTTGACGCTGGAGGTGGCGACGAAATTGGTCCCAGAAACGGTGATCGTGAAGGCGCTTCCGCCGGCCGATCCCCAGGTTGGGCTGACGCTGGTCACTGTGGGCGACGGATTGGTGGCGCTGACGGTGAAGGTCAGCCCGTTCGAGGTTCCACCCGGTGAAGGGGTGCTGGTTGCCACGGTGACGCTGGGTGTTCCTGTCGAGGTGAAATCCGACGAGGGAATCGTCGCCGTGACTTGGGTGGGGCTTACGTAGGTTGTGGTGCGCGCGGATCCGCCCCAATTCACCGTGGCCGACGCGTTGAAGTTGCTGCCGTTGACCGTGAGGGTCAGCTGCGATGCATTTTGTAGCGCGAACCAGGGCGTGATTCTGGTGACCGCTGGCGCGGTATTCGAAGGCGTGGCGTTTTTCCAGGGATGGCCACTGGGGAGCGAGCTCTGCAGGCCCCACTTCCAGGCCTCCACGCCCTCGAGAAGTTGCCGTTCGGAGGTGGTGAGCACGCGGTTGTAGACGCGCACTTCGGCGAAGTAGGAATCGACATACTGAACCTGGTGTGAATCGACGGCATTACCGGTGCCGCCGATGCCACACCAATCCCCGGCGCTCCCTGAGCCGAGGACAATGTTCCAGGCAGCGTCGCTCCCCGATGGGTAGCTGATGGTGGCCGCGGTGCCGTTGGACCAGACATTCGATCCGTGTGTGCTGCTGGATGTCCAGTCGAGCACCTGCCACGATCCGGATCCGGCGATTCCCGTCAGAGTGGCCCGTGTATCCGCGTTCCAACCGCCAAGGATGTCAAAGGCATTGGCGCTTTGCCCCCCGTAATACCCAATTTCTATACCGATACAGGCGCCGGCACCGGCGGCACAGGTGCCGCTTCCGAAGTTGAGCGGGTAATAGCCAGTCGTGTAGGTCAACGCTGTAGGGAGCTGGTAGACCGAAAAGACGCTCAAGTTGCTCAGCGCAGACGTGGTCGGGAACTGCAGGATCTGCGAGCTAGAAGCGGTGAAGGAGAGGACGTTGATTCCATTGAGTGTATAGGACCCGTAGAGCGGCTTCTTCGAGGTGGTTGCTTGGGTCGCGTTGTAGCCGTTTCCGCTGGAGTCGGCCCAGGTCGCAACGCGGTTGCTGCCGTCTTTGGTAATGGTGCTGTTGTCCGAGGCGTCAAGCAACAGAAAGGCGCCGCTGGGATTCACCAGAAAGTTCTGCGCGCCGCTCGCACTGCCTCCGGAATTGTTCGCGGTGATGGCGAAGGAACCCGCGCTGGCAACATCGGATGCGTTAATCGTGGCGGTGAGTTGCGTTGCGCTGACGAAGGTGGTGGTGCGGCCAGACCCGGCCCAGTTCACCGAGGCGCCGGAAAGAAATCCCGAGCCGTTCACGGTAAGCGTGAAGCCGGCCGCGCCGGCGGTCGCCGAAACGGGGGTGATGTTGTTGACGGTAGGCGTGGCCGTACTGGCGGTGAAATTCTGACCGCCGCTGGTACCGCCGCCTGGAGCCGGCGTGGTGACTGTAACGCTGGTAGTCGCCGCCGAAGCGATGTCCGACGCCGTGATCGAAGCGGTGAGCTGTGTCGCGCTCACGTAGCTGGTCGTCCGACTGCTGCCACCCCACTTGACCGTGGAGGCCGCGAAGAAGTTGGTGCCATTCACGGTCAGCGTGAATCCAGTGCCACCGGCCGTTCCCGACGTTGGGCTGATGCTGCTCGTGGTGGGCGCCGAGTAGATCTCGCCGATAAAAACGTTGGCTGAAATGTTGTGGGAGCCATCCTGGGTGTAGTCGGCGGGGTTCGATGTAGTGATACCACGCGCGACAAAGCCGCCCGCGTGGTAGCGCTTGCTGTACCACCAGGCCAGGCCGCCGTTGGGGTCATTGGCGGGGGTAGCGCTGACGTAGCCCATCAACGTCCCGGCGATATCGGGCTTGACGGTCAGCGCGTACATCGTGCCCACGGTCAGTGCCGTCCCCGGTGTCATGGGGATGAGAACGCGCGTTTTCAGGTTGAGCGTCGGGAGCACGGTCAGCGCACTCACGGATCCTGTCGCGTAAGCGTTGGTGGCTCCCTGGTCGTCGATGCCACCCGAGCCAGTCAGGCTGTGAATTTCCGCCTTGATGTTCTGTCCCGAGCCACCCGCGGTCCGGATCAGATCCAACGCGACGAAAGTCACCATGCCTTGCGTGGCACCCGAACTTGGCGCCTGTGCTTTAAAGGTCTGCCCCACTTTTTGGAGTACACGGGTGTTGCTCTGGAGCGGAAAGCCGTTGCCCGAGATGACGCCGTTGCTGCCACCGCCGTTGGAAAGGCTGTTGACACCCTTGGAGATGGTAACCGTGGCCGTGCCGGTAGTGTTGCCCGCGCCGGTGTCGGTGACCGTCACCGTGTCCGTTGCACCCGCTTGGCCGGGGCTGCCGGCGGTATAGAGACCAGTCGAGTCGATGCTACCCGCGGGGGAGGGTTGCAGCGCCCAGGTGTAGGGGCCGGTGCCCGTCGGCGTAAACAACTGCGTCTGCCCCTGCGCGAGCGTGGCGTTAGCGGGCGAAAGGATTGGATTTACGGCAGAAACGCGATGGCCGAGCGCTGAACCGTGGGGCATGCTTGGCTGCGCACAGGAAAAAAGGAGGAGCACGGCAGCGCCTGAAGGGATTACCTGCTGCAGAATAGGCTTAGAAGGCATATTTAATCTTGTGTTCAAGCTATCATATCTGTCATCCAATCAACAAATAGACCCGTTGATCGAAAGTGATCACCAAAAGTCACCCGCACTATTCGGCGCCCTAGCGCCTCTGCCAGAAAATTTTGACGCCAGCTGAATTGGGCAGACAATCCCGCGCATGCGCGCTCAAGTTTCCGAATCCGCTTCGTCCGATCTCGGTTCCGTAGGGTCGCCGTCGGTTCGCCAGGTGCGGCTGAACCGCATCGTCGTGAAGGACGGAGGCTGTGTCGTAGAAATCGACGGAAAGCAATTTTCCGTCGCCAATTACAGTGCGTTCGGCTTGGCGATTCAGGTGCAGAATCCACGCGATCTGAAAGACGAGTACCGAGACGTTCCGCTCTTCTTGGAAGGAACGCTGATTGATCGGCTCGCGCTGAACAGGGTCCGGGACGAGGCGACGGAGGGTGGATATACCGTTGCGTTTGAGATTCTGGGGGAGCCGCTGAAGTTGGCGAAGATGATGGCGATCGATCGCGCGCACCTGGTGATTCGGGAACACGCGACGGCGCTCGCGCGAGACGAAACTGTACCGGACACTTTCCGCGATCTCGTGTATCGAATTAAGGACTCCCTTGAGCACATCGAGAGTCTCGTCAATGGGCTGCGCAAGGGACAAGATCTCACGTCGGCCGAAGATGTTCTGGCCTTCGAGAACACCGTCACCGACGTCATCTCCGGACACATGAATGCGCTCCTTGCTCCGACGTTTGAGTCGCTGGCCAGGACACTCAAGAGCGCTCAGCCCAAGAGCGCGAAGATCGCCTACGAGTTTTTTCGGGAACAACTCAAACACCTCATTTACCAGTCGCCGCTCTCCGAACGGGCCTTTCGAAAGCCTCTCGGATATCCGGGTGATTTCGAGATGATGAATTTCATCTACCGTGCTGAAGATCACGGCGAGAGTCTCTTTGGAAAATGCCTTCACCAGTACTTCGTTCGTCATCCAAACGCGCAAGCTGTCAGAAATAGAGCGGACTATCTCAAGGCCCAAATTCGAGATGTGCTTGCGCGGCACAAGACAAAGGAGCCGCTGCAAATTCTTTCAGTCGCTTGTGGTCCGGCGCTGGAAGTTCAGATGCTCCTGAAGGAAGGTATCGATCGGAATAAGATCGAAATTCATCTCTTAGACCAGGACCTTTCCGCCCTCCAACACGCCCAACTTCAATTGAGGACTACCGGAAAACGAATCGGTAATGGCCCACAAATTCACTACATTCACAAAACAATTAAAGAAGTGATCATCGGGGGCCTGAGCCGCAACTACGACTTCATCTATTCCGCCGGGCTCTTCGATTACTTTTCAGACCCTGTTGCGCGTCTAGCTGCCGCGAAACTTCTCTCTCACGTCTCACCAGGTGGCCAATTGGTGATCGGAAATTTCGCGGCGTCGCCGGGCCATCAGGGGCTCATGGAATTAGCGTTCGATTGGAATCTTATCTATCGAACTGAACAGGACCTGCGGCGACTCTATCGCGATCTTGGCGAGAACGTGCGGGTCGACCACGAGCCGGAGCGAATCAATCTTTTCTTCGTCATTTCGAAATAACTGGAACAAGTGGGCGGACTCTTCTCAATTTTAAGACAACGGCCATTCGAGACGCTCCCACGCATTGCCTTCCCTGCGGAACCGACGCTCGACGAACTCCGCGATCGGGATCGCCTCGAGGAAATTCGCGAATTCGTAGCAGTTTGCAGCAACTGGCTAGCATTGCCTCTCTATCTCGTTTTTTGGCTCTGCGACCTGATTTACGTCCCCGAACATAAATGGGAGTTTTTAGCCGTTCGTACAGCCATGGCGCTCAGCTGCCTCGGCATTAACTATGAGATCAAGCGCCCCGGTAACACGCTTCTCCGCACTGAACTCATCGGAATTCTGTGCTGCGCCTGTAATAGCGTCACCATCACCTATTTGATTTTTCGTTCAGGCGACATCGATTCCCCTTATTACGCCGGACTCAATCTTGTTGGCTTCGGGCTAATTACATTCGTTCCGTGGAGACGCCCGACACTCATTGCAATCGTAACACTCACGTATGGTCCATTTCTTTTTATCTCGGCCGCGACCCAACTGAATGCGAGCACCTTCCGCCCTTTCATCGTCCACTTCTTCTTCATCGTCGGCACCATCGTCATCGCCTTGGTGGTTCGCCACTTCACCGAAAATCTCCGCCGGCGCGAAACCGATCTCCGCATGCGCAACGAGCTCGAAGTCCGCCGCAAGACGCAAGAAGCCGTCCGCCTTCGCGCGCTCAACCGGCAATTCAGCCCGCAAATCGTCTCGGCAATTCAGTCCGGCCGCATCAAGCTCGTCGACGCGCCGCACACCGCGTCCATCTGCACCATCTTCATCGACGTCGTGAACTCGACGCAGCACGTGAAAGACATGGCGCCCGAACAGGCCAACAAGGTCATCGCCATGTTCCTCGACGACACCATGCGAACGTTCCTCAAGTACAACATCACCATCGACAAATTTCTCGGCGACGGCGTCCACGGCATGGCCGGCGATCCGGTTCCGCGTACCGATTACGTCGAGTCGGTCGTCGATTGCGCGCTGGAAGTGCTGGCGCGAATCCGCGCCAAGGAAGGAAATTATCGCGCGCTCTGGACCGATGATATGCAAGTACGCGTCGGCATCGCGATGGGCGACGCCAGCGTTGGCTTTTTTGGGAGCGAGGACTACTTCAAGAGCTACACTGCGATCGGTCGTCCAGTGAACTTGGCTTCACGTCTCTGTGCAGCCGCCGGCACCAACGAAATTCTCATCAGCGAAAGGGTCGCGAGGCGAATCATGGAAACCAGAAACTACACACTGCGCAGCGCCGGGGCATTGAAGCTCAAGGGGTTCGAGTCCGAGAAGATCGGCGCCTTCGAGGTAACCAGCGACGACATCAGCACGATCACCGAAATTCCGATTTGCCCGGAAGGTCACGGCGTGCTGCACCTCGACAACGCCGGCGGCGTCTACGTCTTTCAGTGCCACTCTTGCGATTTTCTTCAGCGGGAGTTGTAGGCGACGCTTACGGCTTCACCGTAAACGTCCGCTCGGTGTGGTTGAAAACGTTCTCGACGGCGTTGCCCTTCTTGTCGAGGAGATCGAGCGCGACCTTGTGCTCACCGGGCGCAAGACCCTCGAGCCAGAGCGGCTTCCACACCGTGATGAGCGGCCACTCTTTTCCGTCGACCGTCATCCGAACCTTGTAGGCCTTCGGTCCGAGTTTGGCCTTGGTCAGCCAGAAGTCGACCATGATTCGCTCCGCATCTTTGCCGGCGTACTCGCCCTTCGGACGTGAATAGGTCAGCAGCGGCTTGCGCAGATCAGGCCATTTGCCTTTCGTCGCTTCTTTCTTGCCGACGAAAAACCGCACCATGGCGAACGCGCCGGGCGCCTTAATCGACTCGTGCCAAGGCCGCGAAGGAAACGCGCGAACGGTGTGCGCGCCAGGCGTGAGGCCCTTGAGCACGAACGGCCGCGTGGCGTCGTAGTCCGCTTGATAGGGTTGGTTGTCGAGGATGACGTGAACGTGCGGCGCCTTCTCTCCCGGCGCAGGCGGCGCGCCAGGCGTCTTGTACCCGCTCAGACGAAACACCACGTCGAGGTTCGGGCTATCCGCGCCGACGCTGTTTTCCTTCGGGCTCACGAACTCCAATTTGACGTCTTTGAAAATTGGTGCGTCGCCGCCGATCCCTGTGTCGTACTCAGCGCCATCGTGCACGTGTTCCGCTGGAGCGGCGACGGGAGCGTCGGGCAACGCAGCCTCGGGCTTCTTTGGTGCATCGGCGGAGTCCTTCGGGGACTTTTGGACCGGCTGCGCAGTCGCGAGAAGCGGGACGAAAAGCAGAGTCAGCAGCATGTTGGCGCGCATGCGATCTCCTGGATGCCTTGGTGTGCGCGGAGCATAATGCCGGCGCGCTGGCGCGCAAGTTGTGTCCGAAAAGAGTAATAAGTGTATTATTATGAATGTGGACGACAGACGGCCCTCGCTGACCTCGCACGAGCTGGCACTCCTCCTCCTCGCCGTCGCGGCAATCGCGCTGGGCTGTTACGCACGGCTGGCAATGCTCAGCTATCCGAATCACGAATCGTTCGACGAGGCCCATTACCCGCGAGCGGCCGAAATACTGGTCGAACGCCAGCCCTATGGGAACATCTATCACCCGCCTTTTGGAATCATGTTGATGGCGACCGGGATTCTCCTCCTCGGCAAAACGCCGTTTGGCTGGCGATTCCCTTCCGCGATGGCCGGCCTCTTGACCATCGTGCTCGTCTCCGTCGCCGCGCATCAGGTAACCCGAAGTCGCGTTACCGCGCTCCTCGTCGCCTGCATGATCGCCATGGACGGCCTGTTCATCACGTTTTCCCGGACAGCACTGCTCGACAGCTTTCTCGTCCCGCTCATCTTCGCCGCGGTAGTGCTGAGCGATCGGGTGCGGCGGAGCACGGCTTTCGTCTTCGCCGTTGGAACCCTCGTTGGCCTGGCGATGGCGACGAAATGGAGCGGTCTCTTTGTGCTAGCGCCCATCGCATGGATTGCCTGGCGGCGGGGATGGACGCGGTGGGTTCCCTTGCTAGCAATGTGGGCCTTCTTGATTTACGCGGCGCTGGTCGTCTTCAATGAAATCCTCCAGAAATCGCCCCATCCCATTCAATCAGCCTGGGCGTGGCAGATCGAAACGTGGCACTACCACCACCATTTAACCGAAGGGCATTTCTATGCGTCCCGCTGGTATCAATGGCCGTTCATGCTGGTACCCGTTCTTTTCGACAAAGGAGAACAGGAGGGGCTCTTTTGCACAATCATGTCGCTGGCCAATCCGTTCCTCCTCTATTCGTCGACGCTGGCCGTTGGAGGCACACTGGGATTTGCGCCGCTTCAGCTTCACGAGCCCACCTTCCGGAAGCAGTTTCGAGAATCCTTTTTCCCAATTCTCGTCGGTTATGCCGCATTCTTTTTGCCCTGGGCCGTCATTAGTCGCCCGGGCTTTTTTTATTACTATCTTCCCGCTTATGGGTTTGCGCTGATCCTAATAGCAATACTTCTTACCCATCTTTGGGAAAACATCGGTTGGGGCAAATACGCCGTTCTCTGTTTCCTGTCGGTAGCGAGCGCCTGCACCGTTTATCTGCTTCCGCTCAATGTCGGCACTCCTCTAACCGATGCTGAATTCCGATCCAGAATGTGGCTGTCTTCCTGGGACGATCCCTCGAGATTCCATGACATGGGAACGTTACCAATCATCATCGATTTCGGAGCGCCGAACGTCGAGTCGTGGAGCGATCCGGAGGCGGCACCACAAATCCAAGATCTCGCGGAATTTGGATCTCTTTGGACGAACAACAACCATGTGTTTTTCCCATTTACACGCGAAGGCCAGTCGGCGCGATTCAGTTTTGAATCAGCGGAAGCGTGCGTAGCGAATATCGATTTGTATGCAACGTCGGCCTCCGATTATGGAGTAATTTCCATTCGATTAAGTGGCGCGAAACGGCACGCGACCACGGCCGATCTTTATTCGAGCCAAGGAATTGGGCAACAAATTCTTCGTTTTTCCCACGTTGCTTTAAGGGCGGGAAAAAACGAACTCGAGGTGCGAATCACGGGCAAGAACGCAAGCTCTGGTGGATACCAGGCCGGATTCGATCGACTCGAATTTCGCTGCGAGCGTCCGTAACCTTGCACGCTAGGCAGCGCGTAAGGTGCATTAGGTGTCGAGCAACAACGCGGCAATCTTTCGCTGCACCTCGACCACGACGGATCTCGGGACGCGCCCCTTCGGCTTCATTTTTCGGGCCCGCCAATCGAGGTTTTTCAAGTGATCCGCAAGAACCGCGCCCTGAACAGGTAGCCCTGCCAATAAAGGAACCTCAAACGGGTAGCCTTTGACATGAGAGGTAATCGGGCAAACTACCGCAAGCCCTACTTTTTCGTTGTACGCCTTCGGAGAGAGAACCAGCGCGGGCCGATGGCCAGCCTGCTCGCGACCTGCCTGCGGCATGAAATTCAGCCAGACCAGATCTCCTCGGTCCGGTACGTAACTCACCAGACCTCGCCTCCGACCCGTTCACCGGTATCGGTTTCGCCGTGGAGGTTATCGGCGGTCACTCCTGCCAGCAACGATTTCAGCGTCGGCTGCGGTTCGATGGGGACAACAATGAGACGCCTGCCGCGAAGTTGCAGATCGACGTTGGATCCATCTTCGATGTTCGCCCCTTGCGCGAAAGATCGCGGGATGCGCATCGCCAGGCTATTGCCCCATTTTTGGATTTTGCCTCGCATGGACGGCTCCGTGTCTACTTTGAAGATACATCGATTTTTGGTGACACGCAAACCGTCTTTGCGTTCCGAGCGTGCCACTGCTGCTGGCGATTTGGCGCCCCCCACGCTGTATTGCAACCGCCATGACGACAGCCCGCGCCTCGACCGCTAAGCGACTGTGCGGGCGACGCATTAGACGCGGGTCGCGCGCAGCGCCCGGCGTTCTAGACGGTGCGCCCGGCGCTCGCCTGCTTCTTCTTGGCGACGCCACTCGTCGGCGGTCTCGGGCACCAGCGGCGGCACCGGAACCGTACGGCCCTTCTCGTCGCGCGCCACGAACGTCAGGTAGGCAGTGGCCGCGTGTTTGCGCTCGCCGGTCAGCGGATTTTCCGCCAGCACGCGCACGCCGACTTCCATCGACGAATGCCACGCCGCGTTTACCTGCGCCAGAAGCACCACCACTTCGCCCTGCTCAATCGGCGCCACGAAGTGAATGTCATCCATGGACGCGGTCACCACCACGCGCCGGCAATGGCGCTGCGCCGCGATGCCGCCGGCGATGTCGACCCAGGAGATGATTCGCCCGCCAAACGCCGTTCCCAGCGCGTTGGCATCGCTCGGAAGAACGATTTCCGTCTTTTCCACCGCTGAAAGTCGCGGCGGACGGGACATGTTTATATTGAATGTAGAAGCTGACACTTATGGCTTAGCAGCTGCGGGCTGCGGCGCTTCCGAGCCTTTGCTAAGCGCGGCGAAATTAAGATTGCCGTAGCCAGCCTGGTTGCACGAAAACATTACGCGCTTGATCACCTTGAACTGCACCTTCCGATCGGCCTGGATATTCACCACGCCACGGAACGGTTTGTCGTCGCCCTGGTGCGCCTGCTCGTACTTACGCTTCTCATCGCGAAGCGCCTCTTCGAGGGCGGGAACGTTCCACACGTCGCCCTTCTCAAGCTCGCCAGAGTCGGCCACGCGCGTACCGTCGAGCGAAAGCGTTTCCGCCGAGAGCGAAACCACCGGGGCCCGTTCGATCTCAGCGCCATGGTGTGCTTCCGGAAGGCGAATGTCCTTCGACATGAAGAGAATTTCGCCGTTGGCGTTGAAGTTCGCGAGAAGGAAGATGACGATCATCGTCATCACGTCCACGAGGCTGGTCAGCTGCAGCGCCGCGTAGGGATTCTTCTTGCCGCGGCCAAACTTCTTGCCGAAGACTTTCGACTTCGCCAGCCGCTCGCCGGGGCGTTTGCCTGGAGTGACGATCGGCATCAGTTCACCGCCGCGCTAACGGAAACATCTGGAAATTGCTCGCCGACGCAGGTGTCCACCGTGGAAACGAGGTCGTCGTAATTCACGCCGTCCTCGGGGAGCACGGTGAGCGTCCGCTGCTCGGGCAACGCGGCTTTCACGGTCTTGAGCTTTTCGGCGAGCATCTTGTAGTCGTACCGTTGCTCGCCGTTGCCAGCGATGCGCGGAATCTCGTTGGTGGTGCCCGGGAGCACGAGCGAAAAACCGCGCTCGGTCACCATCACTTTGATGTCCACGTTTTTCTGCTCTTCCTGCTGTTCTTGCGGCGGGCCGCCCGATTGCGAAACCTGCAACCGGGAAACCTGAGTCCAGACCGCCGTGATCAAGAGAAACGAGATGCAGCAAGAGAGCAAGTCGATGAACGGAACAACGTTCAGCTCCGCGTCGAGTGGCTTTTTGCCCTTTTTACCGCCTGAGTCTACCGGTGCTGCGCCGCCCATGGAATCTCCTCAATATATATTATTTATTCTCAATATATATTTAGGCTTGCGGCAACTTCATCTTTTCGCGGTTCTGCATGATCAGGTTCAACACGCCCACGGTGGTCTCGTTGATGTCGTCCACCATGTGCTGCGTGCGGCCCTGGAGCAGCGAGAAGGCGACCAGTGCTGGAATGGCCACGATGAGTCCGAAGGCCGTGCAGTTCATGGCTTCGGCGATACCGGCCGAGAGGACTTTTGCCTTTTCCGAAGCGTCGACGCCGGCCACGGCCGCGAAGCAGCGAATCAGACCGGCGATGGTGCCGAGCAGGCCGAGCAGCGTGGCCACGTTGCCGATCATCGCGAGGTAACCGGTGCGCTTTTCGATCATCGGCAGCTCGCGGAGGCTGGCTTCGTCCATGGCGGCCTGAACTTCAGCCTCGCCCTTGGGAACGTTGAGCAGGCCCGCTTTGACGATGGACGTCAGCGGCGTCGGCTTTTGACCGGCGGTGTAGCTGATGGCCTGGTCGAGATCACCGGCGAAGATGTGCTTCTTCAGCCCGCGGAGAAACGCCTCTTTGTCGATGTTGGCGCGGAAAAAGAGAACGGCGATGCGATCGATGGCGACGGCCAGGAAGAAAACCAGCATGACCGCGATCGGGTACATGCCCCAGCTGCCACCCTCCCAAGCTTCCGCGACAACTTCAAAGAAACGGCCCAAAGCAGACCTCCTAGAGGGAATTTGAATCTAAACGGGCACAGTGCCCGCCGCCACGACAATCTGAACCCCATCAAGACAACCGTCAATCGGACGAACGACCGAGCACGCAAACCGATGCTTGGACCGAGGGACGCTAGCACCGTGATTTCCGGAGTGTCAAGGCGCATGCAGTGAATTTAAGCGAGGCGCCGTCCGCCGTCGATCGGGAGGATGGCGCCCGTGATGTGCTTGGCTTGAACGAGAAAAAGTACCGCGCGCGAAACATCATCTGGTGTGCCGTGTTTGCCGAGGGGAATGTGCGATTCGCGGCGCGCGATTTCTTGGGCATCCATCGTTTTGGCGGGAAGAACGAGGCCCGGAGCGATGCCGTTCACACGGACGTTCGGCGCGAGCTCCAACGCTAAGACTTCGATGGCGGCGGCGAGACCAGCGCGTGCAGCGCAGTAGGCGGCATAATTTTTCCACGGCCGCTCCACACCGCCGATGTCGAGGACAAACAACAGCGCGCCCCGGGTCCGCGTGAGTTGCGAAGCAGCGGCGCGCGCGACCAGAAGTGGCGCTAAGAGATCAGCGGCGATCACGCTTTCGATCATGGCGGCGCTCGTGGTGGCCAGCGGCGTTTTTTCAAAGACGCTCGCGGCGTGAACGACGACGGCAGCGTCACCGAGCGTGCTCGCAAAGAGTGTTTCGGCTTCCTCTTCCTTGGTCAGGTCGGCCGCAACAACGGTAGCTCGCCGTTTTAAGGCCTCGACGAGCCGCGCCGTTTCGCGCCCACCCTGGAGATTCGTATGCACGTGAACGACCACGTCGTAACCGGCCGCTGCCAACTCTAGCGCGATCGCTCGTCCCACGCGGGCGCCAGCTCCGGTAACCACGGCGGTCGGCATGGGGCTCTTCTCGCCGACGTCCCGCACGCGAGCAAGCTATAATTCGCGTTGCGATGCCCGACGAATCGCCACCGCCGGACGAAGCACCCGCGCCGCTGACGCCGTTTCCGCTCGAGCTTTTTTCGGCGGAGCAGCTGGGCCATTTCTTGGAACTGGCCTTCGACGATCCTGGGCTGGTACGGCTGGCGCGGGAGCTCCAAGTGTATTCGCCTGGTTACCGTCTGGAGGCCATGCCGCCGCAAGATGTGGCGCAGCTTCTGGCGGACGAGGCGCTGACCTCAAAAGATGTGCGCACCGAGCTGTCCATGAAACTTTCCGAGCAGCTTTTGGGTGCGCCGCCGTTTGCGGAGTTGCCGTTCGATGCGCTTGATTTGGGCGATCTGGGCGTGCTGGTGACGGGGGAGCCATTTCACAGTCTGGCGCAAACCATTTGGCGCGGGCTCGCGGACGAAGATGAAAAACTGCGCAAAGCCGCGCTGGCGCTGCTCGAGGACGGCGTCGCGCTGCTCGATAAATCCGCCGCGCCAAAAAAGACGGAGAAGAAACCAGCGCCGACGGCCGAAGAACGTGACGCCAAGAAAGCGATCGAGCGGGCGGAGCGGGCAGAGAAGGAGCGAGAAGCGGTGAAAGCGCTTCTGGTGCAAACGCGCGGCGAGAGCGCGCACAAAGATCATCGCTTGGCCGAAGCGCGGACCGAGTTGCGAGCGGCGGAAGAGCGTTTGGCCCATGCGCGAGCAGAGGTGGCCCGGCTCACCACGGAGGGCGCGGATGGACGGCGCGCGCTTGCGGACGAAAGGCGTGCCGAGGCACAGGCACGAGCGTCCGCGCACAAGGCGGAGGAGCTGACCGTCGAGGTTGCCGATCTAAAAATGCAGCTTGCCTTGGCGCGCAAGGAGGCGCGATCGACAAAAATCGCCAGTGACGGAAAGGGCGACCCCGGGGGAGGAGCCAGCCCAGCTTTGCTAGGCGGAGGAGGGGGGGAGATACCCTTCTCTGACGAAGCTGAAAGTAGTGACTTTCTAGTGCCCCACTTCACACGCGAATTCTACGATTCGATTGAGCGGTGGGACCGTCGGTTGCAACGCGCGGCGTTCGATAAGGCGCTCATGCTGGCGCGCGACTGGCGGCATCCGTCGCTGCGGGCCATCGCGCTGGAAGGCGCAGAAGGATACTACCGGATTCGCGTGGCAACGGATGTGCGACTTATCTACCGGCGGATCGGTAATACCGTGGAAATATTATCATTAATAGATCGCGAAGATCTGGATCGTTATGTGAAGCAGGCCAAGTCGCGATGAACCGCTTCGCCGTTATCGGCTCTGTCGCTGCGTTCTTGGCCGTTGCGCTCGGCGCGTTCGGCGCGCACGCGCTAAAATCGCGGCTTTCCGCGGACCTTCTGGCGGTCTTCGAAACCGCGGTCCGCTACCAGATGTACCACGCGCTAGCGTTGCTTCTGCTCTCCGGGCTGGCCGCGCGAACGCCCGATCCGCTCTGGAGCACGGCGGGGTGGCTCTTCACGCTGGGCATCCTCCTCTTTTCGGGAAGCCTCTATGCGCTGGCGCTCTCGGGGATCCGGGTGCTCGGCGCCATCACGCCACTGGGTGGACTAGCCTTTCTCGCCGGATGGGCTGCGGTGATCGTGGCGACACTCCGCGGATCGCGCTAGTGTGCGATCATGGACAATGCGGCGATGGTGGGTATCATTTTCGGGCTCTTGCTGATCCCAATCGTTGTTTTCGAGGTGGTCGCAGGATGGAAGGTCTTCGTCAAAGCGGGCCAACCCGGATGGGGCTGCCTCATCCCCATCTACAGCTACATGCTGATCGACAAGATCGCCGGCAAGCCTGACTGGTGGGTCTTTCTTTACTTCGTCCCGTTCGTGAACATCGTGGTCTGGATCAAGGTCAGTCTCGCCTTCGCGCGTGCGTTCGGAAAAGACACGGCGTTCGGCGTGGGCCTCATGCTCTTCGCACCCATCTTCGTCCCAATCCTTGCGTTCAGCGACGCGAAATACATCGGGATGCCCGGCGCACCAGGCATCCCGCAGAATGGCGGCTTCGCTTAAACCGGAAATCCACAGTTGCCGTGGAACCGAGACGGCCGAGCGTGGCTCGGCTGCGAGGCGCGGACGAGGAGCCCCCGGAAGCGCACTTTTCGGTGCGCTGAGGAGGCACCGGAGGAGCACCGAAGTAGACGGGCCGCGATCGGCCGTCGTAGGTAACGGCAATTGTGCTTTTCCGGTTAAAAACTACGCGCGCCGCTAATTCCCCTCGATAAGCCAGTTCCACGTCTTGACGTCGTCCTTCGAATTCTCCAACCTACGGCGCGAACATCTCGCCGAGCAGTTGCAGAACGTGGCGCGCGGTCGGTTCACCGATTCGTCCTTCACGGCGGACGAGGCGATCCCGATCGATGGTTCGGATCTGATCCAGCACGATTTGACCCGATTTGCTTCTGAACCGAACCGCGACGCGCGTCGGATATGGCCGTCCCTTCGTCGTCATCGGCGCAACGATCACCGTCGCGATGTTGCGGTTCATCTCGTCGGGCGAGACGACGAGGCACGGACGCGTCTTGCGAATCTCGCGACCTTCAGTCGGGTCGAGGCGCACCAAGAAAACGTCGAAGCGTTTCGCTACCACTTCCACTCGGTCCGGTCCCATGACGTTTCGATACCGCGCTGGAGAAGCGCGTCGTCGCCCGATTCGGCCATACTTCGGAATGCTTCATCCCAACCGGCGCGTGCCCGAGCAGCCGGGAGGACGGCCAGGTGGTCACGACGTACCTCGAGTTCGACCTCTCGCTCGAGGTGGCACTGCTCAAGCAACTTCTTCGGGATGCGAATACCCCGAGAGTTGCCAATGCGGACGAGGTTAGCCCTCATGGGACGATTGTAATTACAAAGTAATTACTTCGCAAACGAAGCGGCTTCGCGCCTGCCGGCAGCCACTTCGAGCAAGCGCTCACAAATGTTCCAAAAACTCGTCGTTGCTGTCGAACTCGCCGAGTCCTTTGATTAGCCGCTCCATCGCCTCGATCGGCTTCATCCCGTAGAGGCTCTGCCGCAGCTTCTTCACCTTCTCGTACTCCTTGGGGGTGAACAGCTTCTCTTCCTTGCGCGTGCCCGACGCCGGAATGTTGATGGCCGGAAAAATGCGCTTCTCGGCGAGGCCGCGGTCCAGCACCACTTCCATGTTTCCGGTGCCTTTGAACTCCTCGAAGATCACCTCGTCCATGCGGCTGCCGGTGTCGACGAGCGTGGTTCCGAGAATGGTCAACGAGCCGCCTTCTTCGGCGCAGCGTGCCGCGCCGAAGAGCCGTTTGGGCCGCTCAAGCGCACGCGAATCGACGCCGCCAGACAACGTGCGCCCGGAGGACTCGACCTCTTTGTTGTAAGCGCGCGCCAGTCGCGTAATCGAGTCGAGCAACACGATCACGTCCTTGCCGCGTTCCACCATGCGCTTACTGCGCTCGAGCACCATCTCGGCGATGCGCAGATGTTCGTCGGTGGGTCGGTCGGCGGACGATGCGAAGACTTCGCCCTTCACCGATCGCTTCATGTCGGTGACCTCTTCCGGCCGCTCGTCGACGAGCAACAGCATTAGCATCGCTTCGGGATGGTTTTCGCTGATGCCGTGCGCGATGCGCTGCAGCAGGATCGTCTTGCCCGCTTTGGGCGGCGACACGATCAAGCCGCGCTGACCGAATCCGATCGGCGCCACCAGATCGAGCACGCGCGTCACCATGTCCGGCGCGCCGCGGCCCGTCGAGAGGTGAATGCGGCGCAGCGGGTCGATCGACGTGAGGTTCGCGAACTGGGTATGTTCCCAGGCCTTCGAGAGCGGCTCACCTTCCGCGCTGTCCACCTTCACGACTTGCAAGCGGCCGTTGCGGCGCTGCGCCTGCGCGGTGAGCATGACGCCCATGCGCAGCCGCTCGCGATCGATAAGGTGGCGCGGCACTTCCGCATCATCGTGCGTCGGCAAGAACGTCCGTTCGCGACGGCGCAAGAAGCCGTTGCCGCGATCGTTGATTTCCAAAATTCCTTCGACAGCTACGGTGGAAATCGGTTGCTGGGCGGGACGCGGCGCACCGTTCATTTCGCCATTCGGCGCAGGCGGCGTCACTACGTTTCCGCTGGTCGCGTTTCCATCGACGGGCGCAGCGTCCACGTGCGGCCGATCCTCGTGATGCGAACGGTTGTCATGCGAACGGTTGTCCGAATCGCCACCGCCTCCCTCGCCTCGTCCTCGGCCCCGCCGGCGACGGCGCCGAAACCGCCGCTTGCCTTGCCCCGGCGCGCCCGGCTGCCCTTGTCCCGGCCGCTGATTTTGCGACGGCGGCGACTGCAGCGAGTTGCCGATCGAATCCGCATCCACGGGTGCTGCCGCCGTGTTGCCGGGCGTGTTTCCGTTACTCTCCATGTTGCTCCTCAAATGGGGCCTTAACCCCGCGTAGAATTCTCTGCTGCGCCCGCGCCGGCCAACCGCTTCAGCTCCGCGAGGGCGATGACATTCTTCGGATCCAGCTCTAGCGCGCGGTCCAAATGGCTGCGCGCCTCGTCGACAGCGCGGCGGCCGCGTAAGAGCGCCACCGCAAGCTGCGCGTGAAAATCGGCCTCCGCCGAATTGAGCGCGAGCGCCTCGCGGAATGCCGCCTCTGCTTCGTTTGCTTTCCCCGTGCGCAGAAGCGCCGTTCCGCGCTGAAAAACCGATTCTGCTTTCAATATCGCGCCAACATCCGTCGGCAGTCCGCGTGCTTTGCGATCAACGTAAACATCATATTCCTTGCGCTTCGCCGCATCGGCCAACGTCCCGTGCGCTTCGCCGATACGCTGGAAGACTTCGGTAAGTACACGCGTCGCACTGCCAAGGGAGAGACCGGAGTAAGCATCGCTGTGAAAACGACGCGCGAGCGCGAAGTAGGCGGATTTGATCTCGGCGGTCTGAGCGCCATGCGCAACGCCGAGGACTTGGTAGTGATCCAAATTTTTCTGGCGATCGCGCTCGGCGAAGACGACCGCGCGCGCTTGGGATTCCGGTTCGGTGAACGTGCAAGCGGCATCGTCGTTTGGCGTTGCTCGATAAGCAGCGTGTGGCGCGCTACCCGGGACGGTTGCGGTGGTCGGATTGGTTGTCGCAGCAGGATGAGCCGCGGCCGCTTCGCCCAACCCCGTCACTACAATCGCGGCGAGCAATCCCAGATCGTCTTCCCTAAGCTTCCCTACAATATCCGATACCGAATATTTTCCATTAAGTAGAGCGATCGTCTGCTCGCCGTTCCACAAGTTCCGAATCGTAAAAAGTTCTCGCTCCAACTCCGCCGTTCGCTCGAGCTGCAACGCCTCGTGTCCACGCAACAAAGTCCGCGCGACGCTCGGCGTAAACGCCCGCTTCGCTCCCGTCAGGGCCAGATGCACCGCGCTCACCCGCACATCCGGCAGCCGATTCAGCTTCGCCGCCTCCGCCGCCACGAAGCTAAACGTCCCCTCCGTCCAACCGACAAAACCGGTCGCCACCTCGATGGTTTGCCGCTTGAGCGCCGCCGTCACATCCTGCGGCGTCATGGCTCGCGTCTGCACCAGCGCCTCGTGCAGCGCAATACCAGCCTGCTTCGCAAACGCCACCGCACGATCAAACGTCGCAGCCTTGAGCTTGCCCTCGTCCACCTCGCGGCCGCCCGCGTTCTCGCTGCGCACGTTCGACTGCGCGTAGCGAACGAGCCCGTCCTGAAAAAAGATCCGCGCCTTCACCGTGCCACGCGTCAGCTCGAGCAGCCCGGAGGCCTTCTGCCGCGCCAACGACGCCAGAAGACCGGCTGGAGCCGTTTTGGCGAGATCGCCGCTCTGAACGCTGGGTGCCGCTTGAATCATCTACTGAATATCCAGTGTGTAGGGCATGGCCGCCTGAACGCGTCCATCGCCGAGAATCGCAACGCGCGTGAGGGCCTCGAACGCGGCCTTCGTTTCGCCCTGCGCGCGCGGCAATGCTTTCGCCAGAATCGCCGCCTCCATCTCGAGCAGACCACCGTCTTCCATGGAGCCATCCGGCTCGAAGAGCTCGAGGTCCGCGTCCGGCGCGAGCCCGGCCTTCTGGGCGGCATCGTTTACCGCCGTCGCAAACGATCCGAGCTTGTCAACCAATCGCAGCTCCTGCGCCTGCTTTCCGCTCCAGACGCGACCGCGCGCGAGCTTGTCGACGTCTTCTTTTTTCATGGCGCGCCCGTCCGCAACGCGCGTGAGGAACTGATCGTAAAATCCGTCGATCCAACCTTGTACGGTAGCGAGCTCCTCGTTGTCCCAAGGCCGCGTCAGCGTGAAGAGGTCCGCATGCTTGCCGCGCCGAATCACTTCCTCGCGCAATCCAATTTTCCCGAGAAGATCCTGCGCATCGAACTTCAGGGCGAAGACGCCGATGGATCCGGTGATGGTCGATGGCTCAGCAACAATTTCTTCGCAGCCCGCCGCCACGTAGTAACCGCCTGAAGCCGCCACATCGCCCATGCTGGCCACGCAAGGTTTGTGATGCTCGTTCTGCGCCTCTTTCAACGCACGCCAAATCAAGTCGGACGCCAGCCCGTCGCCGCCGGGCGAATCGATGCGCAGCACGATGGCCCGCACATTGTGATCTTCGGCCGCCGCACGAATCTGCGCCACGATGGTCTCCGCACCGCTGGTCACCACGCCGCCGAGCGGCGACGCACTGCTCTTACCTCCGACGATGGTGCCCTCGACGCGAATCACCGCGATACGTGGCCGCTCGCCCCATCGCGTGTCGCGCACTTCGGAATCGAGCGAACGCTTCGCCAAATGCACGCCGTCACCGACGAGCCGATTGGCCGCCTCCTCGATTTCATCTGGGTACACAATGTCGTCGATCAAGCCCTTCGCCTTTAATTCAGCGCCGGTCACGAGGCCCTTGTCGAGCATCGCCCGCACGTCTTCTTCCTTCACGCCGCGAGCCCGCGAAATCGCGGCCACATAGCGTCCGTACATGTCATCCAAGAGCGCATCATCGACCTCGCGCTGTTCCTTCGACATCTCATTGCGGGTGAACATATCCGGCGCGTTTTTGTACGCGCCCACCCGCACCGCCTGCGCCCGCACACCGATTTTCGACAACGTCTCGGCTGCAAAAAACGCGGTCGCCGAAAACCCGTTGATAAGAAGCTGAGCCTGCGGCGCGACCAAAATGCGATCCGCGGCGACAGCAAGATAATAGTCCAAATCGCCGCCCGAAACAAGGTAGGCCACGAGCTTCTTGCCATGCGCATGCAGGCCTTCGAGCGCTTCGCGCAGC
Source organism: Deltaproteobacteria bacterium (assembly GCA_023248955.1). GTDB lineage: Bacteria > Myxococcota > Myxococcia > Myxococcales > JAHFDP01 > JAHFDP01. The sequence goes on from JAHFDP010000029.1 coordinate 33,127, forward strand.
TCCTCGGCGCGGCCCATGCCGAGCGGCACGCCAGACGACTTGAAGATGACCACGCGAAGATGGGGATCGTCCGCCAGTTCGCTGAGCCGCGTGATCAGCTCGCCCAATGGATCGGTCCGCTCGGCCGGTAAAATGGCGGAAGCAACGAGGCCACGCGAAGGCGGCGAGAGTTCTTTGTTGAGATCGATTTCCACCGACGTGGCGCTAAGCGAAAGGCCCGCATACGCCTCGCGCGAGAGTCGAACCGCAAGCGTTTGCGGCGAGGCTGCGGCGCCATCGCGCGACACCGTGCTCGCGTAAGTGACACCGAATCTCGCCGTGTCGAGCGCCAGCCCGATTTGGAAATTCGAAGCGCCGCTGCGCAGATCGTGCGCGCCGCCGGCGAGCAGCGAAACGCCATTCACGAGTCGGGCTTTGAGCGAACCGCCCCAGATAACGTGATTGACGCCATCGTCGCAACCGGTGAACAGGCACCCGAGGTTGGCGCTGGCGCGGTCGTGAATTTCGTCGATCGAAAACTCGAACCGATCGCTGCCCGGAAACCGCAAGCCGATCGACGAGGCATAGCGCACGGGCAGCCGCCCAAAACCGCTCGGATCGCTCGGCCGGTTGGCGTCGAGCATGCTCCAACCGAACGACAGGAAGGACCACGGCCGCCAGGTGAGGCCGAAGTTCCACGATTTGAGCGCGTCCTGTGCGGCGGATTCTTCCGAGCTAAACGTCGCGTAACTCAGGCCCAGGGAGAGGTGGGGACCGCCCAGGGCCGCCGCAAAGGTCTGCTTTCGAAAACAGGGCGCGGTCGGCGTGCATACATTCGGACGAAGCCATTCAATACCATACCCGAGCACCAGCGGCCCGGCGTTTTGCGCGAGGAAAAATCCGTCACCCATTAGCACGTCGCCCGCGCCTGCGCCGAACCCCTGGTGCAGATAGCCGAGTTGCGATCCGCGATAAAATCCAAGCCCGCCCGGATTCACGGCAGGCGCAGTCGCTTCGTCGGAAAGCGCTGGAGAGGTCGGCGGAAGCGTCAGGCCGTCGGTGGCAGAACGGGAAAGTGCGCGCGCCGCCTGGGCCTGCGCAACAGCGGGGAGCATGACGAAGACGGCCACGGTTAGGGTGGCCAAGGGGCGGAGCATTCGGATGTCCTTTGGAGATGAAAAAGGCTGAAGCGAGGGAGCGGGCAATTTCGCCGCGCTAACTTTCGGCGCACCCACTCGATGCGCAATGAGCCTAGCATGGCGCAACGTGAAACGGAACAACCTCGATTGACCTTCCCGTATGGCCACGCTACGCAGCCGCCCTACTCTCAACCCACACGAGGACCACCATGCCCGAAGTGACCACGTACGTTCCCGGAATGCTCTGTTGGACCGATCTCCAGACCAGCGACCAGCCTGCGGCCAAGCGCTTTTACTCGGAGCTCTTCGGCTGGAAGCTCAACGACCTGCCCGTCGGTCCCAACATGACCTACACCATGGCCACCGTCGGCGGAAAAGACGTCGCGGCGATGAGTGGCATGGACGTGGAGATGCGCAAAGCCGGCGTTCCGCCGCACTGGAACCTCTACTTCGCGGTGAAGAACGTCGACGAGATGGCCAGCAAGGCCGCGAAGGTCGGCGGCAAGATCGTCGCCCCAGCATTTGACGTGATGGACGTGGGCCGCATGGCCGTGGTGCAAGATCCGTCGGGCGCGATGTTTTGTCTCTGGCAGGCCAAGAAGCACATCGGCGCTGGTCGCATCGGCGAACCCGGCGCGATTGCTTGGGGCGAGTTGATGACGCGCGATGTGGCTGCCTGCAAGGCGTTTTACACCAAGCTCTTCGACTGGAACGCGCAGGCCATGCCGTCCAGCGGTTTTGAATATACGATGCTCAATGTTGGCGACAAACCGAACGTGGGCATGATGCCAATGATGCCGGAAGTTCCCGCCCACGTTCCGTCGCACTGGAACATCTACTTCGCGGTGCAGAGCTGTGACGAGACCGTGAAGCGCGCCAACGCGATGGGCGCGAAGACCATGGTGCCGCCGCAGGACATTCCAAACATGGGTCGATTCGCCATGATGTTTGACCCGCAAGGCGCGGCGTTCGCGATTTTCCAGTCGGCGCGGACATAGTTCAGAAGCGGTCGGCCGGCGCTCTGATAACGAGCGCCGGCCCCGTGGGTCGCCTAACGCTCTTTTTTTCGTTATCTCTGCGCGCCGATGGACGCCGGTGCCGCCAAACTTTCTGATCTGATTGCTTCGTTGCGCGTCGACGCCGCGCGCGTAGAGGTGCACGGCCTCTTCGGCGCGGCGCGAGGTCTGACGTTGGGGCGCATCGCGACCGAGCTCTCCGCGCCGGTGGTTGCGGTGACCGCCGACGAGGAAGCGGCCGATCGACTCGAGCGGGATTTGCGGTTTTTCCTCGGCGCCGGCGACAGCGTGCTGCGCATTCCAGCCGACGAGATTTTACCGTACGACGATCTCACGCCCGATCGCGGTGTCGAGTTGGCGCGGCTCAAAGCGCTCTTCTTGTTGCATCTGCAAACGCCGCGCGCGGTGGTGTTATCAGCCCGGGCGCTCGCGCGGCGCGTGGTTCCGCGACGCATGCTCGACGAGCGATCGCTGCTCGTGGCGAAAGACCAGACGCTCGATCGCGACGAGTTGGCGCGCAGGCTCACGGCGGCCGGCTATGCGCACACGCCGCTGGTGGAAGACCCGGGCACGTTTGCGGTACGCGGCGGTGTCGTCGACGTGTGGAGTCCTCTCGCGGATGCGCCGGCGCGGCTAGAATTTTTTGGCGACACGATCGAGTCGCTGCGCCTTTTCGATGTGGCCACGCAGCGCACGGTGCGGACGTTGGACGAATTGGCGATCTGTCCGGCGCGTGAATTCGTGCTCGACGATCGGACGCGTGCACTGGCGGTGGCCGCGCTGCGGGCCGCGGCGGATGCGGTGGACCATCCGAGCCGCGCGCTGCGGGAACTGATCGACGAAGTGCAAGCCGGCCAGCCATCGTTTGGACTGGAGGCCGTGCAACCGGGACTTTACGAAGAGGGACTTTCGCCGGTCGGCGACTATTTGCCGAAGGGCGCGATCTTTTTCTTCGACGATCCCACGGCCATCACGACGGCGATCGATTCGCTGTGGGCCGACCTTTCGCGCGAGTTTGCCCGCGTTCGCGCGGACGGCGGATTGGCGTTGGAGCCGGAACGACATTTTGTCAAGTCGGTGGGTTTGGCTGCGCAGTGGAGCGGGGCGCGGCAGATCTGCTCCCCCCACCCTAGCCCTCCCCCGCAAGGGGGGAGGGGATTTCTTTCGGCGAGTGAATTTCTTTCGGCTAATGGAATTTTTTCGTCATCTATCCCCTCCCCCCTTGCGGGGGAGGGTCAGGGTGGGGGGGCCGTCAATCTCCACTTCCTCCCCACCGCCGATCTCCGCCAAGAGATCCTCCAGCACCATGGCGAAGACGGCGCGCTCGTTCCATTGGCGCGACGGCTTCACGACTGGCGCAACCGCGGTATTGCATCGGTTATCGCTTGTCATACGTCGGGGATCGCCGAGCGACTCCGACGCATGCTCTTCGATCGCGATCTGCACGCCAAATTGCACGACGGTGCGGTACCTCCCGATGGTCACGCGCTCTTCGAAGATCACCTCCACGCGCATCTTTTCGTCGGCGAGATCAGCGCCGGATTCGTCGATGCCGAGAGCGGGCTGGCCATCGTCTCCGACGAAGAGATTTTCGGTCCGCGGGCGCAGCGAAAATCGCGACGTGCGCGCAGCGAACATCCCTTCATCGCCGAATTCCGCGAGCTGAAAGAAGGCGACCTCGTCGTGCACGTCGATCACGGCGTAGCCCGTTACGACGGGCTCACGCGGCTCTCGCTACGCGACATTCCCGGCGACTTTCTCGTCTTGCAATTTGCCGGCAAGGACAAGCTCTACCTTCCGGTAGCCCGACTGCGGCAAGTGCAGAAATACAGCGGTGCGGATCCCGAAGGCGTCAAGCTCGATGCGCTCGGCGCCGTTGGGTTCACCAACCGAAAAAAGAAAGTCAAAGAAGAGCTGCTCAAGATGGCGGCGGAGCTGATCGATCTTTACGCCGCGCGCGCCGCGCATCCGGGCCACGCGTACGCCGCGCCGGATGCGATGTACCGGCAGTTCGAAGCAGATTTCGAATTCGAGGAGACCGCCGATCAGCAGAAGGCCATCGACGACGTGCTCGCCGACATGCAGAAGCCGCGGCCGATGGATCGCCTGGTGTGCGGCGACGTCGGCTACGGCAAGACGGAAGTGGCGCTGCGCGCGGCGTTCAAGGCCATCGAGGACAAAAAGCAGGTCGCCATTTTGGTGCCGACCACCGTCCTTGCCGCGCAGCATTTTCACTCCTTCAAAGCGCGCTTCGCGGACTATCCGGTCATCGTGGAAATGGTGTCGCGGTTTCGTTCGCCGAAGGAGACGCGCGATGTTTTGCACCGTCTGGCCGAGGGAAAAGTCGACGTCATCATCGGCACGCACAAACTCCTGTCGAAGGATGTGGCGTTCAAGTCGCTGGGCCTGGTGGTCATCGACGAGGAGCAACGCTTCGGCGTGAAGCACAAAGAGGCGCTCAAAAAACTGCGCAAGCTGGTGGACGTGTTGACGCTGACGGCGACGCCGATTCCGCGCACCATGCACATGGCCATGAGCGGCTTACGCGATCTCTCCATCATCGCCACGCCGCCATCCGATCGCCGCGCCATTCGCACCTTCGTGACGAAATTTTCGCCGGCCACGATCAAAGAAGCGATCGATCGCGAGCTGGCGCGCGGCGGGCAGGTTTTTTTCGTGCACAACCGGGTGCAGTCGATCGGTGGGATGGAGCATTTCCTCTCGGAGCTCTGTCCGCGCGCACGCATCGCGGTGGCGCATGGGCAGATGCCGGACCATCAGCTCGAGGAAGTGATGACCGGATTTATCGAGCGCAAAAGCGACATTTTGCTGTGCACGTCGATCATCGAAAGCGGCCTCGACATTCCGAGCGCCAACACGATTTTGGTCAACCGCGCGGACCATTTCGGCCTGGCGCAGCTCTACCAAATTCGCGGACGCGTCGGCCGCAGCCGCGAGCGCGCGTATGCGTATCTCCTCGTACCCGCGCGTCGGCCGGTCACGCGCGATGCCAAAAAACGTCTGGCCGCGCTGCAAGAGTTCACCGAGTTGGGCGCTGGTTTTCAGATCGCCAGCCACGACTTGGAAATTCGCGGCGGCGGAAATCTCCTGGGGCCGGATCAGTCGGGAACGATCGCCGCGGTCGGCATGGAGCTCTACACCGAAATGATGGCGGAGGCGGTGGCCGAGCTGCGCGGCGAACCGGTGCGCGAAGAGATCGATCCCGACGTGCAGCTGCCGGTGCCCGCGCTGCTGCCCGAAGAATTTCTGCCCGAGGTGCCGCAGCGGCTCGCCTATTACAAGAAGCTGGCGCAAGCGCAGACCGAGGATGAGCTCGACGACATCAAGGGCGAACTGCGCGATCTCTGCGGCGAGCCGCCGCCCGAGGTTGACAACCTGGTCGAGCTGATGAGCGTGAAGATGCAGATGCGCCAGCTTCGGCTGCGCGCCATGGAGAGCGGACCCGGACGGCTGGTGCTGACACTCGGCCCGGACGCGCAACTCGATGGCGCGAAGCTCACGGCGTGGGTAGGTGCGAACGCGAAGAAGGGAACGCGGCTAACGCCAGAGTTGAAGTTGGTGTGGCCGCTGCCGGCGAATGATCAAGCGTGGCTCTCCGCGGCGCGGCGGTTGCTGCGCGAGCTGTCGGCAGCGGCGGGCGGCCTGTAGCAGCTAGCCGCCCTGCTCGAATAGATCTGAGCCGGAAATCCACAGAGGTTGTGAAAAAATCCTCACAACCTCTGTGTTTTGAAGGGTCGGGCCGCTGCCCGCCCCTCTGCGCCGAGTGAATCGGCGCATTCACCCCACCTGCCGCCGCAGCTTTCGCCGCGGCGCTATGAGCGAAAAATTAATTTTTTACAGGCTCACAGTTGCCGTGGTACCGAGACGGTCGAGCGTGGCTCGGATGCGAGGCGCGCAGGAGGAGCCCCCGGAAGCGCACTTTTCGGTGCGCTGAGGAGACACCGCACGAGCCCGCTATGTGATCGAGCGCTTCCAGCGCCACCAATCGGGCCGGCCGCGCTCCCAACATGCGCGCGGCAAGCACTGAAGCAGACGGGCCGCGATCGGCCGTCGCAGGTAACGGCAATTGTGGTTTTCCGGCTGAGCTCGGCGCATCCCGATCCGTAGATTGCGCGCGCTTTCCATCGGTGCTATCGACCAGCGTTTCGCTAGGAGAAATGCCAATGCGCATTCACACACTTTTCGCCGTCGTCCTTCTTGCCGCTTGCAGCGGTCAGCCGTCGTCCTCTTCGTCCGCAGCGCAGCCGCACACGGGCGCAGTCGTGGCCCACGTCGGAAGCGACGTCATCACCGCCGATGACGTGAAGAAAAAACTCGAGGAGCAGAGCCCATTTCTTCGCGCGCGCTACAACACCATCGAGCGCAAAAAAGAATTCGTCGACAACCTCGTGCGCTTCGAAGTGCTCTCGCAAGAGGCCGTCAAGCGCGGCATGGACAAGAATCCGGAAGTTCAGGACACGCTGAAAAAAGTAATGGTGCAGCAGCTCATCAAGCAGCAGTTTGATGAGAAGCAAGGCCAGGCCGCGATTCCAGAGCCGGACCTGCAAAAATTTTACAACGATCACATCGACGACTACGTGAAGCCGGAGCGCGTGCGCGCCAGCCACGTTTTCCTGAAAGCCGCGCCGGGCGACAAAGGCGCTCGCTCGGCGGCGAAGAAGAAAGCCGAGTCGCTCGTGAAGGAGCTGCTCGAAGCGAAGGGCAAGGGAAACCTCAATGCGTTTGCCGAAGCCGCGCAGAAAAACAGCAACGACGCGGCCACGGCAGCGGTCGGCGGCGACATGCGTTACCTGTCGAAGGACGAGATGACCAAAGCCTATTCGGCACAGCTGACGGACGCGGCGTTCGCGCTCAAGGATCCAGGTGACATGTCGCTGGTCGTGGAAGTGCCCGAAGGATTCGAGATCGTGAAACTGCAGGGCAAGCAGCCGGCGCTTTCGCGGAAGCTCGACGATGTTCGCGAGCAGATCCGCAGCCGCCTCGCGCGCGAGAAGCGGACCAAGGACTTCGAAGAGTTCGTAAAGGGATTGAAGGAAAAGGCCAACGTGACCATCGACGAAGCAGCGCTCGGCGCGGTTTCGGTTCCGGCCGAGCAGGCCGCGCCGCCGTCGCCGTTCGGAACGCCGCCGCCCATGCATCCCGGAGCCGCTGGGCCGGGGATGATGCCCAAGCCGCCCGCGCCACCCACGCATTAGAACCACGGATGAAGCGGGTCGCTTTCGCCCTGCTTGTCGCGGCTTGTTCGCGCCACACGCCATCGACTTCCGTTGCGGACGTCGATGGCGTTTCCATTTCGGTGGTCGCACTCAAGCGCGAGCTCGCACGTGCACGGAAGGGAGCCGATGCGCCAGTGGTGCCGGATGCGCTTCTGCAACTCAAGCGGACGTTGCTCGAGGGCCTCATCGATCGGCAGCTGTTGCTAGCGGCGGCGCACGCACACGGCATTCAAATCGGCGGCGCGCGGCTGGAACGTGCGGTGTCGCGAGCGCGCGCCGAGCATGACGGACAGCCGCTCGAGCAGTGGCTAAGCGCCGAGGGTATTTCGTCCGGGGAGTATCGCGACGATTTGCGCGAGCAACTCACGATCGATCAGCTCATCGCGGATGAAGTGCTGGCGCGCGTGGCGTTGGCGGCTGGCGAAGCGCGGGCCTACTACGAGAGCGAGCTCAAAAAAAATCCGCAGGCGTTCGATGAACCAGACAAGGTGCGTGCTGCGCAGATCGTGGTGAAAACGAACGAAGAGGCGGCCGCGTTGCTCGCCGAGCTAAAAAAGGGCGCCGACTTTGCGCAGCTGGCACGCACGCGCTCGCTCTCGCCCGATGCCAGGCAAGGCGGCGATCTGGGCTGGTTCTCCGCGAGCGAGATGCCGCCGGAAATTGCGAACGCCTGCTTTGCGCTCGAGCGGCCGGGGCAACTTTCGCCCGTCACGCCCTCTGCTTTCGGCTTCCACCTCTTTCGGTTGGAGGAGCGCCATGTCGCGCGGGTGCGGACATTCGACCGGTCGCTGCAAGACACGCTGGAGACCGTGCTCCGACGCGAAAAGGGCGAGCAGGGGCAACGTGCTTTCCTGGAGCGACTGCGTGCGAAGGCCGGCATTCGGATCGACGAGGCAGCGCTTCTCGCGATTGACTAGGATGCACCCATGCGGACTTTTTTCGTTCTTGCGTTTTTGTCAAGCTCCGCCGTGCACGCCAAGTTGGTCGACGGCATCGCGGCAATTATCAATGGCGACGTGATCACGTTTTCCGAAGTGGACGAGCGCACGTCACTCGCGCACCAGGATCGCGCGCACGCGCTTGCGGACCTCGTGGGCGAGCGTTTGCTTGAGGCGGACGTGAGGTCGCTCCACCTCGAGGTAACGCCGGACGAGCTCGATCGCGCGGTCGATGAAGTACGCAAAGAAAACAACCTCGATGCGGATCGATTCGAGCAGGCGCTCAAATCGCAGGGGCTCACGATGGAGCGGTACCGCGCGCAGCTGTCGAAACAGATCGCGCGGATGAAACTGATGCAGGTGAAGGTGAAGGGCAAGGTCACGATTTCCGACGAGGACGTGAAGACGACGTATCGGCAGGAGACGGCAACGGCGGCGTCTTTGGTGCATGCGCGGCATCTTTTTGTCGCGGTGAAGGAAGGGTCGCCGATCGCCGACGTTCAAGCTGGGCGCACCAAGGCTGAGCGCGCGCTAGCGGAAATCAAAGCGGGCAAAGAATTCGCGGTGGCGGCGAAACAATATTCCGATGCACCAACCGCGCACCTCGGCGGTGATCTCGGGTTCATTCGTCGCGGCGAGCTGTTGCCGGAGATCGAGCAGGCCGCGTTTGCGCTGGCGCCGGGGCAGGTGTCGGAGGTCATCCGCGCGCGCGGCGGGTTTCACCTCGTGAAAGTCGAGGAGAAAAAACTCGATGCACCGCCGGATTTCGAGCACGCCAAGGATGCGATTCGTGAACGGCTGATGCGTGCGGCGCTTGAGAAAGAGGCGCAGCGGTACGTGCAACAGCTTCGCAAAGAAGCCAGCGTCGAGGTGAAGTTGCAGGGTGCGGACGGGAAAGCGATCGAGCTTCCGGCACCCGCGGGACCGTGAAACCCGTCGTCGCCATTTCGCTCGGAGATCCTTCCGGCATTGGTCCGGAGGTGATCGCTCGGGCGATCGTGGATTCGCGCGTTCAAAGTGCACTCGTGCCGTTCGTCGTTGGTGATGAAGGCGTCGTGCGACGCGCCGCCAAGACCTGCGGCGTTTCACTGCCGGCCCTCCGCCTCGATGCCGTGACGACGCTTTCCGAGAATGACGCGACGCCAGGCCATCCGTCCTCCGCCGGCGCACGCGCGCAACTGGCCTATCTCGAATCCGCGCTGGCCCACGTCCGCACTGGTCGCGCCGCTGCGCTCTGCACCGCGCCAGTCAACAAGGCGGCCATCGCGCGCACGGGGATCGAATTCACCGGCCACACCGAGTGGTTGACAAAATGTCTAGACGCCAAACATGTGGTCATGATGCTGGCCGGCGAAAAACTGCGCGTCGCGCTGGCTACCACGCACTTGGCGTTGGCACGTGTGCCCTCGGCGATCTCGGTGGAGTCGATCGCGGAAACGATCGTGGTGACCGATCGCGCTTTGCGCATGCAATTCGGAACTTCCGCGCCGCGTATTGCGGTCTGCGGGCTCAATCCCCACGCGGGCGAAGACGGCGCGTTCGGCGACGAAGAGTCGCGCATCATCCGGCCCGCGCTGGACGCAGCCGCGCGACGGGGCGTCGACGTACGCGGACCCTTTGCCGCCGACGGACTTTTCCCGCGCGCGGCACTAGGCGCCTTCGATGCGGTGGTCGCGCTCTACCACGACCAGGGATTGATTCCGGTGAAGCTGCTCGAATTCGAGAAGGCGGTGAACGTCACGCTGGGGTTACCGATCGTTCGCACCAGCCCCGATCACGGCGTGGCCTACGACATCGCCGGCACGGGGCGCGCGCAGGCGGAGAGCATGATTTCGGCGTTGCTCTTGGCGGCGAAACTCACCAGCGCGCGGTGAGCGTGCTTCGCCACTGTCCATAATAAAAAGGCCAGCCGCGCAATTGCGTAAACGGCAACGCGACGTCCGCGAAGACGATGGACCACGACGGACCGCCGCCTTCATGCGGTAGGAGAATTTCTCCCAACGTAAATCCAATGAATGGATTCGTCTGCCCCGGCCGCGTGGCGACGTGTTCGAAGAGAAGCGTGGTGGTGCCGAGGGAGAGCGCGAATCGTGCGGCCGCGCCGCCAATGGGATGACGGTAACCGCTTTGCAAATAGGCATTGAGCGCGCCGGGATCGAACGCGTGGCCGCCGAATTCGTCCCACGCATACCAAGGATTCCATTCAGCGATTGCGCCGACGTCGAAGGACTCGAAAGCCCACGACCAGCCGCCGCCGATTGCCGCGGCGGGATTGTCGAGGGAGATCGAAGCGCGAGCGGTCCAGTGCGCGCCTGGCGCGAGTGGCGCCTCGTCGGCGCGGGCGGCGCCGGCAACAAGTATAAGAACGATCACGTGGATGGCCGGGTCGAGCCCGGCCATGACAGCTCTCCCTTTACGCAGCACGAAGAACAAGAGAACGAGCACTGCTGCGATTCCCGCTTCTCCGCCACTCGAGCAACCGTGCTTTGGCAAATCCGCGCTCCACGGGCCGTGGCCGGGCGTGCCCTCGATGAGCTCTTTGTAAACGGCGCTGCCACAATATTTATTGTCGACGGTGCATCCCGATTTTCGCGTGAACCATTTCGTGAAAAACAGATCGAGTTGCGCCCGTCGTGCGTCGATCGCGGCGGGGGCGAGAAGAATGTCGTAGAGCTCACGCGAAGCTTGAATGGCCGCGGTTTTCATCGCCGCCGCACTCGGT
>JAHFDP010000092.1 GCA_023248955.1 Deltaproteobacteria bacterium
GGCGATCTCCCGACTTGGCAATGCCAAACCGCTTCACCGCGCGATGTATGACGATGCAATACGTGTATTGCAAACGATTGCAAATGCATCACACCGTGAAATCGCCGACCTGCGTGCGGACGCGGCGCACCATGCGCTGGCGGCGGAACTTTCAGAGGCGCGCGTGCTTGCCCGGGAGGCAGCGCAAGCTTTGGCGACCGAAGGTGGCGCAGCGGAAGCGATTGTTCTCCTGGAACGCGCCGAAGTGGATGACGCTGTCACGCATCTCCTCCTTGCGCAGTTGCGTGAAGCACTCGGTGATTACGCGGGCGCGTTGACGTCGGCGGCTTCTGCTGCCGCGCTCGGTGACTTGGCGGGAGCGGCGTTGCGCACTGCGCAGATTCACGCTCGCCGCGGATCGCCGGCCCAAGCTGTTCCAGCACTGGAAGCCGCGCTAGCGACGGCCTCCGATCCCGGACCGTTGCTAGCCGCGTTGGCCCGCGCGCTTTCTTTTGGTGGCCGCGCCGATGAAGCGCTTGCCCGCGCCGAATCTGGACTGGCGGTGGCCACGGGTGCGGCGCGGTCGGAGCTCTTCGCGGCGCGCGCCTACGCGCGACTCTCCAAAGGCGATCTCGAAGGCGCGGCGGCTGACTACGCTCACGCCGATCGCGCAGCGGCGGATGGTGGCGATGGATCGGCGCGCGCGGCAGCCGTGAACGGACTCGGGCTCGTTCATCAACGTCGCGGCGAGACGGTTGCGGCTGCGGCGCGCTATGAGGAGTCGTTGGCACTCGCCGAAGCGAGCGGCGATCGCGCACGTGTCGGCACCGAACATCTCAATCTCGGAACACTTCGCCAAGAAGCAGGTGCAACGTCCGAGGCCCTGGCGCACTACCGCGACGCGGTGATCGCCGCGCGCCGTGCGGGTGATCGCATGTTGGCCGCGCGCGCCGCGTCGAACGAAGCGGCGCTCCTTCGATACGTCGGAAATTTGCGTGAGGCCGCTGCCGCTGCGTCGCGCGCGCGTCTGTTGGCGAAGAAAGCCGGGCAAGCGCCAAGCGAAGTGCATGGGTTCATCATTGAGGGGGAAGTGGCCGCGCTCGAGCAGCGCTGGGCCGACGCACGAGAGCGGTATGCGCAAGCGCGCGAACTGGCGCAGCGCCTGGGTTTGCAAGCGGAGCTGGCGGAGATCGAGTGCGATTTGGCGGCGCTCTCCACCGAAGTTCGCGAATCGGCGATTGCGCGCAAAACCGCACTGGAGGCGGCCGCGCGCGCCTTGGCTGCGGGGCTAACCACGCTTCACGCGCGATCGTTGTATGCGGCCGCGGAGGCGGAGTTGGCCGCACCGTCGCCCGATGCGCGGCAAGCGATCGATTGGCTCTATTCCGCGATGGCTGTTCATGCCGTGCGTGAGCGCGCTGATCTTTTGTGGCGTCTACATTGGGCGCTGGCCCGCGCGTACCAAATCGCAAACGCAGCGGCGGAGATCGCGCACCACGCGCGCCGCACGCTCGAGACGCTCACGGCTGCCGCAGCGCAGCTGTCGTCTTCGTCACGACAAATATTTTTGGATCGTCCCGATCGCGCGCGTGCGCGTGCGGCTGCGCAACTCTTGGCCGGAGACGCGCCAGGTGATGCGCGGAGCAGCCGGCTTCTGGCGCTCTCGCGCCGACTTGGTTCGGAGCGCGCGCTCTCACCGTTGCTCGAAGCGATCGTCGACGCAGCGGTGGAGCTCTCCGGCGCGGAACGCGGATTCGTCCTCGTGAAACCGGAGCATGCGGGCGATCCGCCGCTGGTGCGGCTGGCGCGCAACATGGACAAGGAGGCGCTGAAAAACCCGAAGTTCAAAGTGTCACACAGCATCGCCGAGCGCGTGATTGCCTCTGGCGAAGCGGAGATGACGCTCGATGCGCAGGGCGATGATCGCTACCGCGAAGCGGTGTCGATTCACGCGTTGAAATTGCGAAGCGTGTTGTGCGTGCCGCTCCGTTTTCTGGGCGAAGTGCTTGGCGCGCTTTATGTCGACAACCGTTTTCGTCCCGACGCGTTCGGCGAAGACGATCGCCAATCGATCGAAGCGTTCGCCGATCAGGCTGCTGTGGCGCTGGCGAATACGAAAGCGTTGGAAGAGGCGCGCGCAGCACGTGCGTCCGCGGAAGCCGCCAGCGCGGAAATTGCGCGGCTCAATGGCGAGCTTTCGGCGCGCCTCGATGCGAGGGAAGCGGAGTTGGAGCGGGCGCGCGTCGAGGTGGAAGGCGCGCGTTTGGAGGTGCAACGCTCGGCGCAGGATGGCGCGATCGTTGGTGCGTCGCCTGCGTTGCGACAAACGTTGGCGGTGGTGCAGCGGGCCGCACCGAGTGGATTGCCGGTATTGATTATCGGAGAGAGTGGCACAGGCAAGGAGCTTGTCGCGCGCGCGGTCCACGCGAATTCGCGCCGCAAGGAAGGTCCTTTTGTCTCAGTAAACTGCGCGGCGTTTCCAGAGGGTCTGCTGGAGGACGAGCTCTTTGGTCACGTGCGCGGCGCGTTCACGGGTGCGGACCGCGATCGCGAAGGCCTCTTCATGGCCGCCAATGGAGGAACGCTCTTCCTCGACGAAATTGGCGACATGCCCCACGCGATGCAGGCCAAACTTTTGCGCGTGTTGCAGGATGGTGAAGTGCGGCCAGTGGGCGCGCAGCATGCCAAGAAGGCCGATGTGCGGCTGGTCTGCGCGACCCATCGCGATCTACCGCGCGCGATCCGCGAAGGAAAATTTCGCGAAGATCTTTTCTATCGGATCAACGGCGTGACCGTGCAGCTGCCGCCGTTGCGCGAACGCAAAGAAGACATTCCCGCGCTGGTCGAACGTTTCCTCGGCGAAATTCCCGCGCCGGGAGACAGCCGTTGGCGTGTGGATCCCGAGGCCCTAGCGCTGCTCTCCGCGTACGAATGGCCGGGCAACGTGCGCGAGCTCCAGTCGGCCGTGCGCAATGCCGCAGCGTTTGCCGAAGGCCCGCGGCTCTCGGCGCGGGCGTTTGCGCATAAGCCGGAGCTGGTCGTGGCGCGGCCGCACGGCCGTTCGGCGGAGACGGTTTCGTTGGCGCAACCGCTATCGCAGCTCACGGACGAGGCTATCCGGCGCGCGCTGGAGAAGTCCGCTGGAAACAAGGCCCGCGCTGCAAGGATGCTTGGGATCGATCGGAAAACCATCTACAATCGGCTCCGGGGTGGATCGTAGAATATTTCTACGGCGTGGATTGCGTCTACGGTTTGGCCAGCCCCAGGTTTCGGAAAGCTCAGGAAAAACAGGGGCCGATTGCTGGCATTGGGATTGCTTTACTAAGCTGCGGAGACTCCTGATGCCTCGCCGTTCTCACCGCCTCCTGTTTCTGGCTCTGGCCGCTGCGGCCTGCATTGAGCTTGATCCGCAGCCGTTGCCGGCCAAAGGTATTTCGTCGAACGATCCCGCCGACAAGACCGTCGATGGTGGGGATTCGTCGGGCGCATTTGAATCGCAACTGGTCTTCGTCAGCGCACCGGTCGACGGCACCGATGACGTGGCGATTTGCGGCGATGCCGGCGCGATCGCGGCGCGTGGAACCGTTCTTGTGACCAACGTACGCACGAACGCTTCGTTCGATTTCACGTCTGACGATACCGGCGCGTTCGTTGGCGTTGTGAAGGCCGCCATCGGCGACACGCTGGCCGTCAAAATCATCGCGGCGGGTGGGGCGGTGACCGACGTTGGGCGCTGGGTCGTTCCGGCGTCTAGCCACGATGCCATCGCCGCTCCGGACTTGAACGGCGGTTCGTCGGATGCCGGAATGCCCGCGGACGCCGGTTCGGCCACGGACGGTGGAACGACGCCAGCACGTCCCGAGGGTCTCTTCACGGTTGCCGCACCCGATAGCAGCGGGTTGATCACCGTTCGCGGGAGCGGTTGGCACCAAGGCTACACCGCGGTTGCGTTCGATCTGACAAGCGGCTCCACGCGCCACGCCGCAGTGGAAAGCTCGGGCGATGTGGCGCTCCTGTTGCGCGCGCACACCGGCGACATGGTCTACGCCTTTGTTTCTGACAACGCTGGCGCCAACGTGGCGGGCAGCACATTCGTCTTGAAGGTGCCGTAATCCACCGTATTGCTTCGTAGAAAGGAAGTATTACATGAATCGCCTCAATATATTCGGAATTTCTCTCGTTGCGCTGGTGGCCTGCGGCAAGCCCAACGTCCACCCGGAACGTCCGTTTCCCACGCCTGGGCAGACGTCGTTCAACTCCGCGGGGCGTAATGCTTCGAGTGGTGCATCTAAAAATGCCGCTGGGGCAGGTGCTTCCGGTGCGTCCGCGGACGCTGCCGAGACAACGCGCACCGTCGAGGAAGCCGACATCGACAAGCTCGACGCCGCGTCCGGCAAACTCTACGTGCTCAACTCTTGGCGCGGGCTCATGATCGTGGACGTGTCGAATCCCGACACCCCGAACGTGCTCGGCCGCGCGCCGGTTTACGGAAATCCCGTCGAGATGTACGTCCGCGGCACGCACGCCTTCCTCGTGGTGAGCGACTACTTCGACTACTACGCGCCGCCGCCGTCCGCGCTTACGGACGACGCCATCGTGCCGCGCCACGGCAGCGTGATCGTGTCGGTCGACGCCAGCGACGCCGCGCATCCGGTCGTCGATGGAACCGTCTATCTCGATGGACAGATTTCGCAGACGCGCGCGGTGGGCGATGTGATCTATGCCGTGAGCGATCGGTTCAGTTGGTATGGGTGGTACGCGCCGGGATCCACCGACAACGTCGATGAAACGTATGTAGCGAGCATCGACATCTCGACGCCGAATGCGATTCACGAGGTCGGCCGCCTCGAGTTCAAGGGCAACGGATTTCAAGTCCACGCCACGCCGACGCGCCTTTACGTGGCGCAGACCAGCGGTGACTGGCCCAACTATTCGACCAACATTCAACTGATCGATATTTCCGATGCGAAGGGGAAAATTTCGTCGCTGGCCTCGTTCGCGGTGAAGGGATCGCTCGCGGACCAGTGGGCGCCGACGAGCCGGTTCGCGCTCGATGCCTACGACTACAAATCGACTGTTCAATGCTTCGCCGCCGGTCCCTGGCCCTGCTCCGATCTGAACACCTTCCGCATCGTTACGCACGAAGGTGGTTGGCAAGCGACGGGGGAGGGACGGGGCGATCAGCGGCTCACGGTGTTCGACGTGACACCGGGCAGTCCGATCTCCGAGCTGTCGCACGTCGATCTTCCGCAGACCGGCGGACTTTTCGCCGCGCGCTTCGACGGTGTGAAGGCCTACCTCGTGACGATGGTGACCAAGGATCCGCTCGACATCATCGATCTCACCGATCCGAAAAATCCGAAGCTCGGCAACAACCTCGAGGTGCCCGGCGTTCTGAAAGTCCTCGAGCCGCGTGGCGATCGCTTGATTGCGCTCGGCACGTCCGACGGGACGTGGCGGGGCGTGGCGGTGTCGCTCTATGACGTGAGCGACGCGCAAAATCCGCGCGAGCTTTCGCGGGCGAATCTCACGCCGGCTGGCGGGTGGAATTACAGCGGTGCGCAATATGACGACAAAGCGCTGCGGATTCTCGATGACGAAGGGCTGATCGTGTTGCCGATTTCCGGATGGGACGATCAGACGCAGACCTACCGCACCGGAATTCAGCTCGTGGATTTCTCGCGCACTTCGGTCGGCGCGCGCGGATTTGCTGATGGCCTTGGCGAAGTGCAGCGCGTGTTTGGCGTTCAGCATGTCTATGGCGATCTCGGAGCGACGCGGCTTGTCACCACCAGCCAAACCGATTTCGCGACGGTGAACATCGATAACCGCGACAAGCCGGCGACTAGCGCGCACCTAACGCTAGCGCGCGACGTGGAAGGTTTCGCCGCGCTGACGGCGCTTGGCAAAGGCGTCGAATACGTGGGGCCGGGCTGGTCGGGCAAAGCCAACGTTGGCGCGAGCATTCGCGTGTTGCCGCTGGCGGCGCCCGACGACAACGCCAATGCGGCCGAAGTGCAGCTGCAATCGGCCTGGGGACGGCTCGTGCACTTCGCGGGTTCGCCCGATCTGATTTTCGCGTTGGGCTATTCGCAAAATGGAAACGGTACGCTGCTCGAGACGATCGACGTCACGGGCTCCAAGCCGCGCGTTCGTGGAACGCTGAAGCTTCCGGATGGCGTGCAGTACTGGAGCTACGGCGATTGGGGCAACGGTGATTCGGTGCTGAATCTCGGCAACGGAATTGTCGCGTTCCAGGGCTACCAATACGGCAAGCAGATTCAGCAGCCGTGGGGCACCGAATACGAATATGATCACATGTTATACATTGCTGATCTCTCGAATTCCGATGCACCCACGCTGATCAGCACCACCACGCTGTCGGCCGACTACCAGTACGGATTCAAAATCAGCGGCCACACCATCTACTCGAACCACTTCGAATCCGATCCGCCACCGCCCGGACAGAACTGGTCGTCGACTGGTCGTTACTTTCTCGATCGCATCGACGTGAGCGATGCGAAAAATCCGATCGCGCTCGGCAAAGTGAACGTGCCGGGCCTCTTCGTCGACGCTTCCTCCGATGGCAAGATCGTCTACACCGTCGACTTCCAGTGGACCGACGCCACCAATGGTCTGGCGTCCAACGCGTTCGACGCGCTCTCGATCGACGGAACCACCGCGACGCTGCTGTCGACGGTGACCATCGCCGACTCGGTCGATCGCATCGCGGTGCAGGGCAGCGCGGCCTACTTGACCACGCATCCGTGGTGGTGGAACGCGCCCAAGGACAAAGACGGCAACTACGATTGGAGCCAATACGCCGCGTGGAGTCGTCAGACCACGTTGGTGGCGCTCGATTTGACGGATTCGAAAAATGTCAAGTCGGCGTCCGAACAAAAAATGGCTGGACGGTTCACGGTGCGCGCGGTTTCAGGCGGCCATCTGCTCCTCCAACTTGGCTCCTACGGCTGGGCGTTCATGGAGAGAGGACCGATGATGGGCGGCGTGCGCGGCGGTGCGGCGGAGTCGGATTCCGGTGTCTCGAGCGGGGGCGCTTGCTACGGCTGCGGCGGTTATTGGGACGGTGGTCAGGGTCTCGCCGCGTACGATATTTCCGCGCCGCTGGCACCGAAGTACGAGACGTTCCAGCGGACGCAGGGCTGGGTGTCGAACCTGGAGATCGCCAGCGGCACCGCCTACATCGCGGCGGGGATGTACGGCGTGGAGACGTTCGGGTTGAAATAAAGACGCCAGCAACGTTGCCGTACGCGAAGGCGCTCCGATGCTTGGAGCGCCTTTTGCTTTGGTGATCACCATGCGAAAAAATCATTCATTTCCTGGTCCGCGCGCGGCGATTTCGTTCCTCTTGCTGGCGGCGTGCGCGCAAATTGGTAACGCTCCGAACGACGCCGCATTCGACGCGGGAGTAGATGCGGGCATAGGTGCTGGCGCGGATGCGGGGACCGACGGCGGCGAGCCGGCGTGCGTCGATCACGCTGATCGAATCGGAACGTTTCACGATGTGCCGCTCGTCGTGGATGGCGTGACGCGCCACTCTTTCATCCATGTTCCACCGTCCTACACCTGCGACGTTGCATGGCCGCTGCTAGTCGATTTTCACGGGACGGCCGCGGCGACAGAGGCGGATCTTCCGGAAGAGCGTTATGCCTTGCCCGAACTCCTGGCCATTGCGGATGCGCGAAAGTTCATCGTTGTTCGGCCGCGATCGCTGGCCAGTCCGCCGCAGGGGGGACAAAGCATCTACCAGTGGGACATCAACGCCGGCGATCTTGCGCGCAACAAGAAATTTGCGCAGGCGCTCGTCGCCGAATTGCAGCGCACATACAACATCGATCCGGCGCGGATCTACGCTGCTGGTTTTTCGAATGGCACCAACATGACCGCGCAATTTCTGTCCCAAGATCCTCCGCTGTTTTCGGGCTACGCCTTCATCGGCGGCGGGCTTTGGAGCACGCTGGCGGACGCTCCGGTCGCGGTTCGCACGCAACACATTTATGCGACGACCGGCTACCGCGACTACATGCACGATACGTTGCAGACGCTCGACGACTATTTTTCCGCGCAGCACTTTGCAGCCGATCGCATTTGGCACCGTGAAACCAACGCGGGCCACGAGCTCTACGGATGGCACTACGAAGAGCTTTGGGGTTGGCTCGATCGCGGCGAGCGTCCGCGTGCGCGCGCATTGTCGCCCGAGTGGACCAGCGAAGCGATCACGACAACCGCGAGCTTCACACATCTGGCGATGGCTGCGAGCGGAGATGTTGTCGCCGTGGGAAGCGCAGGCGAAATCTGGCGCCGCGCGGCAGCAGACGGAAGCTGGAAAAAAGTGGCCGCGCTCCTCGACCGTCCGGGTGTTTTTTGGGAGAGCGTTTGTCTGTTGCCTTCCGGAAATGGGATCGCGGTTGGAGACGGGCTCGTGGCCTCGACGAAGGATTGGGGTGCCACGTGGTCGCAGGCGGCGCCGCCTCCCGATGTCGAGGCCATGGGCTTTGGTTACGATCACCTCAATGCGGTGGGTTGTTTCGGATCGCGGATGACGAGCGCAGGTTACGCAGTTGGTGTCACCTCCGAGGATGCAGGTGCCACCTGGAGCGCGGCATCGGTTCCGAGTCAATTCGGTGGTTTTTCAGGGCAGGTGAGCAGTCTTGGTGTGAGCACGTCGGGGACGTGGGTCGCCGCTGGCTATTTCAATTATCTCGGGCGAAGCAGCGACGGCATCACCTTTACCTTCGTGCAACCGGCAGTCGAGAGTCAGTGGCTCTACGGCGTGGCTGCGGCGGACGGCGGACGCTGGTGGATCGTGGGCGAGAAAGGATCGATCGCAGCCTCTACCGATGATGGTCAGACCTGGATCGCGCAGCCCACGCCGACGTCGCAGGATCTCTATTCAGTGTCTTTCGCCGACCGGACACGCGGCATGGCTGTGGGCGCGCACGGGACGGCTTTGTTGACCGATGACGGCGGCGCGACGTGGCGAGATGTGTCTACCGGTCTAGACGGATTTCTGGGAGATGTGGCCTGGCTCACCACGACGACGGCGCTCGTTGTCGGCGAGCACGGCGCGGGGATTAGATACATGACAAAATGATAAGTCGTGCAAGATGAGTACGGTCACTTCTGTTTTCCTGTCGCCGGGGAAATACGGCTCGGCTAAAGGCGAAATCGAAGCCGGTGTTTCGATCAAGGTCGGGCGCGTTCCGCATCGTCTCGAATTGGAGATCGGTTCGCCGTAAGATGGCGTGATGTCCGCGCTCGACATCGAAGCCGCTGCTCGCGTTTTGCGCGACGGTGGCCTCGTCGCATTTCCGACGGAGACATTTTACGGACTTGCCGCGTTGGCGAGCGACACGCGCGCGCTGGCGCGGCTGGCGGCGCTCAAGGGCCGCGACGCGCAAAAGCCGATCGCGCTCATTGCCGCGGATGCGGAGCAAGCGGAATCGCTTTGGCGCTTGCCCGTGCCATCGCAAGCAGGAAGTCTGATTGCGCGCTACTGGCCCGGGGCGTTGACGATTGTATGCGCGTCGGCGGATCACGTTGATGCGCTGCTCACCGGAGCGTTGAGCGAAGTCGGCGTTCGCGTTCCCGCGCACCCGATGGCGCGCAAATTGGCGCGACTTGCCGGTGGCCCGATCACGGCAACCAGCGCGAATTTCGCGGGCGAGCCTCCGGTGACGCGCGTTGCCGACTTGCCCGCCGCGCTCGTCGCACAAATCGATCTCGTTCTCGACGGCGGCGAGACGCCCGGCGGCGCGCCGTCAACGCTGGTGGCCGTTCGGGGCGATCAGTTGATCGTGCTGCGCGCGGGCGCGGTCAACGTACGGGGCTAAGCCGTTGTGGTTTTCCGGCTAAGCTAAGATACGCGCGATGCTCAACGGCTCGTCCGCGCAAGCGATTTTCCGACGCTATGGCGGCCTTTTCGCAATCGTTATCGTCGCTGCGGTGGTGCAGTTTTTCGGTCCGCCATTTTCGCGCCAGCTTCTCGATTACGACGACCAGACTTTCGTCGCCCCGCTGCGAAACCTCTGGCTCCATGACTACTTCACCACGTGGCTTCCCCAAAAAGAGCACTACGCTTTTCTGCTGCGCGATCTCACCTACGCGTTCGATTTTCTGCTCTCGAAGACGCTTTGTGCGCAGGTCAGTGCCACTAAAGTCGCGCAATGCCGCGAGCACCTAGCGGCTCTCGAGAAGCGCGCAAAAACGAATTAAGCCGGTTCGTGGTGGTAGGTCAGGCCGCGCGGGAGCA
>JAHFDP010000030.1 GCA_023248955.1 Deltaproteobacteria bacterium
CAAAGTCCAGGCCGGCAAAGCTCGTGTCGTGCAGACCGAAGCGTTGCCGGACAAGGTTCACACCTGGCCCTATCTCGTTCGCGCGGAATTTATCTCCGGCTGCGTCTTAATGCTGGTGTTGATGATCTGGAGCATCACCGTCGACGCGCCGATGGAAGATCCATCGAACCCGACCAAGACGCCCAATCCGTCGAAGGCGCCCTGGTATTTTTTGGGCCTGCAGGAAATGCTCGTTTATTTCGACCCCTGGATTGCCGGTGTTATCTTGCCGAGCCTCATTATTGTCGGATTAATGGTGATTCCGTACGTCGACACCAATCCGCGTGGGAACGGCTATTACACGATTAAAGAGCGGCCATTCGCCATCTTTAACTTTCTCTTCGGGTTTTTGTTCATGTGGTGCGGGATGATCACGATTGGCGTGTTCTTCCGCGGTCCGGGCTGGAACCTTTACTGGCCCTGGTCTTTCTGGGATCCGCACAAGGTGGTCGCACTCACCAACGTCGATTGGGGCTACAAAATCGGCCAGATCACCAACGTCGATTTCTTCAAAACCTACAATGGTGGGATGGTGGTGGGCGCGGCCACGCTGGGCGCTTACTTCGGGCTTATTCCAATATTTTGGAAATATGCGGAAAAGAAAAAGCTTCAATCGATCTTGGAATTGGGAATCCTTCGCTACAATCTCGTCGGATTTCTTTTTCTGGCCCAATTTGGCGTCATTATCAAAATGATTCTCCGGTTGACGCTGAACATTAAGTATATTTTGGTTACTCCTTACCTGAACATCTGAGGCACTAAGTCGTGGCGACCAAGCCCCTCGAGCTGCAGAGCCTGAAATGGCCCTTTGTAACGTTGGCGGTGCTCTTGTCGCTGTCGACGGCATGGGCCGTGTACGACGAATTTTTCTCGCGTCGTCCCTGGAAGGAGTACCAGCGCACCTTTTTCAAGATTGAGGCCGATCGTGCGCGAACGCAGTTAGCCGCCGCGAAAAAGAAGCTCGAGACACCTGAAGAGAAAGCGCACGTTGAAAAACTTCGCGCCGATCTAAAGGCGGCAGAAGCGGCCATCTCCGGTAACCCCACGCAGCGCGCGGATTATGACAAGGCGCTTGCCGAATTGGACGTTTCGAAAATCAGAACCTTCGATGCCAAGCAGGCCTTGGCCTTCGCTAAATCAGATTCCGACGCCGAATATTCAAGCTTCCGCGAAGCGCGCCACAATAAAGATTCCAAGGAATATGCGGAAGCCGAAAAGCATCTGACAGAGCTCGACCGGCTCATTGTTGAGCGCAAAGCGGCCTACGAGGCCACGCTTGCTTCGGAGGCGGCGATCCAGAATCGCGTTGATACTTTCCTGACCAATAAAAATAAGGCTCAAAAAGAATTGGACGATGTTACGGCCGACGTTCGTGAGCTGGAAAAGAAGATCGCCGAGGTTGAGGACCAGTGGCCGGTGCTCGAGCAGTATTGGATTCCGCAGCTTTCCAATGTCGAGGGCGGTCCGACGGTGGATCGTTGCCAGAACTGTCACGTGGCTTCAACCATGGGCGGTTTTTCGCGGCCGTTCGAAATCATTTTGGCCAAAGCGGGTGGTAGCAGCGACGAAGACCTAAAGACGAAGTTCGATGTCTCGGCAGCCGAAGAGGCCGAATACGAAGCCACCGCCGGCGTGATTTGCCAAGCTGTGCCGGCTGTTGCGCCTCCAGATGTTCCCGGTCTCGCGCAAAAAGAAGAAGCGCCCACGCCGCCGGATGCAGCCACGGTAACGGCTTGCGTTCCGAAGGCGCGCCTCGAGGGTTGGCGTGAGCTGGCGAAAAATTACTGCGGCGCTGAGGAGAAATTGGCGCTGAAATATTTGGTGAAGGGCGAGCAGATTTGCACCGACCAGGCGACGCTCGACGGTTGGACCAAGGCCGAGCAATCGGCGTCCACTTTCAAGGTTCCGCTCGTGTTTCAGTCGCATCCTTGGCGCGACGAATTGATCGTGCACAACCACACGCCGGAGCAATTTGGATGCACCGTTTGCCACGGTGGCGAAGGCGCGCAGACCAAGGGCGTCGAGCACAAGAAGTTCAAACACGGCCACGACGACGATTATTGGATTCAACCACTCCTTGACAAAATGTTGGTTGCGCAAGCTGGCAAGCCGGCGCAGGAGTGGACGGGAACTTTCACGCAATCGAGCTGTCAGAAGTGTCATGCGGTCGATCAGCATTTGGCGCATGCGCCCTTGCTGAATCAGGGCAAGATGCTCGTGGCGGATGTTGCCTGCTACGGCTGCCATCCGATTGAAGGGCTGAATAATTTGGGCAAGCGCGGGCCCACATTAATGGACATTCGCGCCAAGGTTTCCAATACGGGTTGGCTCGCGAATTGGATTGGCTACCCGAAGGGATGGCGACCGCGTACGCGCATGCCGAACTTCTGGCCGGGCGCGGTCGATGCGGCGAATCTTCCTCCGTCCGATGAGGATCCCAAGAAGCGTCTTGCTGAGCATCTCTCCGAACGCAAAGAAGATGTCACGGCGATTGCCGCATACCTTTGGACCACCTCTGAGAAGGCACTTCCGTCGGCTCCGCCTGGCGATGCGGATCGCGGCAAGACGCTGGTGGAAAAACGTGGTTGCGCTGCGTGTCACGTCTTTGAGCAGGGGGCTACCGCACGTCCTTCGAATGGCAGCCCCGAGCGCGACTATGCGCCTAATCTCTGGAACGTCGGCGACAAAGCCAACCGCGATTGGCTCTACCTCTGGGTAAAGAATCCGAAGTCGATGTGGCCGGAAACGAAGATGCCCACTCTCCGTCTCTCCGATCAGGAAGCGGCCGATGTTTCGACTTACCTGATGACGCTCAAGAGCGATCAACAATACCCCGATGTTCCCGAGCTCGCCGACGACAACAAAGACCGGTCCAAGCTTGCGGAGAAGGGCAAGGATCTGATTCAAAAGTATGGTTGTTTCGGTTGCCACGATATTCGCGGCATGGAGAAGGCGCAGAAGATTGGCGCCGACCTAACGGAAGAAGGCAAGAAGGCCACCGATCTCCTCGATTTCGGCGACGCCATTACCGACCCGCGACAAGAGACGTGGGTGAACTGGATGGTGACGAAGCTTCACACGCCGCGCATCTATGGGTACGAGCGCGCCGAGTCGAAGATGCCGCAGTTTGATTTCTCCGACGCAGAGGCGAAATCGATTCTCGTTTTCTTGCGCGGCGAAGTGGGCGACGCGCCGCCGACCGAATATTTGGCGGCGCATGCTGGCGATAAAAAGTCGATTGTCGAAGGTGAGCGCCTGGTCGACATTTACGGTTGCCGCAATTGCCACGTGATTAATAATCGCGGCGGGCAGATTCGCGATAAATACGATGATTTCAGCAATGCGCCGCCGTGGCTAAATCAAGAAGGAGCCCGCGTGCAGCCGGGGTGGCTCTTCAGCTTCCTCAAAGCGCCGCACGTGATTCGGCCATGGCTCGCGAATACGGTGCACATGCCGACGTTCGGCTTCTCCGACGAGCAGGCCACCACGCTGGTTCGTTATTTTTCGGCCGATGCGGAGAAACCGTATCCGTATCAAACGGTGGTGCGGCCTCCGGAGTCCACCGAGGAGTTCAAGAAACAGGGCGCGCTTTTCACGGCGCTGCAGTGTGCGTCGTGCCACGTCGTGAATGGAAAGACGCCCGCTGGACAGGACAAGCCCGGTCCGGAGTTGCTCTCGGTGAAGGAACGCATTCGTCCTGACTGGTTGACGCCGTGGTTGCACGACCCGGGCAAGGTCGAGCCCGACGTGGCGATGCCTTCCAACTGGCCCGATGGACAGGTCAACATGCCGCAATATTTCGATGGCGATTTGGAGAAGCAGATCGAAGCGGTGCGGCGTTACCTGCTTTATTTGGGCGAGCCAGAGATGGAAGGCGGCAAGCCGAAGAAGACTGCCGCCGCCGCGCATCCTTCGCGCGGTTAATAAAAGTTAGCGCATTCTCTCGCGTATATCGGAAACGATATATTGGCTGAGCGGTATGCTGCACGTAAACGCCGGCGAGACGGAATTAAGCACGTGATAGGAGCGTTCGTCTCCTTCCACGATGAAGTCCATCTCCAGCTTTCTTTTCTTTACGTGCATGAGTTGCGCGCGAATACCGGGCTTTCCCCAAATCTTGAAATGACTGGGTGAAACACCTTCCACGAGCGCGCTCGCGAGTTTGGCCATTTGTAGAGCAGAGGATTTGGTTATTTCTCGCCACGCTAGAGCGCGAAAATCGAAGCTCGAGTGAAAGAGGAGCGACGTTTGCCGAAGTGCGATCTCGGCGAATTCGGCCGGCTTGAACCGTTCGAAGAAGCCGTATTGCTCCCGCCAGAGCGCGGGAATGGCGGTGGGGCCGATTTTGACTTGCCCAGCGACCGTGACGGTGAAGTGAACGCCAAGAAATGGATTCTGCAAATCGGGTACCGGATAAACGTTGGTTCGCAACGCGCCATGGGGTTCACTTGAATAGAGGTAATAGCCTTTAAACGGTAGGATGGCGTATTGGCCCGAGAAGCCGAAAGCCTTGGCTACTTTATCGGCGTATAATCCAGCACAATTGACGACATAGCCTGGGTTGAACGTCTCCGTGGTGGTAATAATTGATTGATCATGGCGATCAAGGAAGGCCGTGTCATAGAAAATCTCGGTACCCGACGCGCGTGCCTCTTTCTCGAAATGTTCGAGTACTTGCAACGGATCGACGCTAGAGGTGGTTTGTGACCAGAGGGCTTTGTCGCCGAAGGCTTTCAGACGGGGCTCGATTTCTCGCGCCTCTTTTAAGGTTAGCGTTTCCAGTCGCACACCGTTCGCGCGGGCTCGGTCGAGGAGAATCGCGAGTTGGCCAAATTCGGATTCATCCTTAGCGACGACCAATTTTCCGCATCGATTGAGCGGGACTTTTCGCTCTTCGCAATAAGCGTGAAGAAGCGCGCTTCCCTCGCGTGTGAAGCGGGCTTTTAAGCTATCGGCGGTATAATAGAAACCCGCGTGAATGACGCCGCTGTTGCGACCGCTGGCGTGGTAGCCCGGCCTGGATTCTTTTTCGATGACGGCGATTGTCGCGCTTGGAAATTCTCGCCGTAATTCGCGCGCAACACCAAGACCGATGACGCCGCCCCCAACGATTAGGAAATCGCAGTTTCGTGCCATGTTATGCCAGGCTTGCGCGCCGCCGGCCCGCGGCGGTCTTGATGATCATTGCGGACATCAAGCTGAGCGCCACGGCGTTGACAATGACGGAAATGGTGACATCGGCATAAATGACCCAAAAACCCTTGGCGCTGAAGAGTAGCGCAAAAAGAATAGTGTAAGTCCGATCGCGTTTCGTTGATTTGTCGTTGGCGATAAAAAGCGCGAAGGGGATGAAGAGGTGGAGCAGTTTGTAGTCGAATGAAATGGGCGGTACGAGAAGCGTGGCGGCGACGACGAGCAGAAGTTTCTCCCAGGTTTCGGTCCAGGGAGTGAAGGCCGCGCCGATAATTAGAAAAAACAGCACCGGAGAGAGGTTCCCGTAGGTCGAAACCGTGCTTGCGATCCAGGCGGGATTGATCCCCTTTTCGGGCGTGACGAGGACGGTCCAGGCGCGCAAAGCGGCCAGTAGGCTCACGCTATGTTGGACCGGCGAAAAGGGATGAAGCGCGAATTCCTGAAATGAAGGCGCCGAGGCTCGATAAATGGAAAGCAGTTCCGCCGGCGATACATGGAACAGCACCATGGCGAGAGCGGTGCATCCGAGGGCGACGAACGCGGCGATAAGGATGGGGCGGAAGCGGCGCTCTCGAAGAAAAATCACGGCAAAGAGCGCGGGAATCACTTTAATCGCCGCGGCGGTTCCGAGAAGAACTGCTGCGAGCGTCTCCCGCTTTGAACGCCAGGTGACGAGAAAGGCGGCGGTGAAAAGAAAGCAGAGGTTTTCAACGTTGGAACGGTCGAGGGAAAAGTGCAACGGATAGGTTAGCGCACCGAGAATAAGAAAATTCAGCAGTCCCGTGTCTGTAAGCGGGCCGGCGCTCCGGAAGATCGTCCACATGAAAAGCAGAAATCCAACGAACGAGACGGCGAAATAGACGATGACTCCGGTCTGAAAACCCATGGCCGTGAACGGGGCGATCGACAGATAAGTGAAGGGTGGATAGTTATTTCCGAAACCGTTGTAGGTCGTGTGGAATGGATCGAAGCGCGCGAGCATTTCGCAAAGGCCATGGAAATCGCCCAATGCGTCGCCGGGGAAAAAAAGATAGGTCGAAAATGGATAGGACGCACCGAGATAAATGCCCTGGATATAGTGAAAAAAAAGCGAAACGATAAAGAAGCCGAGCACGATCGCGGAACAGAGCGAGAGTTTTTTGGCGGGCGTCATGAAGCCAAACTTGCGCGGCGGCGGCGCACGGCGGTCTCCGTAATCATGACCGCCATCGTCGCGAGCGCGATCGCGTTGACGACGACGGAGATGGAGACGTCGCTGTAGATGATCCAAAATCCTTTGGCGCTAAAGAGCAGCGCAAAGAGAATGGTGTAGATGCGGTCGCGCGGTGTCGGCTTATCGTCGGTCATAAAGAGCGCGAAAGGAATAAAGAGGTGAAGCAACTTGTAATCGAATGAAATAGGTGGCACGAGTAGCGTCGCCGCCACGACGAGAAGGAGCTTTTCCCAATTTTCAGTCCAGCGTGTGAACGCAGCGCCGATAATCAGCAGGAATAACCCCGGCGCGAGGGTTCCGTAGACGGAAGTGATGTTCGTAATAAAGGTTTGATCAATGCCGCGTTCCGGTAAAACGAGGACGACCAGCGCGCGAAATGCCGCGAGCAGGCTCACGCTGTGTTGGACCGGCGAAACCGGACCGAGTGAGAACCGTTTAAAGGACGGTGCCGAGGTTTGGTAAGCGTAGATAAGCTCGCCGGGAGACATGTTAAATGCCACCATGGCGATGGCGTTGCATACGACGGCGACGAGTGCGGCGATGATGATGGGCCGAAAACGACGCTCCGGAAGGAAGACAACAGCGAAAAGGCCGGGAATCACTTTAATGGCGGCGGCAATTCCGAGGAGAAAGGCCGCGAGCGTTTCTCGTTTTGATCTCCAGGCGACGAGGAATGCCGCGGTGAAGAGAAAGCAGAGGTTTTCGACGTTCGCGCGGTCGAGTGAGAATTGAAGCGGATAGGTCAATGTTCCGAGAATAAAGAAATGAATAATGTTGATATCGGTGAGCGGTCCAGCGCCTCGGATTATCTTCCACACGAAGAGCAGAAAGCCGATAAGCGTAATCGTGAAATAGACGGTGACACCGGTCTTGAATCCCATCGCGGTAAACGGCGCGATGGAGAGATAGGTGAACGGCGGATAGTTGTTGCCGTAGCCGCGGTAGGTGGCGTGAAATGGATCGAATTGCGCGAGCATTTCGCAGAGACCACGAAAATCGCCAAGCGCGTCATCTGGCAGAACCAGATAAGTCGTCAGTGGATAGGACGCGTGGATGTAGACGCCCTGAATGTAATGAAAGAAGAGCGAGAGGATGAAGAAGCCGAGCACGATCGTGGAACAGAGCGTGAGCTTTTCGGCGGCTTTCATTCTTTAGGCTGCGTCCGAGCGCGCAGCGACGACGGCGATGTTTCCCAATCTGAGCGGGAGTACCAGCGAACGGATGCCGGGACTGCGTGCCAATGAAACGAGCGGCGTGCGGATTGCAGTAGGCAAGAACGGCGCGAAGCGAAACAGATGGTCGAGCGGAAAATGGTTCACCGTCGATTCCACGGCCAACACGCGGTAGCCCTCGAGTTCGAAGAGGCGCCGCAGCGTGCTGGGCGTGAAGTACTCCATGTGCACCAAATTGAGCGGCGCCCAGGCATTTCCCGAAATGCGCGCGACCAGTGACGCGATGTTGTGCACGACCGCCAGAACGATGCCGTTGTTGCGGAGCGTCGGTTTCACGGCGCGCACGATTCCGCGCGTATCGGTGAGGTGATCGAGGACGTGGATGAGACTCAACAGGTCGACGGACGCTGGTTCAAAATCTTCGGCACGGAAAAGACCCTGCTGAATTTCCACGTCCGGAATTTGTCGCGCTTCCGCAGCAGATCCTTCGCCGGGCTCGACACCCACCGAGCGCTTGAACCCCAGCGCGCGCGCTTCCCGCAAAAAAAGTCCGGTGTCGCAGCCGACGTCGACGTGCAACGCCCGCTCTGTTGCCAAGAATTTTTCCGCGATGGCCGCATAGCCACGATGCGTTTTTGCCAGCAATTTGACGTCAAGTCCGAAGCCGTTATCGTGCTCCTGCTCGAGGTAGGAATTGGCGATCGTTTTCTCGTCGTAGATCGGATCCGGAAAGCAATGTCCGCACGCTTCGCATTGCACCACGCGGTAGTGCCAATGGTTCGACGGCACGCCGTCTGCGCCCTTGAAATATTGGTAGTGCAGGACGTCGCCGGCGGGAGCGGTCGGAAGGCTCTGCTCGAATCGGACGCGCTTGCGATCACTGCCGCAGAGCATGCAGTTGCGCGAAATGGTTGCCGGTGCTGACGCCGCCGTCACGCCAGCGTTGTTACTCCCCGGTCCGGAGTAGGGTCAATTTTATTGAGAGGGGCATTGCATGCTTGGCGTAATGGTCGCGGCAATTGTCGTCTTCCTCGTTTTTCTCGTCGTGCATCTGCCGTTTTTTCTTTTACGCGAAGTGAAAGCGCGCACGCGAACGATGACGATGGCAATGTTGGTCTGCACGCCGCTGTTGTGGCCCGCTTATCATTTTGTCAACGAGCGCTGGCTGGCGAGCGACGTCGGCGGAACCGCCGGAATCGTGATTTTCGTGATCGTGGCCTTCACCTTTCTCTGGTTCGGTTATCTGCAATTTTATTTTTCATTCGAGCGAAGTCCTTCGCTGCGCTTCCTCGTGGAAATCATGGAGAGTGAAGGCGGTGCACTCACGCCCGCTGAGCTTCAAGCGCGCTTTAGTTTCGAGGATGTTTTCCGTCGCCGTGTTGGGCAAATGGCCGACGTAAAACTCCTGCTCACCGAAACGAGAGACGGGACCGTTCGCTACTTCAATTCGCCCAAAGGAGATCTCGTTGGGCGCGGTTGTTGGTGGGTTAAAAAAGCCATGCGGCTTGGGAGTGGAGGATGAACCAAGCGCTCGTTTCTTTGGCGCTGATTGCAGGCGCCATGACCGTCTATTTAATCGTGCACCTGGTTCTTTTTCGCGCCTTTCTTCCTGTCGAGCGTTGGATTGTTTTGAAGCGCATGTATGCGATCGCGTTGCCGCTGATCACGATAGCGGCCCGGTCTTCGAGCGCCTGCAGCGCGCGCGATTCTGATTTTTTTCGCGGTTCGGATTGGACCTATCTGCTCTGCGCGCTGATGTTTCTCTGGCTTCTGCACAACGCCTACTTGATGTTCTACGCGTTCATCGACCGATCGATTAGTATTCGCACCAATGTCGAAGCGCATCTCGCGGGGACGCCGGTCACGTTTGAAGAGCTGCGGCGCCGCTACGACACGGTCCAGTCCTACCACCGCCGCCTCGAGATTTTGCGCGAGGCCGGCTATCTCGAAAAAGATGGCGAGCGCTACCGCATCACGCCCAGAGGCGCGTCACTCGCGCGCGGCGTTCGCTGGCTCAAACAGCTCTACCGTCTCGGTCTCGGAGGCTAGATGAGCGACACCTTCGCGCGTTCCACGTTCAATGCGGACGTTTCGGCGAAACGCTGTCTGGCGCTGCGTCGCCGCATCTTAGAAATGTCGCAGACCGTTTCCGCGCTGCACATCGCCGGAGCCTTCTCGTGTCTCGAGATGGTGGAGATGATCTACTTCCACTTCATGCGCCGAGCGGGAAAGGAGAGCCCTGATACGTTTCTCCTCTCGAAAGGCCACGGCTGTCTGAGCCAATACACGTCGCTCGAAATGCTCGGCATTTTGCAGCGTAGCGACATCGAAGGGTACTGCAAGCCGGGCGGATTTCTCGGCACACATCCCGATTACCGCGTGAAGGCGGGTATCGAAGCGTCGACCGGTTCGCTCGGGCATGGACTCACCATGGCCATCGGCATGGCTTATGCCGATAAGCTCGACGGAAAAGATCGCGACGTTTATGTGGTGATGAGCGACGGCGAATTGCAGGAGGGATCGGTCTGGGAAGGTATTCTTCTCGCGCCGGCGCTGAAGGTGAATCGTCTCACGGCCTTTGTCGATTGCAACGATTTTCAGTCGCTTGGTCGCACCAGCGAAACGTATCCGAACTTTTATCCGGTGCCGGAAAAACTCCGCGCTTTTGGTTGGGAGTGCGTCGAGATCAATGGCCACAGCGCCACGGAAATTCACCGCGCCGTAACGTCGCGCGAGGGCACACGCCCGCTCATGATCGTCGGACGCACCACGAAAGGACGTGGCGTTAGCTACATGGAAAACGTTCCCATCTGGCACTACCGATCGCCTTCGCCCGCGGAATATCAGCAAGCCATCGAGGGACTTCGCGAGGTGCGCGGATGAGAGACACCTTCGCGCGTACGCTTTACAAGGCGGGCAAGGCCAATCCGAAAGTCTGCATCGTGGTGGCGGACATTTCGCCGGCGGGAAGCATGGCTGCGTTTCGCGAAGAATTTCCGGCGCGTTTCGTCAACGTTGGCGTGGCCGAGCAGAACATGATCGGGCTTTGCGCCGGACTCGCGTTGCGTGGTTACAAACCGTTCGCGTACACCATCGCCACGTTTTCGATTTATCGCCCTTTCGAATTCGTTCGCGATGACATCTGCTACCAGAATCTTCCGGTGACCGTGGTCGGCATCGGTGGCGGCGTGACCTATTCCACGCTCGGCGGAACGCATCATGCGCAGGAAGACGTTGCGGTGATGAGCGCGCTGCCGAACATGTCGATTTTGGCGCCGTGCGATCCGCTGGAAACGGAATTCGCTACCGATCATTCCGCGAAGTACACGAGCCCGCTTTATTTGCGACTCGGAAAAGCAGGCGAGCCGAAGCTTTCCGAGCATGCGCCCGATCCGTGGGTCTTTGGAAAAGTGCGAACGCTTCGCGCGGGTTCGGATGTTTGCATTTTCGCGTATGGACCGATCATGAAGATGGCCTTCGATGTAGCGGACGCGCTCGAGAAACGTGGCAAGCGCGTGCGCGTGGTGTCGGTGCATACGTTGAAGCCGCTCGACACCGCGGGAATCGCGGAGTTGCTGCGCGCGCATCCGGCGGCCGTGGTGATCGAGGAGCATTCGTCGCAGGGCGGGCTCGCTGGAAAAGTGAAGCAGATTGCGTGGGACGCGGGCGCGCGGTGTTCGCTCAAGACGTTCAGCTTGCAAGATGAGTTCATTCACGTGCACGGTTCGCACGCCGATCTCCTCGCCGCGCATGGACTTGAGGCTGGTGCGATCGTCCGAGCGCTCACCTAATGGGAGCGCCTTTTTCGCTCCAAGGTCGCGTGGCGATCGTGACCGGCGGCGCGGGCCACTTGGGCCGCGCGATCTCCACGGCGATGGCCGAGGCCGGCGCCACCGTCTATGCGCTTGGTCGCGATCAGACGAAGCTCGCGGCGTTGGAATCGGCGAGCGCGAATTTGCGGGGCGTTCAACTCGACGTCACCGACACTGTGGCGTTCACACATTTTGTCGACGAGATCGTTGCGCGTCACGGAACGGTGGACTGCCTCGTCAACAACGCCAACGCTGCGCGCCGCGAGAAGTGGGAAGATCTCGATGAGGCCGCGTGGCGCGCGGGGATGGACGGCGCGCTCACGCACTACTTCACCTGCGCCAAGGCGGTGTCGCGCGCCATGCTCGCCAAGGGCAGTGGCAGTATCATCAACACCGGATCGCTCTTCTCGTTTCTCGCGCCGAATTTTCCGATGCATCTCGATCTCGGAAACGCCGCTGCCGCGCACCACGCTGCTGCGAAGGGTGGCGTACTTCAGCTTTCCAACTATCTCGCCGCGCTCTGGGGACCGTCGGGCATTCGCGTGAACACCGTCAGCCCCGGCTATTTTCCGCAGAAGCGCGGCACGCCACGTCCGGACTACATGCACGAGGTCACCTTGCGAATTCCGATGAAGCGAATTGGTCAACCGGAAGAGGTTGCCGGAAGCTACGTCTTCCTCGCCTCTGACGCAGCCTCGTACATCACTGGCCACAACCTCGTGATCGATGGCGGATACAGTGTCTGGTAGTCCGACCAACGGCGCGCTGCCGATTTCCCTTTCGATCGTGGTGCCTTGTTACAACGAGGAAGAGGGGCTCGAGCCGACGGTGCGCGGGTTGATGGAAAGTCTCGCGGGTGTGATCGCGGACTACGAGATCATCGTCATCAACGACAAGAGCAGCGATCGAACTGCCGAAATCGCGGATCGTCTCGCGCGCGAAATTCCCAAAGTGCGCGTGCATCACAACGAAGTGAACATCGGGCTGGGGTTCAACTACCGCAAGGGCTTCCAGCTGGCGACGAAGGAGTACGTGATCCTTGTTCCCGGCGACAACGAGTTGCAGCCGGATTCGGTGAAGTACATCTGCGGCTTCGCGGGACGCGCGGACATCATCGTTTCCTATCCGGAGAATTTTCGGATACGTCCGCTGGTGCGGCGCATCGCTTCGACGGGCTTTACCGGAATCGTGAATGGGATCTCCGGAAACAACCTTCGCTACTACAACGGCACCGTTTTGCAGCGGCGCGACAATCTATTGAAGGTTGCCTCGGTCACCAATGGATTCGCGTTCCAGGCGGAGATTTTGCTGCAGCAGTTGCGCGCGGGCGCCACATACCACGAGGTTCCGTTTCAGCTGAATTTTTCGAGCAAGCGGATGACCGCGTTTCGGTTGAAGAATGTGGTCAGCGTGGTGTCGACACTGGTGCGGCTTGGGGTGCGGCACCGGCTTCGTTAGGCCTTCATCGCCGCGAGCGTTCGCTTCAATCCCTCGTCGAGGCTCGTGATCGGCAGCGTCGGAAATGCTGCACGCAGCGCCGACGTGTCGAAGTGGCGATGTGTGATCGGATTCGCGCGCGGCGATCCGACGATGGTGACGGGCCGCGCGAGCACGGCTTGCGCGCGTTCGGCGACTTCTCGAAACGAGACGGCCGTTCCGCTGACTGCGTTGATCACGCCTTCGGTTCGATGGCCCAAGCAGCGCGAAGTCAGCGCGCAAAGATCGTCAATGAAGAGATGGTCGCGCCGCTCTTCGCCTTCGCCAAAGAGTGCGACGCGGCCTTCTTTCGCGGCCGTATTGAGAAATCGATTCGGTCCATACGCACCGTGCGTGTCACCCGGTCCGTAGACGGCGGTTGGGCGGATGAGTGTGAGCGGAAATTTTCCGGCCTGCGCGGCTTGGCGCAACGCGATTTCGCGCGTGAGGTGCATCGCGCCGTGGAACGTTGATGGATTGCACGGGCTCGTTTCGCGGATGAGCGAAGTGGCGTCGTCGTAGACTGCGTCGGAGCTCACGTACACGAGTTGTGAGATTGCTTTTCCGGCGAGCGCCTTGGTGACGGATTCCGTCATGCGCAAATTGCGAATGACAGTGTCGAGACCGCGTCCGCGATCCGGCGTGAGCGCGGAAATAAAAACCACGGCATCGCCGGTGGCGAGTTGCGATTCCAGTCGCGTAGCAGCGTCGTTGGAGAGGAGATCGACGTCCTTCGAGCCCAGGCCCACGACTTTGGTTTCGCGCGCAAGGGTGTGCGACAACGCGGCGCCAATGAAGCCGCCAGCACCGATGATGACCACGCGCGTCGGTGCGGCTGGATCGCTCTGCGAAAGTTTCAGCATGATGGAACTCCGAGGGAGACGATGCGCAAACCCGCTGCCTGAGCGGTCGTGAGCGGCAACACGCGAAATGGGTCGATGACCAAGCGTCCGTGCATTCTGGAAACGATCTCGCCAATTGGCACGGTGGAGAGCTCGGGATGCGGCGTAAAAATCACCAAGGCATCGGCGCCGTCGAGCGCGTCCAGCGGAGAATCGTGTTGCCGGCATTGCTCAGTCGTGAGCTCGGTTGGCAAGGGCGCGATCGGATCCCAGGTGGCGATGGAGAGAGCAGGGCGGGTGCGTTGCAAATGCTCGATGAACTCCACAGATGGCGCGTTCTTGAGCGAATGCGTTCCGAGCTTGTAGGCGAGGCCCCAGATCGCGATGCGCGTAGAACTTTTTTTCTGCCGTCCGAGCAGCGTCTCGGACAGAACGTGCAGCGGCCAGTTCCGTCGCCACGCGCTCATCCGAAGCCAAGCTTCGGCAGTGCCCGCTTCCGTCCCATGAAGCGCGGCCGCATCGAGCACGGCGATGAGATCGCGCTCGATATTTCCGCCCGCAAGCCCAAGACCCGGCGCGAGGTAGGCGTGCTGGCCGATCCGTTTGTCGAGCCGCAGCGCGGGCGCGATCTCCGCCCAGTCCGCACCGTTTTTTTCGCAAAGCGCGGCCAGCGTGTTGGTCACCGCCACTGTCGAGGCAAGGTAGCAGTTGATGGCGATCTTCGAGAGCTCCGCGCTTTCGATTCGCATCGTGAGGATCGGGCAGTTGAAGGCCTCGAGCACGCGACGGTAGGCCGGTGGCAACGGTTGCGACGGATTCTCGCAGCCGACGATGTACCGCTCGGGCAGGGTGGCACGCTCGACGGCGCTTCCGAAGACGAGCGTCTCGACTTGATAAAATGACAACACGCCTTTTTTGGCCAATGCATCGTGACGTGGCCGCAAGAAGCCGGGCGACACCTGACTCATCACCACCACGATCGCGCTTTTGGCGAGATGGGGCTCGATGGCCTTGAGAATGTTGTCGACGACAGAAGAGTCCGCGCGATTGCTGGCGTCGGTGGGAACGTCGCGTGTGATGAAGACAACTTCGGCGCGCGTGAGATCGGCCGCGGACGCTGTGTAACGAAGATGGTAGCGTGCCTTGTCTAGAAGATTGTCGAGGCCTGGTTCGGAAATCGGCAACATTCCCGCGGCGAGCGCGTCGGCAACACCTGGTCGTTCGTCGAACGCGATCAGATCGAAACCCTTGGCGGCCAACGCGGCGCTAGTGACGATTCCGAGATGCGAGAGGCCGGCCACGGCGATCATTTCGTCTGCTCCAACAATCGACGTAGCTCTTCCGCGATCCCGATGTCGTTCTCCACGTTCGACCCGCCGGTCGCACACAATTTCTGAAAATGCGCGTACTCGAGTGCCCACGTCGGATCAGGCTGCTCGAGCGTGACGGATTCTTCGTTCGGCTTTCCGCTCGGCAAGATGCGATCACGCACGGTGAAGACGCTCGGCCCCCACTTG
This sequence comes from Deltaproteobacteria bacterium, assembly GCA_023248955.1. Taxonomy (GTDB): domain Bacteria; phylum Myxococcota; class Myxococcia; order Myxococcales; family JAHFDP01; genus JAHFDP01. Next base: position 15,265 of record JAHFDP010000030.1, read on the forward strand.
CAAAGTCCGTTCACGTGCGCGGACCCGCGTTCACCGATCACGTCGAGCGTAAACGTGTTGCGCCACGACAGCATCGTTGCTTCCAACACCAATGCGGGCGTGCGATCGGTGGCGTGCACCCGCCCGAAGAGCACGTGATCGAAGCTTTTGTTTTCAACGCGATCAAAACTCCAACTGGTCAGACCGCTCACAGGCTCGCCGAAAAAGAAATGCAGCGTGTCGAGAATGTGTGAGCCCAAATCGTCGAGTACCCCGGCGCCCGCATCGCGCCACGGCGACTTCTGCACCTCGCGCGCGGTGCCGTTGCCGTAGAACCAGCGGAGCAGATGCAACTTGCCGAGGCGGCCCGATTGGATCACGCCGCGCATGTGCACGAAGTGGGGTTCGAATCTGTGGTTGTAGGCGGTGTAGAGTGCGACGTGATGCGCGCGTGACAGCGCGCCGAGTTCGCGCAAAACTGTGTGGTCAGCGGTGAGCGGTTTTTCTACGAGCACGTGTTTCTTGTGCGCGAGCAGGTAACGCAGAATTTCCACTTTCGCGCCGTCCGGTGTGCAGACCAGCGCGGCGTCGAAATCGGCAAGCGGCGCATCTTCGATTCGTCGGAAGCGCGCACTTGGATCAACGGAATCGACCGTGATGGAAACATCCGCACCTGCGATGCGAGCACGTTTTTTCCCCTGCACGCCAAGCCCGATCACGGCGCACTTCACGTGTAGTCGCTCCGCTTCTCCACCACGTCGATGATGCGCGACACCTGCTCGGGCGAAACGGGATTGTTGCCGTCCGTCTCGCACGCCACCGCCGCTGCCATCGATCCGAGAATCGATGCCACTACCTCCGAGCGTGTCGTCGAGAGCGCCAACGTCGAATACGCCAGTAGCGCATCACCCGCGCCGACCGGATCGACGAGGTTCTCGACGAAACTATCGATGGTGAAAAACTGGCGCGGGTCCTGGTCGCCGCCACCGCGCCGGTAGGTGATGATGCCGCGCTCGCCAAGTTTCAAAATAAGATATTTGCAATCGACCTTCGTGAAGAGGTTGAGCGCCATCGGTCGCACCACCGAGTCCTGATCGCCGAGCGCAAAACGCGCTTCGCGCTCGTTGGGTGTGATCAGATCGAATCCCTTGAAGTCGAGAATGTTTCCCCAGCGGCTGGCCACTTGGCTGTCGGCGACTTTGATGGGCCCTTTTGGAATGGCGCCGATGAGCGTCGGAATCGAGCTGACGTTGAAGAGTCCGTGGTGAAAATCACTGAAGACGATGGCGTCACATTCGATGCTGGCGACCTGCTCCGTAAGTTTGGTCACGATGCGATCGGCGATGTTGCGGTTGTCGACGTGATCGAGTTTGAGCAGACGGTGGCTCGCCGCGATGAAAAGATTCTTCTGCGTGGTCGGCCGCGTCGAATCCACGATCTCGTGGCAGCGGATGCCTTCGCTTTTTAGATCCTTGAGCACGAAATCGCGCAATGCATCGTTGCCGAGCACCGAAGAGAAATCCACGTTCGCACCAGCTTTTCGCAGGTGTTTGGCCACCACCGCCGCGCCGCCGCTGTAGCTGACGGTGTGATCGTGCCGCACTGAAAGCGTTGGTGTTTTGGTGCCGCCGCCGATCACGGTGCAGTAGGAATAAGTATCGACGATAGTGTCGCCGACCACGTGTACGCGGCGGCCGGCGAAGGACTTCATCGCCGCGCGCAGATCTGCGAACGTCACGCCCTCCGCTTTCATGAGCAGCGCCAGCTTGTCGTGCGCGATCCGCGGCGGAACCATGTCCACGATCGCCGACGACGAATAGACCACGTCGCCGGGCGTGAAGATCATTTCGCCGCCATAGCTCTCGAGGATGTCCATCTCCTCGCGTGTCTTGGGGTGCACGCTGCCGTGAACGTACTCGTAGCCCTTGGCGAAAAAATCAGGCTGCAAGAGGCGCAGATTCTCCAGTGGCGTGGCGTTGTGATCGATGATCACGTAGTCCACCGACTCCAGCGCGGCGAGGTTCATGGCGCGCAGATCCTGCGGCACATAGGGGCGCAGATTGCCTTTGGCGATGTGCTCGTCGGACGTCAGGCTGGCCACCAGCAAGTCCGCCTTGTCGCGGCAATACATTAAGTGTCGGACGTGTCCTGGATGTACGATATCGAATGTACCGTGGCACATGATCACGGTCTTGGCGCGCGGACGCGCTCCGAGGATGGTGCGCAACTCTTCGCGGGTTTTGATCTTGCGGCGGTAATCCTTTTCCGGACTCACGGTTCTCTCCCGGCAAAGGCCGCGAACCAACCCTCGGTCGCGCGGCGAATCGAATCGGGATCCCATACCGGCGCTTCGCGCCAGTAGTCGATTCCCGCCAACATTTTTCCGACGCCCGTTTCGAACGAGACGGTCGGGCTCCAGCCAAGCTGCGCGCGTATTTTCGAAATATCGGCCCAGGTGCAATCCGGTTCACCTGGACGTTTGGGGACGTAGGTGACCTGCCCGCCGAGAAGGTCCACAAGGCGATTGACCGACTGCGGTGCGCCCGCGCCAAGGTTGTAAATCTCGCCGGAGCGCGACGACTTTGCGGCGAGATAAAACGCGCGTGCCACGTCGGTGACGTAGACGAAATCGCGCGTCTGCGTGCCGTCACCAACCACGGTGTAGGGACGCCCGGCGAGCTTTTGCGCCAGGAAAACGCCGAACACCGCGCCGTATGCGCCGGTCGTTTTCGAGCGCGTGCCGTAAACGTTGAACATGCGGATCGAGATCGCCGGCAATTTGTAAACGCGCTCCCAGTGGAGAACGCTCTGCTCGGCGAGCAGCTTGCTCAGTGCGTAAGGATACTCGGGCTCGAGCAGCGCGGACTCGGTGGTGGGCAACTCTTTGGTGATGCCGTAGCAAGAGGAGGATGCGGCGTAGACGAATTTTTCGACGCCCGCATGGCGCGCGCACTCGAGGGTGCGCACGGTGCCTTGCACGTTCGCCGCCATGTACTCAGTTGGCTTGTCGATGGACGGCACGATGTCGCCGATGCCGGCGAAGTGGAAGACGAAGCGCGCGCCCGAAAAGAGCGCGTCCGCTGGCCCCAGCGTCCGCACGTCACGCGTGTCGACCGTGAGCCGCGACTCCCCTTTTCGGTGCGCGAGATTCGCCAGCCGGCCGCCGACCAAGTTGTCGATAACGCGGACTTCGAAGCCTTCCTCGAGAAGCAGGTCCACCATGTGGCTACCGATGAAACCCGCGCCGCCCGTCACTATCGCGATGTCGCGTCTCGTCGCGTGACCACTCATCGAAACGCCACTTCCTTCATCCGCTTCACGTTGAAGTAGCGCGTGTCCGTGAGGCTTCCCGGAAGTTTGCCCGCCTTGAACGCGCGGCAGAGATCGACGATGGCGTCCTCGACCGTGCGCCTCGGCTTGTAACCCAGCTCGCGCGCGATCTTCGCCGACGACACATGGTAGGAGCGCAAATCGTCGGTCGGAGACGTCTCGATCCGAATCGCTGGTCGCTCCGGAAATTCGCGCGCCACAACATCGCGCACCATTTTGGCAAGCTCGGTGATGGCGTGGTTCTGGTAACCCGCGTTCCAGGTCTTGCCGGCGATTTTTTCAGCGGGCTCGTCGAGCAACTGCACGTAGAGATCGCTGATGTCCTCGATGTGAATGTTGGGCCGCTTCTGACTGCCGCCGAAGACCGTGATGACACCCTTGTTCACCGCGAGGTTCGTCAAAATGTTGACCGAGAGATCGAGCCGCGTGCGCGGAGAGTAGCCGCAGATCGTCGCTGGACGAATGATCACCGTCGTAAAATTCTTCGCCTGGTGCTTGAGGAGCAGCGGCTCGCACAGGCCTTTATATTTATTATAATCCGTGAGCGGAATCAGCGGATGATCCTCGGTCACCTCGGGTGCGTCGCTGACGCCGTAGACAGAGCTGGTGGACGCATAGATGAAGCGCTTCACGCCCGCGGTTTTCGCCGCCACCACCATCGGTTCGAAGCAGTCGAAGTTGACGCTCTTCGAGAGGCCCGAATCGAGATCGAAGCTGGGGTCATTGGAAATGCACGCAAGGTGAATCACCGCGTCGACGCCCGCGAGCGCCGTGGAGAGCCGCACAGTATCGCGAATGTCCGCCTCGATCACGGTGAGCCGCGGATGTTTTTGCAAGCCGTCACCACCGTAAAGCATGGCGTCGTAAGCGGTGACGCGGTGGCCGCGTGCGAGAAGTTTGGGGACGAGGACGCAGCCGACGTAGCCGGCGCCCCCAGTGACGAGGACGGTCTGTTCGGACAAGAGAACCTCCGCGGATGAAAAACGTTGTCAAGCTAACATACGGTTCGCCCGAGGGCTTTAGGAATTCTTCAAGATGCGCAGAGGCTCCTATGGGTGGGGTGAGTCCAGGGTCTGAACGAGCGCTTCCAGCGCCTCCGCGCGGACCGGCGGCGCTTCCAATCATGCGCCGCATATGCGCCAATTCGTTCGGCTTTAAGAGGGGCGGGCTCCGACCCTTTCAACGGCCGAAAATGATATTCGCGGCTTCCGAAACTGTTGAAACGCGCGCATCCGCGGTTTCACATTTGCTGTAAGGACGCTCGATTAAGATGGTGCGGCAGCCCGCGGCGTGACCCGCTTCGACATCGCGCCAGAGGTCGCCGACCATGAATGACGATGCGAGATCGATTCCCAGACGAGCCGCGGCGCCGCACAGCATGCCGGGTTTCGGCTTGCGACAGGTGCATCCATCCTCGTCGAGGTGCGGGCAGAAAACGATCTCATCGATCGGCATCGCCGCACGCAGGCTGGCGTGCATGGCGTTGAGCGTGGCGAGCGAGAGCGTGCCGCGCGCGATTTCGGGTTGATTGGTGACCACGACAATGGCGAACCCAGCCTCGGCGAGTCGCTTCACTGCCTCGGCTGCGCCGTCGGTGATCTTGAAGTGATCGAGATCGAGCGCCGCATAGGCGCGGCCGTTGCGAAGAATCGCGTCGACGATCACCCCGTCCCGATCGAGAAAAACGCCGCGCCGTGCTCCGGTCCCCATTTGTCTCAAACCTAACACGGACTCGTGCTAAGTTTCCGTCCCGTGAAAAAGCTCTCGATCGTCATTCCCTTTTTCAACGAAAGGGAAAACCTCGACCGCATCTATGACGAATGCACGCGAATGTACCGCACGTCATTGCCGGAATACGAAATTGAATATCTCTTCATGGACAACCACAGCACCGACGGGTCTTTTGACGTCGCTGCGCGGCTCGCGCAATCCAATCCGCAAGTCAAAGTGGTTCGGCTCAGCAGGAATTTTGGCTATCAGGCCAATATTTTGATGGGCTACGTTCAAAGCAGCGGCGACGCGGTGATTCAGCTAGACGCGGACGGTGAAGACGATCCTGCATTGATTCCGCAGTTGGTCCGAAAATGGGAAGCGGGTTACCGCGTCGTTTATGGCGTCCGACGCACGCGCGCGGAAAGCTCTTTAATGACGCTGCAACGCAAGCTTTTCTATCGTGCGGTGAATGCGCTTTCGACCGTGGCTATCCCGGTTGACGCAGGCGACTTTCGCCTGATGGACCGACAGGTCATTGAAGCCATCAAGCATTTCAAGGAATCGAAGATCTATTTACGCGGATTAATCGCCTTCGCTGGATTTGAGCAGATTGGAATTACTTACGATCGACGGCCGCGCTTCAAAGGCGAAAGCAAGTTCAGCTGGTGGGACTATGTTTCGCTGGCTTGGACCGGGCTGGTTTCATTTTCCTCAAAACCGCTCCGACTGGTGACTTGGCTCGGCCTTCTGATTTCCGGGGTGAGCTTTGCGGGATTTCTCTTTTACCTTTGGCTCTATTTTTTTTCCGGCGTTCCGGTGCGCGGCTTTACCACGCTCATTCTCGTGCAGCTCTTGCTCGCGGGCGTGCAGCTTCTCTGCGTGGGTTTAATGGGGTCCTATATCGGATTTATTTTTGATGAGGTGAAACGTCGTCCGCAGGGCATTATCGAATGCATTCAGACCGGCGACCAAAAGACCTTTCCGGTGATGACGCCCGAATGACAGAACGCGTCGTTTTGACGGGAGCAAGCGGTTTTATAGGGTCGCATCTCGCTCCCTATTTGCAAGCGGCCGGGTACGAACTTCACACCATTGTGCGCACGCAATCCGCTGCGGAACGCAGCGCGCCGATGGGTTGGGCCCCGCTGCACATTTGCGATCTCACCGACACGAAAGCACTCGGCGATCTTTTCGCTGCCCTCAGGCCTCACTACCTGGTGCATTTGGCCGCGCGCGCGTTTCCGAGCCGCGATCTGGCCGATTTTAGCAATCAGGTTCAGCACACCATTTTGCCGACGGTCTCGTTGGCGCGGATGCTTCCCGATTCGCTGAAGCTCGCCGTCTTTTTTGGCTCCTGCGAAGAGTATGGAAATTCAACGCCGCCCTTCTTTGAGGATCGGCCGCTCAAAAGCTTTTCGCCGTACGGATGGGCAAAAATTTCGGCCTACCACGGCACGATGATGATCGCGCGGCAGAAGAACTTGCCACTGACGTGGGTACGGCCATTTTTGACGTTCGGTCCTAGGCAGAAAACCGATCAGCTGATTCCGTCGTTGATTCGCACGTGTCTGCGCGGCGAGCGACTCGCGCTCACGCCTGGAGCGCAGACCCGCGACTTTTTATATGTGAACGATCTCTGCACGATGGTCGAATGCCTTTTGCGAAATCGTGACAAAGCCTTGGGTGAAACCATCAATTTGTGCGAAGGCGTGCCACGGACGGTGCGATCGGTCGGCGAGACGATCCAGTCCTTAATCGGCAAGGGACATCTCGAGTTCGGTGCGCTGCCATACCGCGCCGACGAGGCAATGTCTTTTTTTGGAAGCAACATGAAATACAAACGTCTTTTCGGATCGGTTCCGACCACGAACTTTGAAAAGGCGTTGGAGGCAACTATTGCGTTCGAACGCGAAGCGTAATCTTCTCGCCGCGTCGATCTTGATGGTGGGCATTCTCGCCACTCTGTTCAGCGGTTACGAGATGAGCGCTGAATCGTGGGGGTACTGGTTTTTTGCGCGCGTTCTTGTCGAAACCGGGCATTTTATCGTTCCCGATCGCGGTCCTGTTTATACGATTTATCTAAATCTCTTTCGTTGGATGGGGTATCCCTCGTGCGTAGTTATTGAATATATTTGTACGTCATTCATTACACTGCTTTCGATTTGGATTCTCTTTCGCTCTATTCTCGGAAACGGATGGGCGCTTTTTTCGGTGCTTCTGTGGTTGCCGTTCCTGCAGACCGCCGAGCCGCCAGTGCAAAGTTTGGCGTTGGCCTGCTCCTGTCTAGCCGTGCACCTACGCCGTTCGACGGAGCGTGAATCCGGGCGTGTTGTTTCCTATGCTCTTTTGGTTCTCGCCGGTATGCTGCGCGTCACGAACTTTGTTCTCTTTGCGCTTTTTGTAGCTGCCGATCTTTGGACCCTCATTCGTCACAATAAATTTCGTGCGTCGATCGTCGGTTTTCGTCCGAAGTTTGTTCATTGGCCGCTTGCGATGCTTCTTCTTTTAATGGTTTCGATTCGGCTGCTGCAATCGACGCATCCGTCCAACACCGTCTGGTTCGCCGACGCCGAATGGTTTCCCGTTCAAGGTAAATCGTTGGCTGAAGGCTCCATGCTGCAATATATGAACTGGTCTTATCTCGATAATACCGGCCAGACCAAAGAAAGCGATTGGTATTTTTCGAACCAGGATTTATTTGGTCAAGCCAAATCGCTCGGCGAGGCCTTTCATAACAATCCGAGAATTATTCTTAGTTACGTTGCCTACAATCTGACGACCATTATTCCAGTTTCGCTCTCAATCACGCAGATCAAATTGTTCTCGCCCAATTTTTTGCGTGGGCCTGCGTCCCTAACGCTCTATCTCCTCATGATTCTTCTCGTCTGGCGCGTGGTTCGCGACGATCGCCATCTCTTGCTCTTTATTGCCGGGAGTTTTGTTTTGGTTTGGGCTACGGCACCAAGTCGTCCGCAGGAACGTTACATGGTGGCGTTTATTCCTGTGCTCATTCTTTGTGGTTGGAGCGTTGCGAATGTCCTGCTCGAATTATTGTCCAAAGCGTTTACGAACGGCCTTTTTTGGAAGGCATTGCGGTCGGCGGTGATTCTTTCGTCTCTTGTTGTTTTTTCGATGGCGCCTCGTTGGTCGAAGAGCTGGGAGGGTCTCTTGGCATGGGCGCACGGAGAGTCAATCATGCTCTTGGGATCGCGTGAACCGCTCGGCAGTATCGAAGACAATAAGGGAGTTTCGATGCGGCGCGCCTATTCGTTTTTAGCGCCGCTCGCGTCGATTTGTGGCGCCGGCGTTATGACAATGGAGCACACCTTCGTCGGGGCGTTTATAGATATTCCATTAAATGCTCTGCACGAAATTTGGGAGGTTCCACCCTTCGGTGAGTATGGCGATGACAATTACAAAGGACTCCATTTGAATCGTGTTCCTTGCCTCTTTGTTTCGGAAAACCTCCGGTCGGGCTGGGGAAACGCCACCAATCCACGGCCGCGTTTCCGCGCCTATATTGGCCCCTATTTTGATGACCTGGTTCGAAAAGGCGCGCGCGTGATCGATGTGCCTGAATACGGAGCGGTTTTGCTCGCTCCTGCGGTCGCCGCAAACCTTCGCTAGCGAGCTAGCGCCACTCGGTCGCGGCCCAGTTGTTATGAACCCAACACGTCGTACTATAGTTAAGCGCTGAACATCACGCCCGGGAGCGCCATGGGATTCACCGCCGACTACCTGAAAGAAGCGGGACGCATCACAGCCGAACTCGATGCGAGCGCCATCGATCGCGTCGTCGAGGAGCTGGTCAAACTCCGCGAACGGCGCGGGCGGCTCTTCATTCTCGGCGTCGGTGGTAGCGCGGCCAACGCTTCGCACGCGGTGAACGACTTCCGCAAAATCGCCGCCATCGAGGCGTACGCGCCCACCGACAATGTTTCGGAGCTGACCGCGCGTACCAACGACGAAGGATGGGAAACCGCGTTCGCGGCGTGGCTGACTGTGAGCCGTCTCTCGAGCGCAGATCTCCTGATGGTGTTTTCCGTTGGCGGCGGCAGCGTCGAGCGAAACGTTAGCGTCAACCTCGTTCGTGCGTTGCAACTCGCACGAGAAGTGGGTGCGCCCATCTGCGGCATCGTGGGCCGTGACGGCGGCGCGACCGCGAAAATGGCAACGGCCTGCGTGCTCGTTCCCGTCGTAAATTCCGCGCACATCACGCCGCACAGCGAAGCGTTTCAGGCGGTGGTTTGGCACCTCATGGTCTCGCACCCCGCACTAAAAGCCGCGCCCACGGCGTGGGAATCGAAGGAGTCCAATGTCCGTCGCTAACCTGCGCGTGAAAATTTTCGCGGACGGTGCTGACGAAAACGGGATTCGCGAAATCGCGAAGAAGCCGTTCATCGCGGGCTTCACCACCAACCCGACATTGATGCGCAAGGCTGGCGTTGTCGACTACAAGGCCTTCGCGCGCACCGTGTTGACGGTGATTGGCGCGCGGCCGATCTCGTTCGAAGTTTTCTCGGACGATTTTTCGGAGATGGAAGATCAGGCGCTGGAAATTGCGTCGTGGGCTGAAAACGTCTTCGTGAAAATCCCGGTTACCAACACGAAAGGCGAACCGACCGATGCACTCATCGATCGGCTGGCGCGCGCGGGCGTGCGGCAAAACGTCACGGCGCTGATGACGGTGGAACAGGTGGCGCGCGTCTCAGCCGTGCTGGGCGCGAAGGTGCCGTCGTTCATTTCGGTGTTCGCGGGCCGTGTCGCCGACACTGGACGCGATCCGTTGCCGATCATGCGCGCGGCACTCGAAACCATGACGCCACGACCGAACCAGGGGCTCATCTGGGCCAGCCCGCGCGAGCTACTGAATGTAGTCCAGGCCAGTGAGATTGGTTGTCATGTCATCACCGTCACCAACGACATCTTGGCCAAGCTGAACCTGCTCGGGAAAGATCTCGATGGCTATTCGCTCGACACGGTGAAGATGTTTTTCAACGACGCGAAAGCAGCGGGGTTTTCGCTGGCGACGACACTGCGGATGAAGCGACCGGCGTAGTTATTTTGTAGTTACGTTCGTCTTCACTTCACGCGCCCGAAAGGCAACCGCCGCGCGGGCCTGTCCGCTAAGCCGCTTGAGTTCGACCACCATCTGAAACTTCTTTTCGAAAGGGAGTCGCGCCAGCTCCTTGCGCCGTGCCTGCTTGGCCGCGACGATCCGTTCGAGCATTTCTTTCTTGGTAACGCCGCCACTACCCACGAGAAGCCTCCAGGAAATCGCGCCAGCGCTGTACGAGACCGTGTCTTTGAAGAATAGCATCGAGCTGGCCTTGATTCAGCGGTTCGCGGCCAGTCTCCAAGAGATGCTGAATTCTGAGCTTGTCCTTGGCTCGATTCGTTTGCAGCGCAATCGCGACGGCGTGTTCCGCGGAGAACACGCGCGTCCTTTGCTTTCCAACGGAAATAGATTCGGCTTGAGCCACCGCCTCCTGCAACAGTGGTGTGGTTTCCGGGAGGATCTGAACCGGGAATCCTTCGATAAGGACAGCGTCACCCTCGGGCATGTAGCCAAGCGATGCCAGGTCCGCGTAGAGCTTGTCGAGCAACACAAGCCCGCCCTGACTTGTCGGCAGATCCGCGAACACGTCGAGATCGCGCGTCTCGAAGGGCTCCGCATAGAAAACGAACGCAAAGGCCCCGCCGATCGCATAGGGCCCGATGGTGCCTTTGCGTTCGAGCTCGTTTAACCGCTCGATGATTTTTTCGAGGTCCGGCGTAGCCACCTATCCCTGCCCAACCCGCGTCTTGGCCTGTTCCATGGCAATCTTGTTGATGTGCGCGAGCGCATTCGCACCCGACGCGCCCTCGATGGCCTTCATGGCGATGTCCTGAACCTGCTTCTTCGCCTCGTCGAGTTGCCGCGAGAGCAGCTCGATCTGCCCCACCTGGCGCGCCGCCGCCTCCTCCAGCGACTTGACGCGGAAGTCGGACATCTTCTTCTCGGCTTCGCTGTCCCGTTTCAAGAGGACAATCTGCTGCTCGAAGCTTTGTTTGGTTGCCTCGGAGCCCTGGGCCGCCGCACGCTCCCGCTCGTCCTTGAGCCGGGCAGGAAAACTCTCCGATTCCTGCTTGTAGCGCGCGAATTCGCTCTCGCTCGCCTTCAACGCCACCTCGCGGTCGTGCCAGCTCTTCTCCAGCGCGTCCTGCTTTTCCTTGTTCTTTTTTTCCTGCACACGAACCTGCTCCTCGTACTGATCCTGCGCCTTCTTGCGATCGAGGGCTTTCTTGTACTCGTAGTCGTCGGTCTCGCGCTGACGCTGCTTTTTCTGTGCCTCGTCGCTTTCCTTTTGCTCGCGAAGCTGCGCCTGTTTTTCTTCCGCCCAAGAGGTGCGCTGCACGGAGATTTCCGCCTCGAGCTTTTCTTGCTGAAGCCGGTACTCCTCCGTCAGGTAGTCGAGTGCCGTGGCGGCAACGTCGAGCTTGTGGAGCCGCTCTAGCTCCCGGGTTTCCAACGCCACTGCTTCGCGCAATCCCGTGAGCTGCTCGACTTCGGAAACCAGCTTGGCCGAGACCTCGGCCAGCGCCTTCGAAATCTCCAAGTTGAGGTCGGAAGTTCGATGGACCACCGATTCCACCGACGCGCCTGAAACTGCGTGACGGATCTCGGCCGCCTTGTGCCGCGCGAGCTCGTCATCTTTGACGGTGGCGTTTTCTTTCGTCTCGGAAACGTCCTCGCGAATCTTGTCGAACTCTTCCTGGACTTCGGTTTTGGTGCGCCGTGGGCGCGGGTTTGCGGTTCTCGCCATGGTGTTTCTCCTTGTGAGAAAAACCTACCACGGGGGTCTGACATCGGCGGTCGATTTGTAATTACGATCCGAACAACGGCTGATACCCGGGCTTCCAAGCGCGATCGAGCATCAGCGTCGCGCCGACTTGCAAGCTCTGCCCGAGCGCGTCCGTCGACGGAACCTTGCCACGCACGCCGAGCCAATCGGTGAGGAGCCCCATGCGGAACCAGCCGCCGATGGGAACCGTGAGCGTGAACGTTCCCCGTGCGGAGAGTCCGATCACGTCGAGATCGTCCGGCTCGCTTTCGCCGGCGGGCGGAAAATAGGTGAGGGAGCTGTCGAGCGCGGCCTGCACGACGCCGAACCCTTTGGCGAGTTTCAAGCCCCACATGAAGCCGGTCTGCAATCGTCGCCCGGCCGTTTTGGCGAAGTCGTTTTGGGCGACGAATCCCGCGCGTAGCTCTTGCAGAAAGCCGCCGGGAAAGAGACCCGCGCCCACGGTGCCCGAGGGGTAAGAGCGGCGCAGGAGCAGCGTGCGCGTGCCGTCGGGTTGGTCGATTTCACCATGGTTGAATTCGGTTTCGTAACGTCCGCGCAAGAAGGGAACGAGATCGTAATTCTCTTTTCCAAGTCCGAGCTTGAACGTCTTCACTCGCAACTCCGTCTCCGGAAGAAGCTGATCTTCGAGCCGCCGTTGCGCCAGGGGAAGAACGCCGTCGAGCGACGGAAAATAGGTGCGGTTGAATCGGAACACCACATCGCTTTTCCAAGTCAGCTCGGCGCGGTCGTAGGTGGCGGCGACGGTTCCGCGCGCGTTGACGGTGTGGAAATCCGGCAGCGCGAGCCGCTGTTCGCGAATGTGCGCGAAGCGGTCGCCCGTGTCGGTGGCCTTGTTGGCCAAAAAGACGCCACCGATTTGGTCGAGCTGAACGAGCCACAACGGGTGCGGCGGGCCGTCACTGGTGAGCCGGGAACGAAGCGCCGCGTTGTAAGACGCGGTAAGACCGCCGTTCTCGTCACGCAGGGCACGCAGGCCGGCAATGTCGTTGTCGCCCGTGCTCGGCCCGTCCTCGAACGTCTTGCCTTTGAGGAGTGACTCGAAGGCGGGGTCCGACAGGAGAGAGCTCACCAGCACCGTCCGGTAGCTCTGTTTCTCATCGAGAGGCCGGCCGTCGATGAGCATCTTGTCGGCGTCGAATCCCGTGAAGACAAGCTTGGTATCACCGACGGCTGCGCGAGAAAGCCCGATCAATTCAGCGCCAGAAAGCTGCGTCGCCATCAACCGGTCCGAGGTGCTCGACGAAAGCATCCCGATCACGGCCGCGTCCATCGAACCACCGGAATTAACGTTGATGTCACCGTCTCGGGTCATGCCGACTTCGCTGTTCATGGCTTCGCGCGCCAGGTTCGTCTCCAGCGAATGCCAAAGCGATGAGGTCCAGCCGACCTGCGCGGTTACACCATGGCCCGGCTCCTCGTCCCAGCGCGCGCGCTTTTGGAGAGCCGCGTCGCCACCGATGACCTCTTCCGTCGCGGGGAGCAGTGTGTCGGCACCCGCGCGCAGAGTAGCGCTCCCGGCCTGTGCGAACGTTTTTCGCAAATCGAGATCGGGTGGACTATCGAAGGTGACGGGCAGGGTGCGGTGTTCAGCTGCGCGCACGAACGCGCCCGCCGCGAGGCCATTGAAAGAAGATGCCGTAAACGCTCTCCAGAAACGGGATGGCGGGATCGAGCAACGTGAGCTTGCGATCGGTCGCCGCGATCGCATCAGCGGGAATCAGCGAGTCGCCCGGCCGGGTCGGCGACAACACGAATCGACCATTGTCGTGCAGCACGCCGAACCCCGTTTCGCGCAGCGTGAACGTTGTCCCGGTTGGCGGCGTGCTGTCGAGGAGGTAATCGAATTCGGGAACACTGCACGTGAAGCCATCGAGCCCGCCGCCGCGGCCGTCGTAGACGATTGAGAGATCGGCGGATGTTCCAGAGGACGCAGCTAGGATCGCAACGGCGAAGGTGAACATCGCGGCATCATCGAGATGCCCGAGGTGAAAACAATCCTATCACGTAGGGTTCGTTGGCTCCGCGACAAAGCCTTGCGCGTGGCTCTATCCCTCGGCCGGAACGGTATCGGCCGCTACCGTGGCGTCATCGTCGGCGCCAGGATCGCTCGCAACCGTGTCGTTCGCCGCATCGTCACTCATCGCAACCGCTCCCTCTTCCCCGTCATCCGCCACCTGCTGCGCGCGAACGAGCGCATCGATCAACTTGGCCGCAGACGCTCGCGCATCCTGGTGGTTGGAATCGTCGGTGAGATCCCATCCAAGCATCGAAGCAAATGCCCCGGTGAGCCCGTGGCTGACCCTGCCGCCGTTGTAGGACTTGTCGAGCACCAGGATCGCCTCGCTCGTCACTAAGGCTAGTAGAACGTAAGTGGATCCCGCCGTGATCGCTTTTGCGGTCAGCCCGGCCGCGGCGACCGAAGCTCGGGCGGTGCTTGCTGCGATGGCAGCCTGCACTGCTGCGCCGGAGCCGTTGGCGAGAATTTCAATCCGCGCTTTGACCATGGCCACGGCTCGTTCCACCACGGGAGCGAATCCTTCCACGGCAATTCCGCGCTTAACAAATTGTTCCGCGTCCTCGACGGAGAATTCATAGGGCGAGCTTTTGGCCGCCGCGCGGTAGGCCTCCCATGCGTTGCGGAACGCCATCTCCAGCGCTTTCAAGCGCGCCGCATTTGCTTCGAGGCTGGCAGCGCGAAGGCTCGCGGCCTCGATTTGGGTCGCCGCAACGCGGGCGGAGCCAAGGGCCGCACTGGCGGAAACGAAAAACCAACTCGTCAACAGCGATTGGGTGATGTCGTCAACCTCGTCATTGTTCTGCTGAAGGTCGCTGTAGTGAACCTCCAAGCAGTCGAGCGCGTCGGACATCAACTTGAGCTTGCCCTTTGTCGGCACCTGGTTGCTTTCCCGCGCGTCGTAGATGATTTCGAAAACGTGGGTCAGGTCGTTTAAGGCAGGCTCGTACGCTGGCGAAGACGTCACTGATTGATGGTTCAACGCCGCGGATTGGAGTGCCGCGGAGAGCGAGGCCACAGATCGCAACGCCGTTTGACAAAGAAAGCCGTCCTTGACCGCTTCAGCCTGCGACTGGAGCGGAACGGCTTGCGGTGCACACGCCTGCGCGAAGAAAGCAGTGGCGACGATGGATGAGATGATGCGCAAGGTAACTCCCTTTGTTGCGTGACCATCAATCCAAGTTTGGTGCCAAGGCGTTGGCGCCGACGATTCCTCCCAAATGTCCGATTTCGTTGGCTGCGAGACGGCGACGTGAATACGTGTGGAGTACCCGTGCGCGCCGCTGGTGCATGAATGCGCCACTCTGGAGCGCGCCTTGACCGCGCCCGGGTCGCTTGTTAGACGCCCCCTCGGATGTCCACGCACCGTTTCGCCATCGTCACCGCCGCGACCGCGTTCTTGTTGCTGCTGGTCGGTGGGCTCGTGCATGCGACCGGTTCGTCGCTCGCCTGTCCGGACTGGCCCACTTGCTACGGCACGTTGGCTCCGCCCATGGTCGGCGCCGTTCTCATCGAGCATTCACACCGGTTGCTCGCTTCGACGGTCGGCGTCTTGACGATGCTGCTGGCCATTTTGGTTGGGCAGCGGCAGAGCGTCTGGCCGTTTGTTGCTCTGGCCGTGGCGCTCGCGATTACCGGCGTGGGGATGGGATTTCGCAGCATTCCGCTCGGGGCACTCGGTGCCGTAGCGGTTCTCGTGGCGATCGTCGCCGCGACTTCTGGCGCGCAGCGCGGCGTTCGCGTGTTGGCCATCAGCGCGGTCGGGCTCGTTCTCTTGCAAGGTCTGCTCGGTGGGCTCGTCGTCCTCTACAAATTGCCGCTCTACGCGCGCACGCTGCACACCGCCACGTCGCTGATCTTTTTCGCTACGCTGCTCGCGCTTGTTGTGCGAACCGCGCCCTCGCGGATGGCTGCACCGCTCGCTCGCGGACCGCGTGGATGGATTTTGGCCGCGGTACTGTTGACCTATGCGCAGATGCTCGTGGGCGCTTTCGTGCACCATACCGGCGCGGGATTGGCGTGCAATACAACCATTATCACTTGTAATAACACCCTCTGGCCCGCGGCCGGAGAAGGGCAGGGACCGGCGTTGTTGCAGCTCGCGCACCGCGTTGTCGCCCTACTCGTTGCGGTGCTCGTGATCATCGCTGCTCGCGAAGGTGCGCGTGCGAATCGTCTCTTCGCCGCGGCCGCGCCGGTGCTGGTTGGCGTGCAGATTCTCCTCGGCGTGGTGACCGTCAAAACGTTCCTCGGTATCGCGCCAGCGGTCGCGCATCTGGGTGTCGGTGCGCTTCTTCTCGCCGATCTCTGGCTACTCTTTTTGTCAACTGGCGCGGCGCCTTCGATTGCGGTCCCAACTCCGAACGCGCCGATCGCTTCGGCCGAGTTTGTGGCGGTCCGTTAATGCCGCCGGCAACGACGATGGATCTCGCCTCCGAACGATCGTCCGGCCTCGTCGCGTTCCTGCGCGATTGCGCTGTCCTCGCGAAGCCGCGCCTCTCCGCGCTGGTGCTCGTCACCACGGCCTGCGGACTTTGGCTCGCGCCCGCGCACGTTTCTGGGGCGCGCATCGCGCTCACGCTTATCGCCACTACGCTCGTCGTCGCCGCGGCGCAGACGCTCAACTGCTACCTCGAGCGCGACATCGACGCCCGCATGGTTCGCACACGCGAACGCCCGCTTCCCGCGCAGCGTCTCGATCCCCGCGTCGCGCTTTGGCAGGGGCTCGGACTCGCCGCAATCTCGTTGCCCGCGCTGACCTTTGGCGTGAATGCGCTCACCGGCCTCCTCGCCGCCATCGCGCTCGTCTCCTACGTGCTCGTCTACACACCGATGAAGCCACGCACGTCGCTCGCGGTCTTTGTCGGCGCGCTTCCCGGCGCCATTCCGCCGCTGCTCGGCTGGACCGCCGCCACGGGCTCCATCGACCCCGGTGGCCTCGGTCTTTTCAGTATCCTTTTCGTTTGGCAGCTCCCGCACTTCTTGGCCATCGCCATCTACCTGCAAGAAGATTACGCGCGCGGCGGCATTCGCGTGGTCCCGCTCGCACGCGGCGACCTGTTCGCGAAATTGCTCATCATCGCCACCACCGCCGCGCTGGTGCCCGTTTCGCTCTCGCTCGTTCCGCTCGGCGTCGGCGGTGGTCTCTACTGGATCGCCGCGTCGGTGCTCGGCCTCATCTTCCTCGGCTGGAGCATGACCGGCCTGCTCGTCAAAACGAACGCGCGTTGGGCGCGCGGATTCTTCTTCGCTTCGCTCGTCTATCTCCCGCTCTTGCTCGGCGCGCTGATGGCGTCCAACACCGGAGGTGGACGGTGGACGCCGTGATGCCCCGTCTCACCGTCGAGCGCGTGCAGCTCGCTTATGGCGCGCGCGCCGTGCTGGGCGACTTGTCGTTCACTGTTGGCGCTGGTGAAATTTTCGGATTGCTCGGTCCCAACGGTGCAGGCAAATCGACGGCGTTCGCCGTGCTCGCTGGACTCCTTCCCGCCCAGGGCGGCGCGATTCGGCTCGACGGCGAACTACTCTCGGGAAGCGATCGCCGTTTGCGTGCTCGGCTTGGTGTGGTGTTCCAAGATCCCAGCCTCGACCAGCGGCTCACCGTCCGCGAAAACCTTTTCCTGTCCGCGCAGCTCTACGGCCTCTCCGGCGCGCGCGCGGCCAGCCGCATCACTGAGCTGCTTCAATTTTCCGAAATCGCCGATCGCGCCGGTGACACGGTGAAGACGCTCTCCGGCGGATTGCGCCGTCGCGTCGAACTGGCCCGCGCGCTCCTCCATGCACCGGACGTGCTCCTCCTCGACGAACCGACCAGTGGCCTTGACGAGGCCAGCTTCCAACGCACCTGGGCGCGGCTCGCGGCGCTGCGCAAACAGACCGGCCTGACGATTCTCCTCACGACGCACCGTCCCGAAGAGGCCGAGCGCTGCGATCGGGTCGGCGTACTCGACGGCGGCAAGCTGGTGGCGGTCGACAGCCCGAATAACTTGAAGCACCGCGTGGCCGGCGACGTGGTGGAACTCGACTGCGACGGTCCCGAGGAAGTCGTCACGCTCCTCACCGAACGGCTCGCACTGCCCGCGCGCGTGCGCGAAGGCCGCGTCATCGTCGAACGCGAACGCGGCCACGAGCTGATTCCGCGCATCGTGGAAGCTTTGCCGGCGGGCCGTCTACGCAGCGTCAGCCTACGCCGTCCGACGCTGGCCGACGTATTCCTGAAGCTCACCGGCCACGGGCTCGACCACGAGACGCTCCAATGACCAGCGCGACCCTGGAAATGCCCGCTGCACAAAATGTCAAGTCGACACCGAACGCGTTGGCGCAGGAATTGGCCACCGTTTCCGTCCTTGTCCGCCGCGATCTATTGCGTTTCTTTCGCGAGAAGTCGCGGCTCGTCGGTGCGCTCGCTCAGCCGCTGCTCTTCTGGCTGGTGATCGGCTCCGGCATGGCGGGAACGTTTCGCCTCCCAGGCGCGGAGAGCGTCGGCTACCTCGAATATTTTTTCCCGGGCATCGTGCTGATGGTCGTTCTTTTTGCCGCCATCTTCACCACTATGTCCGTGATCGACGATCGCCACGAAGGATTCTTGCAGGCCGTCCTTGTGGCGCCTGGTTCGCGTGGCGCGCTGGTCACCGGCAAAGTGCTTGGCTCCTCCGCCGTGGCGCTCTTGCAAGCTGCGCTCTTTGTGGCACTCGCGCCGCTGGCTGGGTTTTCCTACGCCGCCATCGCTTGGCTGCCGCTCGTGTTGGTGCTCGTCCTGATCGCGCTCGCCCTCACCGCGCTCGGCTTCGCATTGGCCTGGTGGCTCGACAGCAGCGCCGCTTACCACGTGGTCATGGGCATGCTGCTCATTCCGCTCTGGGTTCTCTCGGGTGCCATGTTCCCGGCCAGCGCCTCGCAGCCGATGCTGGCAATGGTGATGCGTGTGAACCCGGTGAGCTACGCTGCCGCTGCGCTGCGCGGTTCTCTCTACGGCGGGACGGTGCCCGGAACGGCCATTCTAGGCGGCGGTATTCCGATGCAAATCACGGTCGTCGCGCTGTTCGCCGCAACCGCGTTGGCCACCGCCATCGTCGTCTGCTACCGAAAGCGGTAAATGGAAATCATTCCGCACCTCGCCGGTATCAACGCCACCATGAACGCGCTCTCAGCGACGTTTCTGCTCAGCGCATTCGTGGCCATCAAGATGAAGCGGCGCGATCTTCACCGCAATCTCATCTATGCCGCGCTCACCGCGTCGGCGCTCTTTCTCGCCGGCTACATCACGCGCGCACTTAACCACGGGACCAAAGCGTTTCCCGGCACAGGTTGGGCGAAGACGCTCTACTTCTGGATTCTCATTCCGCACATGATTCTAGCCGTGGCTGTGCTGCCGATGATCGCCAGGTCGCTGATGCACGCTCTGAAGGGTGACTTCGCAAGCCACCGCGGCGCCGTGAAGTTCGCCTGGCCGATCTGGATGTATGTGTCGCTGACGGGCGTCGTTGTCTACCTGATGCTCTACGAGTGGCCCCGCGTTTAAGTCAGCGAGCGGGCGACTTTCGGATAGAAGTCGATGGTGATCGCGTCCGCCTTCGTCGGAGACCTGTTTCCTCGTCAGGAAATGAAGCTTTCCAAGACGGAATGTGCAGTTTCCTTACGAAGGCGAGCGTGCTTTTCTTGCAAGAAGGTCGCTCACCAAGCGGGAGATCGCTGTCGTTTGAGACCACTGTGCTACACTCCCATTAAAGGGTTGACAAGTCGACAATTCACGACGTGATCGGGAGCCACCGTGCGAACCCATATTCCGGTTGTGGTGCTAGCGTCGCTCTTTGCGTGCGATCGGCCCTCCGGACCTGAGGTGAAAGCGCCGAATTTCGGCGTCGCTCGCTCCGCCTCTAGTCCGACGCTCTCACCGGCCAACGTTACGCTTTCGCAGGCCCAGACGCAGACCTTCACGGCAGCCGGATCTGGCCCTTTCACCTGGGCGCTGCAAGGCGGTGCTTCCGGCACCATTGCTAGCAGCGGCAGTACGACGGCTCTCTACACTGCCGGCAGCCCCGGTTCGGCGGGGGCGACGGATACGGTAACTGTGACCGACACGGGAGCCAGCAACACCACGGCTTCGGCAACCGTGACCATCTCCAAAGGCATCAACAGTTTCGCCAACTACAACGGCTCGGGGCTTGTGAACGGCAATGGCTTTCAACTTCAAAACAACACCCGTGTCGTCCAACGGGTTGGGCAAACGTTTCAGGCGCAGTCACCCTGCTGCGGCGATACGACTGGGATGGTGACGTTCGTTCAGGTTGACATGATTCGGACAGCGGGTGGCGGTGGGCAAAACATCAAGGCGGAAATTCACAGCCTGACCGGCTCCGGTGGAATTGACGACCAGGGTGCGTCCAACGCCTACTCCACGGGATCGGTCGGCGCAACGACGGCGATTCCGACGCTCGGCACCAAGACGAAAGTTCTCATTCCCATGACGCCAGGAACCGCGCTCACCGTTGGCACCAACTATGCCCTAACGATCAAGCTAGATGTGGCGGGAACGTTCGTTGGATCGGTTGTGGCGACCGATGCCAACGGCGGTGTGGGCTGGTGGTTCAGCAAGCGCTATCTTGCGGGTGGTTTTGTGGCGCGTGGAGTTTTCACTTCTCTTCCTGCGGATTATACGAAAGATACTGCACACAGTGTCTCAGCTAACATTTTCATCGGCGAGGTATACCCGGCGCCGACGACATCCAGCATCGCTCCGACGTCGATATTGCACGGCTCCTCCGGCATTACGCTGACCGTGAACGGTACAAACTTTTTCGGATCCTCCACGGTCAAATGGGCTGGCGCGGCACGAACCACGACCTACGTCAGTTCGACCAAGCTCACTGCTGCGATCACCACCGCTGACCTGGTTACGGCGGGAACCTATGCGGTCACGGTGACCACACCGGCGCCCGGTGGTGGAACAACTTCAGCGATTAACTTCAGCGTCTCAGCGGGCAACGGCGATGTGATTTCAACCTCTGCGGGAGGGGATAATCCGCCTGCCTCGACCTTGGCCACCAGCTGGTCCGCGGGTGGCATCGGCGGGGTTGTTACCGATACAAGCGGCAATGTTTTCTACACGGACGGGACCTACTCATCCATCTTTAAGGTCGACTCAAGTGGGAACGTCCACCTTTTCGCTGGCAGCAGCTCCCTCGGTTTTTCGGGAGATGGCGGCGCTGCGACAGCCGCACAACTCCAGTGCAGCAACAATGGTTCAAACTTCCAATGCACGCTCGCTGTCGATAGCTCCGGCAACGTTTTTATTGTGGATAGGCGCAGCGAGCGGGTGCGCATGGTGCCTGCTGCAACAGGAACCAATTACGGCCAATCGATGACCGCCAATTCCATTTATACCGTTGTCGGTGGTGGCTCGCAGGATTTCGCGGGCGATGCGGCGGCAGCGACGAGTGCGGGCGTCGATCCGTATGGAGTCGCCATCGATAGCTCGGGCAACATTTATGTCGCGGACCGGAAAAACCATCGTATTCGAATGGTTCCCAAAACAACGGGAACTTATTTTGGTCAATCGATGACAGCGAATTACATCTATACGATTGCGGGTACGGGCACGAATAGTTTTTCCGGCGATTCGGGTATTGCCACCTCCGGGACGCTCGGTTCCCCTTATGGCGTGGGTGTCGACAGTTCCGGCAACGTCTATATTGCGGATACCGGAAACAATCGAATTCGAATGGTTCCCAAAACGACGGGAACCTATTTCGGTCAATCGATGACCGCCAGTAATATTTATACTGTCGCTGGCAATGGTGCGACCTCGTTTGCCGGAGATGGTGGTGCCGCAACGTCGGCCGCGGTCAATGATCCCTTGGGTGTAGTCGCTGATAGCGCAGGACATCTTTATATTGCCGATTACAACAATCGCATCCGAATGGTGGCGAAGACCACGGGCACCTATTTTGGCCAATCGATGACAGCCAATGATATCTATACGATAGCCGGCAATGGGTCTGGAAGCAGTTCGGGGGATGGAGCGGTGGCCACCTCCGGCTCGCTTTATCCCTATACGGTTGCAGTCGACAGCTCGGGGAATGTGTACGCGGCGGATCAGAACGGTAACAAAGTGCGGATGATTCCTGCTGCAACCGGGACCAACTTTGGCCAATCTATGACGGGCAGTTACATCTATACCGTTGCCGGCAATGGGACCCTGGGTTTTACGGGCGACGCTTTGGCGGCAAACGTGGGCGGCATTTCGGGACCAACGGGTGTGGCGTTGGACAGTTCGGATAACGTCTATCTTTCAGACGAGGGAAATCATCGCATTCGGATGGTCCCCAAAACGACGGGAACCTATTTTGGCCAATCGATGACCGCAAACAGTATGTACACGATCGCTGGCACCGGCGCGCAGGGCTTTTTGGGAGATGGCGCGGCCGCCACCTCGGCAAAAATAAACGGTCCGTCCGCGCTCACACTTGATAGCTCGGGAAACGTCTACTTCGCGGATTACAATAACCACCGCATTCGGGTCATTGCGAAAACGACGGCGACCAATTTTGGTCAATCGATGACGGCAAATAATATCTACACCGTTGCGGGCAATGGTAGCGCGACCTTCGCAGGAGATGGGGCGGCCGCGACTTCTGGGTCCCTCAATTATCCGGTTGGAGTGGTCTTCGACAGCGCGGGAAATCTGATCATTGGAGACGATTCCAACAACCGGATTCGAATGGTTGCCGCAGCAACGGCAACCAACTTCGGTCAATCGATGACAGCAAATTACATCTATACGATCGCGGGTAATGGCACGGGCGCCTTTGGCGGTGATGGCTCCGCGGCGACCTCTGGTAGTATCCAAGGTCCGCACGGAGTAGCGATCGACAGCAGTGGGAATCTCGTCATCGCGGATCGGTACAACAATCGCGTTCGAATGGTCTGCAAAACAACCGGAACCTACTTCGGCGTATCGATGACTGCCAACAGCATTTATACGATTATCGATACTGGTAATGTGAACAACCCGAAGGGTGTGACGGTCGATAGTTCAGGCAACCTGCTGGTGACCGACACCTATGGTCATCGCGTTCGAATGGTTCCAAAAACGACCGGAACCTATTTCACGATTTCAATGACTGCCAATAGCATCTACACGATCGCCGGTAACGGAACGAATGCCTTTGCAGGGGACAGCGGGGCCGGCACCTCCGCGTCGCTCGACAATCCCTCCGGGCTTGCTTTCGATAGCTCGGGGAATCTCTATGTTGCGGACTATTCGAATGGCAGAATTCGCCTTTTGCAGTGATGCTATCCTTCGGCCGTCCACTCGCTCAAATCCTTAGCGCCCGCGACAAAACAAATGTATCAACTATAAGTTGAGTATCCGTTCAGTCCGGCACACCAGTCGTCATGGCCGGCCGCCGATCCCCGGGTCAATCCCGGCCATGACGGACTGAACGGATACTGAGTTGAGTATACTGTAGTTGATACATTTGTTTTGTCGCGGGCCCTTACTCGACAAACTTCCGAGAAAACCTAGCAGCCGTCTGCACAATGGCCGATTTGGTCGAAGCATGCGCCGTTGACGCAGAAACCCCCTTCTGCGCAGTCGACGTCCATGATGCACGATTTTCGCGTGCAGACCGATGAGGCACAGGTGAAGAAATTGCGCGGGCAGTCGGGTTGAACACCGCAGGGGTTTTGTACACACGTTCCGTTGGTGCAGGACTGTCCAGGTCCACAACTCTTCTCGCTGCAAGGGTTGCAATGTCCGCCGGAGCAGGCGGCCGAATAGGGCGTTGCGCAATGCAGGCAGGGCCCGTGACAATCGGAGTTGATGCGGCATTCACCGGATTCGAGGCCACCATCGATTTTAGTTCCGGCGTCTTCCATGTTTGACGCGTCCGCAGCGCCCCCATCAGAAGCAGCGTCGGCGGAAGCATCGGCCACGCTGCCGTCTGAAGCATCTGCCCGCCCGCTATCCGCCACACCGCCGTCATCGGCAACGCCACTATTCTCAATAGCGGGTTGTTGATTCGAGCGTGGAGTGCACGCACCAAAGGCAATGGTCAAAGCGCAGCAAAAAAAGGGCGATCGCATCGAACCCTTTTAGCATATCACCAACGTAGTTCGTGATGGCCGCCTTCCAAACTGCGGAAAACTTTGGACGCGGACGACGAGAGTGGATTTGACGCAGTGTGACGATGCTCACCGACTTCACAAACCGTACGAGTAGTTTCCGGCTTGCAACATCGATCAACCACCGGAGCCACTCGTGAAAAACATCGCCCTCGTCCCGCTTCTGCTTTCGCTCAGCTGCGGCACTCCCGAAACCGCGGCCGAGCCCAATTTCGGGGCGTCGTCCCAAGCGTTGCCGCCCGTCGACAACCTGGTCTGGAACGGCGGCACCATGTTTCACAACCCGAAGGTGTACGTGACCTTCTGGGGCTCCGATTGGACCACTGGCGTAGGAACCGCGCCTGCCGACACGACCACTGCGAGCAACTACATCATCACCTTCTGGCAGCGGATGGGTGGCTCCCCGTGGATGGGGACGCAATCTCAATACTGCTCAGACGCCGCCGTCGGTGACATCCTCTGCGCGCCGGGGTCCGCGAACTTCACCAACCCCACCGACGTGTTCCAGGGCTGGTGGTTCGACGACAGCGACGACCCGCCCGCGAGTGTCAACCGTCTCTCCATCGAGTGGGAAACGCAATTCGCGCGCGATCATTTCGGTGCCTACGATTCCGAATCCATCCTGGTCATCTACACACCGCCCGGTGTTTACGACGCGCTCACCGCGACCGGCGGCTCGGCTTGCGCGTGGCACTCGGGCGCGGAGACCGAAGACGGCGCCGTACCGGCGGGACACTACGCGTACATCTACATCCCGTGGTTGCCGTCGAAGGGCGCTGGCTGTGGCGCGAACCTGGGTAGTCCCACCGACGATCTTTTTGGCCACGGTATCCTCGACGGTTTCAGCAAGGCCTCGGGCCACGAATTTGCCGAGACAGTCACCGATCCGTTCTATGGCAATGGCTGGACCGACTCGACCGGCCTCAAAGGCGAGAACGGCGACAAATGCAACGCCAACGCGGGCGTGCGCAACGTGGGATTCGGCGGCGCCAACGGCTTTTTCGCCGTGCAGCCGCTCTGGTCGAATGCCGCAGGTGGTTGCGATCTCGGCAGCACGCCAGCCGTCAGCTTCGATGCGACGAGCTACAACTTTGGCACGGTCGAAGTCGCCATGAAGACAACCGCGCAACCGTTTGTGGTGAAGAACACCGGTAACGCCGATCTGAAGATCGATTTCGCGGCTGCGTCCGGCGCGAACCCAGGCGACTATTGGATTTACGAGGACGATTGCGCCGGCAAGACGCTGCGGCCCAGCAGCGACGATACCTGCGTCATCTGGGTAATGTTCGTCCCGTGGGCTTTCGGCGCGCGTTCGGCCGCGCTCAGCGTGTTCAGCAACGCGCCGTTGATGCCCTTCGTCACGCTCACGGGCAATGGCACCTTGCAGCGGATGGGCTTTTTGCCCAACGCGGTTCAGTTGCTCGGCACGCTCGTTGGCACGTCGTCGAGCGCCGTGGTGCGCATGGTCAATCTGGGAAGCAAAGCGCAGCTCATTTCCGCTGCGCGGCTTGTCGACTCCACGCGATCATTTTCGATGGTTGGCGATCAATGCACGGGCGCGACGCTCTTGCCCAAGGCCAGCTGCATCGTGAACGTGCAGTTCACACCGCGCAGTACGGCGGCGGTGAACGCGTTCATCACAGTGCAGGGCGCCGGCGAAAACAAGCCGTGGGCGGTGCGCGTGAAAGGAAAGGGCGAAGGCCCGGAGGGGCAGCTGTCGTCGACCGCGCTTGCTTTTGATGACGTACTCATCGGCGCGAGTGCAGCGCAAACGGTCACCGTGCGCTCGATCGGCAGAGCGGCGCTTTCGCTCGGCAACATCGTGAGTAGCTCGGGCGATTTTACGGTGGCGAACGGTTGCCCGCAGTCGATCGCGACGGGATCGTCGTGCACGCTCACTGTGACCTTCCGTCCCTCCGCGACGCTTCAACGGGGCGGCACCATTATCGTCAACACCAACGGCCGTCCGCTCTCGCTTGCGGTCGGTGGCGAGGGCCAGCGTCCGCAGGGCGTCATCGACGCGGGCAGGCTCGGATTCGCGGGCAGGCCGGGAACGAAATCGGTGCGCTTCCTAAACGCGGGTGCGGGGACGTTGCACGTGACGAGCGTGAGCGTGACCGGCGATTTTTCGGTTGTGCACAACTGCGCGTTGCTGGCGGCCGGAGCGCAATGCTCGCTGAACGTGACCTATCTCGGGACGCACAACGGAAATCCGAACGGTTCTCTTTTCATCAGCGACGATGGATGGAGCGGGCAGCACGTGATTCCGCTCTATGGACAGCCGCACTTGGCGAAATAGATGGAGCGTGCCTGCGCAGTCCTTTGACCCGCGGCAGGCGTTGCCCGATCTTGCAAGCGTATCGGAGCTGTCCTTGCATGTTTCTGTCAGAGGCAGTCATGGATTCCAATGGCCGACAATCCTTCACTGCGTTTGATTTGGACCGATCGATACGATGACGGAACGGCGGCAGGGGAGTTCGCTGACTAATACCCGCGATTCACCAGCATCCCCGCGTCGCGCAGCACCGTATCCAGCGTCCCCGGCTGGTCGGTGTCGTAATACCCGCGAATCCGCAGCTTCTGATCCACCAGCACCAGGTGCGTGCCGTGGAAGATGCTCGCCAGGTCGCCGTCCGGTGCCTCTTTGCCCATGCTGGTCTTGAGTCCATCGACCACCGCGCGCTTCACGTCCTCGGGCGCGCCAGTCACGAAGGACCAGCGTCGCGGACTTACACGATGCGACTTGGCGTAAGCGGCCAGCACGCTCGGCGTGTCGAATTCCGGGTCCACGGTGAACGACACTAGCCGAAACGCGTCGCCCAAATTCCGTGTGCGGTGCTGCAATTCCCCCATGCGACCGGTCAGCACCGGGCAGATGGTGGGGCAACGCGTGAAGATGAAGTCGGCGATCCAGACGCGGCCCTTGAGCTGCTCGGAACCGAAGGGCTGGTTTTCCTGATCGGTGAGCGTAAACGCGGGCAGCTGGCTCAGCACCGGCAGCGGCGGTGGCAATCGAATCTGCAGCGTCCGCACGATCGGCCAGCTGAAAAAGATGGCGATGGCCACCACCCAAAAGAGCGGCCGCGCCGTCCAGGCGAAGGCGCGCGCTTGCACGCCTGCCCCAAGACGCCGCGCGGAAAGCACCAGAGTCGACATGCCCGCGCTCTTAACCACGGCACTGTCGAGAGTCAACCGAACGACCAGAAATCTTCTTGCGACGCGGGCGCTCTGCTGCTACACGAATCCGCTCCAAAGCTCGCTTCTTCGAGGAAGGAAAAGCTCACGATGGATGCCACCGCGGAACACGGCCACCACGGCCCCGTCGAATGGCCGCTGGACGCCCATTTCGGCGCAGCGACGCCCGGCAAAATCGCCATGTGGTTTTTCTTGTGTTCGGACGCGTTTTCCTTCGCGGGGCTCCTCCTTGCGTACGGCATCCTGCGCGGCAGCGCCGCTGAGTGGCAACATGCGGGCGCGCCCGAGTTAGG
>JAHFDP010000031.1 GCA_023248955.1 Deltaproteobacteria bacterium
ATCGATCCGGTTCTTCATCGGTTGGTGGAGTTCGGCAAGCTCTCGCATGTCGACAACACCACGCGGCATGCCACCAGTTGGTTCATCAACGGGCGCGCGTTTCCGGACACCATGATGGAGGACTACGTCGGGTGGCTGCCGGCGCAGCCTTACGGCTCGATGCCGACGATGCATCCGCTGGAGAGCGTGCTGATACGGCTGGTCGGTGGCGGGCGCGATCTGCACCCGATTCACACCCACGGGCAGAACCATCTGGTCGTTGCGCGCGACGGACGACTCTTGCAGAGCAGCGCGACGGTGCCGCTGGCCGATTTGCCGATCTCCGATTTCACCAGCACCACCGTGGCGGGCGAAACGGCGGACGCTCTCTGGGGACCGTGGACTGGACAGGCACTCAACTGGGACATCTATGGATCGCCGGGGACGCATACTTGCAGCACGGGATGCGTCGGTGGACCGTGTCCCTTGACGGGCCTGCTGACGTTTCTGGGGGCCACTGGATTCGATCCGAACACTGGCGAGTGGTGCGCGGATCACGACAAGCCGATTCCGGTGGCGTTGCCGGCGCAGAGCAAGCTGACCTTCGGCGAAATGTACGGTGGAACGCCGTACCTTGGAATTCCGGGAGACCTGCCGCCCACCAACGCCAACAACGGCGAGTACCACTCCAACCACAACCCGAACGCGGGGATCTCGTTCATGTGGCACTCGCACACCGAGCGCGAGCTCACCAGCAACAACATCTTCATCGGCGGCATGGCCACCATGGCGCTGGTCCTGCCCTACAGCGTCACTCTTGAATAGTCGGGAGCCACCATGATCCGAATTCCTTTGATTTTCGTTCTGCTCGGCGCTTCCAGTGCGCGTGCCGCCACGTGGAGCTATTTTCTTCGTGCGGGCACCACGCAAATCTCCGCGGGGGCCTATGCGGCGCTGCCGCTCGTCCCCAGCGAAAACGTGCTGATGTGGGGCTATGCCAAGTGTACGGACGCCACGTTTGCGAGCTGTGGCGCCGTGACTTTTCCGGGGCCGCCGTTGATGGCTTCGGAAGGCGATACATTGAGTATCACTATCCAGAACGCGCTGACTGCGCCCGTGGCTTTTCCGGCGATGATCAGTGAGCCGACCTCGCTGGTGGTACTCGGACAACTGGCGGCGATGACACCGGTCTGGGTTTCCGTCAATGCGACCGGGAGCGTTACCGGTGTGACGTCGACGGGCGCGCGTGCGGCTGGTGACACCACGTCACGGGTGCGTTCGTTCACCACGGAGACGCCGGTCGGTGGGACCACTGTATATACATGGGCTAGCCTGAAGCCCGGGTCCTACCTCTACGAGAGCGGCACGCACCCCGCGGTGCAAGTCCAGATGGGTCTGTACGGTGGGCTCACCGTCTATCCCGCGGCTACACCAGCCTCGCCGACGGGCCCCGCGCCGACGAGTGGTCAGGCCTACAACGATGTTTCGACCGCCTTCGATTACGAAGTGTCGCTGCTCTTTTCGGAGGTGGACCCTGAGTTGCACTACGCCATCGCCTCGGGGCGGTACGGCACGCCGCCGCCCGCACCACCGGCAACGACGCTGCGCGGGCAACGCACCAGCACCGTGAACTATGCGCCGCGTTTTTTCTTGGTGAACGGATCGCCCAATCCGATCTTGCCGCCGGTGACCGCGGGAAAGGTCGGCAAGAAAACGCTGATTCGTTTTCTCAACGCTGGGCTTCGCGAGAAGACGCCCACGCTGCTTGGTTCCTATTTGAATCTCGTGGCCGAGGACGGCAATCCCTACACGTTCGTGAAAGTCGGCGTGACGTCGTTTGCCGCGCGCCATCAGTATTCGCTGCTGCTCCCGGCTGGGAAAACGAGCGACGCGATTTGGACGCCGTCCGCTGCGGGGAGTGTCGCGCTGTTTGATCGCAGCCTCAACCTCAGCAACGGATCGCAGCCCGGTGGACAGCTGGTTTACTTAACCGTCGTCGCCGCGCCGACGATGCCGCGGCCACCAGGCCACCGGGCGGTGACGGTGCCAAGCGTGGGCAGCATCTGGACCGCGGGCGCGTTGCGGACGATCACGTGGCCCTCGTTCGCGCCGCGCGTAAAGATTGAGCTCGTGCATGACGGAAAGCCCGTGCGCACGCTGGCCCGCGCGGCGCGGACGAACGGACATTTCCTCTGGTCGATTCCGCGGACGCTCCCCGCTGCGCTCGACTACGTCATTCGGATCTCCGGCGGCGGGAAGGTGATCTTCAGCGAAAACTTTTCCATCGCGCCCGCGGTGCCGGCGGTGTTTGCGGTGCCGTTTCTATGAACCGGCGTGAAGTGTTTGTCCTGGCCTTGTTGCTGGCGCTCAGCGGTTGCCTCTTTCGCGGAGACGCGGCGGCGCGGTTGGGGATTGACCTGGTCACCGTGCGGTTATCAGCGCAGCGGCATCTAGTGGATGTGCGGTATCGCATCACCGATCCAGAGAAAGCCGCAGCGCTGGTCGCTCGCGATGCGAAACCGCAGCTTCTCGACGAGGCCAGCGGTGAGCCACTCGCGGTGCCGAGCTATCCCAAGATGGGCGCGCTGCGTGCCAAAGGTCACGCGGAAGCGGGGCGCAGCTACTTCATTCTCTTTGAAAATCGAAGTGGCACCGTGAAGAGCGGAAGCCGCGTGACGTTGGCGCTCGGGGATTTGAAGTTGGCGCATCTGGTTGTTGAGTGATTCCCCTCACTCCTCGCGTGGGAGGGTTCGGGGCAGTCGCCATTCTGCTTGCCGCGAGATGGTCGGCGGCTTCGGTTGTTTCTCCTTCCGTCCCTCTACCGCTCGAGCCCACCGTTGCCGTCATTCTTCACCTCGCCGGTGGAATCGATCCGCGTTCACTCACCGGTCATCCACACCGAGAAATTCTCGAAACGCTGCGCCATGACGCCGAGCGACGAAGCGCGCCAGTGCTGCAAATGCTGGAGTCCGGCGGCGTGCGCAACGTGCAGCGCCTGTGGATTGCCAATGCCATCGCCGTTGAATTGACAAAAACGCAACTTGATAATTTAGCAAGTCGTCCGGACGTGGCCCACATTCGTCTCGATGTCACCCTCGCGGTCCCTGCCGCGGCGGAGGAAGAGACAGCCGCGCCTAACGAAACGCCATGGAACGTGAACGCGGTGAATGCGCCGGCACTCTGGGCACTTGGGCATACCGGTCGCGGGATGGTCGTGGCCAGCCTCGACACTGGCGTCGACGGTGACCATCCGGATCTCAAGCCGCGGTGGCGCGGTGGTACCAACAGCTGGTTCGATCCGCGCGGCGAGTACAAGCGGCCCACCGATCTCTTGGGTCACGGGACGCAGGTCTTGGGCACCATCGTCGGCGGCGGCGGGAGCGGGAAGGCCATTGGCGTCGCGCCTGGCGCGCAGTGGATCGCGGCGAAAATTTTCGACGATGCGGGCACCGCGAGCTTGAGCGCCATTCACCGAGCGCTGCAGTGGGTGATCGATCCCGATGGCGATCCGTCCACCGACGACGCCCCCGACGTGGTTAGCAATGCTTGGGTCCTCGAGAGCGAGGCGGGTCAATGCGATCGCGAGTTCGAGCGCGACGTGCAGGCACTGAAGGCCGCGGGTATCGCGGTGGTTTTTGCCGCTGGCAATTTTGGGAGCGCCTCCGGAAACAGCGTGAGTCCCGCGAATTATGCCGAGAGCCTGGCCGTCGGCGCCGTGACACGCGACGGAGCCACGGCTGCGTTCAGCGCGCGCGGCTGGTCCGATTGCGATGGCCGCGCCTATCCCGATCTGCTCGCGCCCGGTGTGGACGTGCCCACGACGGATCTCAGCGTCGGCGGTCTGATTCCCAATCCCTACACCGTTTCGACGGGAACGTCGTTCGCGGTGTCGCATGTGGCCGGTGCGCTGTTGCTTCTCCAAGGCGCGTTGCCGGAAGTGCCGATGTTGTCTATCGAGCGTGCACTCACCTCAACGGCTTCGCGCGGCGCAATCAATGTGGAGGCCGCCTACCTCTTGCTCGGTGGTGAAGCGCAACAGCGTCCGCCGCCGTTGCGCGAAGGTTTTGCTGTCGCACGGGATGAGCGCGCCCACGGCTGCGCGACGAGTCTTGGCAACGGATGGGCTGTCCTGACGGCGATGATCTGGTGGCTTCGTAAAATTACGAATGTGCGTCTGACCAACCCAATGCCTATTCATCCCACGCCGCAAACGCGGCCCAAAGCTTGGGAGACAACATGCGCGTGCGGCAAATTGGCAACTGGGGACTCGTCACACTGCTCGTCATGATGGGATGCATTCGTCACCGGGCAGCGGGTGTGTTTTTGCCCGACGCCGGACCGGACGGTGGCGGACTGGTGAGCGGAGGCGACAGCGGAAGCGTTGTTGGCGGCGGAAGCAACGACGGTGGTGACGGTGGAATCGCTGGAGGCGACGGCGGAACGACGTTGGATGGCGGTGCCACCGTGACCGCGGACAACGGCGCGCAAATTGTCCGCGAGGGAATGTGCGATTTCATCGTGCGCTGCCAATTGGCGCCGGTGGATTTGGCGACGTGCCAAGCTTCGATCCCCGCGCAGCAAAGCGGATTCGACAGCCTGGAGGCGCTCTTCTCCGCAGTGAAAGCCGGAAAGGCGGACATGGACATCACCAAAGTGAGCCAGTGCCTGGACGCGATTCACGGGCTCTCCTGCGAAAAGTCGCCGATCGAGATTTTGGCGCAGAGCGGTTGTCAAGAAGCGTTCACGGGCAATGTTGCGCTTGGCGATCACTGTATTGCGGAGGGTGAGTGTGCGCGCGGTTTGCACTGCGAACAAAACACCGCGCCGAGCGCGGGAGGATGCAGCGGAACGTGTGCTGCGCTGGGCAAGGGCGAGTGCGCGGACGCGCGAGATTGCAAGAGCGGACAAGTGTGCGCGTTGGGGCACTGCATCGTGGCGGTACCAGCGGGTGCGGACGGGCAAGCCTGCGGCACCGGTGCCGCGTGCCGCTCGGGGCTGCGTTGCGACGCGGGAATCTGCCGCGCGCTGCCCGGCGTCAACGAGGCGTGTCAACCCGGAACGCCGTGCGCCAACGCCACGCTGGTCTGTGTGCCGACCGATGCGCAATCGGCGACGTGCGTGGTGACCAAAGCGCGGGGTGCGACGTGCACCAGGCCATTCGAGTGCGGTGGTCTGCTCGGCAACTTGGTGTGCGACGTCAGCGGAAGTGGAACCTGCATCGACCGCCCCAAGAGCGGGCCGTGCATTGCCGAGACATGCGATCCCACCAGCGCATTGTGCGACAGCAGCGATCCCGCGGCGCCGGTGTGCCGGGCCTTTCTCAGCGCGGGAAGCGAGTGCGAAGATCGTGAGCAGTGCGGGCCGGTTCTCGCCGATGTGGACTGCTTGGAAGATGGCGCGGGAAAGAATCATTGCCAGCAGGCGATTCACGTGGCGTGCGTGCCGTGAGTTAGCCACCGTGCGGTCGTCGCCAGCCCTCTTTCCAACGCCATCCGCGGCGCAAAGCCAAGCTCCGCGCGGGCCCGCGAGAGGTCCGCGATCGTTGCTGGAACGTCGCCCGGTTGTGCAGGCCGTCGTCGCTTCTTGGCGCGCACGCCAAGAATGCGCTCCATCGTGCTCACCAGCTCGTCGAGCGAAATCGGCCGCGCGCTGCCGATGTTGTAGATGCCAAATCCGCGTGAACGATCGAGCGCGCGCAGAAGTCCGTCGACCGCATCGCCAACGTACGTGTAGTCGCGCATCGACGATGTTCCGAAGAGATCGATCGGCTCGCCGCCCGTGATTCGCTGCAGAAAAATTCGGATGGCGAGGTCGGGGCGCAGCCGCGGTCCGTATATTGAGAAGAGTCGTACACAGGAGAGGTGTACGCCGGTGGCGACGTGATGCGCGTGGCAAAGCTGCTCCGCTTCCTGCTTGGTGCGCGCGTAAGGAGAGCAGGGCGTACCGAGCGCGTTATCCTCGCGAAAAGGCGGCGCGCGATTGCCATACACACTCGAGGAGGAGGCGAAGACGATGCGCTTCACGCGCGCGCGCTCAGCGGCGGAGAGAAGGTCGGCAGTGCCGGACACGTTCGTGCTGGCGTAGCCATCCACGTCGAGAAAAGAGCGGCGAACGCCAGCTCGCGCGGCCAGGTGGAAAACAGCGTCGCAACCAATCAGGGCGTGGTCGAGCGCGGTTCCATCGTGAATACTTGCTTCGACGAAGGTGAAACGCGCATGCGCGATCGTCTGCAGATTCGCAACTTTTTCGCGGCGGTCGTAGAGCGGATCGAAGTTGTCGAGGCCGACCACTACGTCGCCGCGCGCGAGCAGTGCTTCGCACAGGTGCGAACCGATGAAGCCCGCGGCGCCCGTGACCAGAACGCGCATCGCTAAAGCGTCATCAAGTAGGCGACCAGATCGGCGCGATCGGTCGCACCAAGATCGCTCGAGGTCGGTAGGCGTGCCAACACATCGTTTAGCGTCGCGGCGCTTCCGTCGTGGAAGTAGGGCGCGGTGGCGAAAATGCCGCGCAACGTTGGCGTGTCGAATTGGCAGGCATTGCGCGGGTGCCCGTCGATGTCTTGCGCGGCCCTGTCGGGAAACGCGCCGGTCGTTACGCAGGTGCCGACGTCGTGAAGGAGCACGGGCCCGGCGAGATCGAGCGTGGGATTTGTGCTTGCGCTGTCGGTGAAAAAATCGCCGCCGTGGCAGTTGGCGCATCGGCTCGCGAAAAGCGTCTGCCCGCGAAGCTGCGCGGGCGTTAGCGATCCGTCGAGGCTGCGGTTTGGGTTTTGCGGAAAGGCAATCGCGTAGTTCGTGAAGTCCGCGAGTGCTTTCAAATCCGCGCGCTGTGCGTCGATCTGCCGGTGAAAATCGCCGCCCTGCTCGGTGCGGATCGTTTCATCGTAATCGACGACGTCGTTGCGAACCGCTTGGCGAAGGAGAAATCCGGTGTTGATGGGACCACCTGCGTTGGACGGCGTGTCGCGCGGACCTTGCGTGAATTTCCAGGTAACGGCGTCGGTCTGGCCCTCGAGATGGCAGCTGGCGCAGGCGATCCAGAAATTTGTGGTGATGGGGAACGCCGAGGAATTGGCCGAGTAGAAAAGTCGCATGCCGCGGCGCAAGTCGGCGGGCATGGGGTCGAGCGTCAGACAGTCGATCGGGTCGCCTTCCACCGAAACGCTGCCGTCCGTGATCGTCAAGACGCTGATGTTGTGCGAGCCGCGGCCGTGTACATAGGCACGCGTGCCGGCGGCGTCGATGGTGATTCCCTCGAGAAGGGAAGACGGAATCGGTCGCACCAGCTGCGTTTCGAACCCCGTCGTCGCATCGAACACCATCACGTCTTCGCTCTGCGCGAGCGCCACCAGCGCCACTTTCCCATCGGGCGTGAATGCGACATCGCGCGGTCCGGAGACGGAATCGGTGAAGGCACCCGGCGCGGTGAGAATCGATTCCGGCCGGAAAAGCAGCCGGCGCGTGACGGTTTGTGCGCGCGCGTCGAGCAGCGTGAGTGTGGGAAAAACGGTTGATTGAAAATCGAGCGCGGGTTCGGGCGTGTCGACCGCGAGCAGCAGATGCGGAATCCACAGCTCGCCACTGTTGGGTCGTGGCACGACCGCGTAAGGGCCACGAACGACGCCGTTGGGAAGGAGCTTGTTGTGCGTGGCCTCGGTAGGTTGATCGGGGAGCGGCGTGCTTCGGACGACGTCCAACGAAGAGGTGTCGATGACCGTGACTCTCGGATTGAGGAGCAGGTGCGTGACGAAGAGAAGTCGTCCGTCGCTCGAGAGCGATGCGCCCCACGGATGTTCGTTGACGGTGCGCGTTGCGATCACGCTGGCCGTGCGCGGATCGATTGTTTGCACCGTTGCGGACTGATGGTTGATGACGAAGAGCGTTGCGCCATCTGCGCTGAAGAGGAGTGCCGTGGGTTCAGCGCCGACCGCGATGGATTTTTCGACGGCGCCGCTCGGGAGGTCGATCACGAAAACGTGATTGGCCGATTGGCCTGCGACATAGGCTTTGCCGCGTGTGTCGTCGAGTGCAATGGCGCGTGGGCGGATGGCGGGATCGTAGCGGCCTTTGGAATCAGTGGCCGGGCGGTTTGGTGCGAGCAGAATTTCCCGGACGAGTTTGCGTGTGGCGAGATCGATTTGCGAAATGGAATCTGATTCGGGATTCACCACCCAAAGCGCTCTTCCGTCCGCGCTCAGCGCCAGCGATCGCGAGACGGTTGAAAAAACGGGCGCGGCGTTTTGGGTCGGCGAATGCGCGTTCGGTTTGCACGCGGTGCCTTCCAACGTGAAGAGCAGCGCGAGCGCGAATCGGTTCATGGAGAAATCCATAGAAGCCGCGAGACACCAAGGCAAGGCCCCGCGCGATCGATTCGGGGATCGCGGCAAAATGTCAAGTCCTGTTCGAGACGCCAATGGGGTGGCATTGGGCTAGACGCGTCGCCGCCCGAATGGAGATCGATTTCCGAGGTGAGCAAGACCGTGGCAGGCAAACGATCGAAGCGACTGAGATCGGCGATGACTTCGGAGACCCACGCGCGTTCGCGGATCTCGAGGCGCGGTGTTTGCGATTGAAGATAGCGACCGTGGCGACCGGCAAAGAGAACGGCGCTCGTTGGATCGGCGTTGTGATCGAGCCACGCGGCGGCCTGCATGACCGCGGGTGGAGTGCGGTGACGTTCCAGCAGGAGTGGAACGTTGATCCAGGATGCGACCACGATAATCGCAAGAATCGCGGGCCACGCTGACGCGAGAAGGCAAGCCACGATCAGGAGCGCGCCTTCAACGATGGGCAGCAGATGGCGTGGTTGCTCGATCACGTTCTGCGCAAAGAAGGTCCAGAGTGCGTAGGGAATAAGTACGACGAAGATGGTGGCGACCTGGATGTTCCGCGGCCGCAACCAGAGCCCTGTACCCAGCGCAATCGCGATCGCCGACAACGCCAGCGGTGATGGTGCGAGTCCATCGAAAAAAAGTCCGCGTAGGAACGCGGCGAGGCGCGAGAAAAAATCTGGCCGCGTGGCCACGCTCCCGCCCCATTGCGTGAAGTGCCCAGCGACGTGTGTTTGGCCAACCGCGATGAATTCACGCACGCCGACGATGGCGAAAAAAGGAATCGCCCAGAGCAGAAGTCCGAGTGAAAAACCGGCGGCCGTTCTCGCGCGGCTGTGATGTGCGGCGAAGAGGAGCAGGATGATCACGATCGGCCAATAGGAGAGCCGCACGCCGAGAACGAGTCCGGCGACGAAGGCGCTCATCACGGGACGTGGCTGATCAAGCGACAGCAAGGCGAACGCGGAAATGGCGAGCGCGGTTCCGAGGCCGTCCGAAAGCGCAGCGCCACCGAGCAGCCACGGAAGAAAGGCCACGGCGTGCAGCGCGGCCGCACCAATCGCCGCGAATGGGCCGGCGATTTGTTGCGCGCAGAGCGCGAGACCGATCGCGCTGAGGCCAGCGGAGAAGGCGGAGATCGCGGTGAGCGAATCGATCGGCGAGAAACCGATTCGGTGCAGCGCGGCACCGAGTGCGACATAGACGGGATAGCCCGGAAAGTGAGGCTGCAAGCGGGAAAGATCGTATCCGCGTGCGATCGCGAGAACGAAGTCCAGCGAATCGTTGTCATCGGGAACTTGCGCCCGCAACAGCCAACGACTGGCAACGACAGCGGCCGCGATGGCAACGAGCGCCGTACGGAGGCGGCCTTCCGGCGATCGCAACGGCGCGATCATTGCCGCACGAAATCGAGCTCCGCTCCCAGGGCCGCTGGAAGATCCACGTAGGAAAGTTCCTTCACGCAATCCTTGTCGCGATCGCCCAAATCGGCGGGATGTCCCAGCTCGCCGGTCAGTGTGCGCTCTCCCATCTCCAGCCCCGCCCCGAGACACTCCTCGGGGAATTGCAACGCATCGTCTTGATTGCGATCGTCCCAGCCGTTGAGCACCAACTTGTGCATCCGCTTGAGGTGGGCGAGCAGCGCGGCGCCTTCCGTGGCACGGCTCGGCGCGCTGCCGACGAGCTTGTAGTACTGGCGCAGCGCGCCCGAGAGCATGCCGAAGCGAAGCGGTGTGTATTGCAAACGATCACGCACGCCGGCGGTGGTTTGAAAAGCGCGCACGTCGTCCATCCAGAAACGCTGCGAAAGATCGGCATACACCTCGATTGCGCGGTCGCGGTACTTGACGGCGCTGGTGGCGAGATAGGCTTCGAGCAACGCGCGA
This sequence comes from Deltaproteobacteria bacterium, assembly GCA_023248955.1. Taxonomy (GTDB): domain Bacteria; phylum Myxococcota; class Myxococcia; order Myxococcales; family JAHFDP01; genus JAHFDP01. The sequence goes on from JAHFDP010000031.1 coordinate 10,198, forward strand.
ATCGCCGCGGTTTCGGATTCCAGCGTGGTGGGCGCGGAGTCGGAGGCATTGCTAGCGAGGTCGTAGCTGTTGGTGACCGCGCCATGGTTGAGCATCTTGGCGACCAGGAAATCGGCTTCGGCGCGAATGAGATCGACGAGGTGATTCTCCAAAGTTCCGCTGTAATTCGCGCCGGTGAGGGGCGCGCGATCCAACGCACCGGCGGCGCCCTGCGTGTCCGGCGTGTCGTTGGAATAGAGCTGCAGCGATCCGTTGAGCGCTCGAAACGCATTGCGCAGCGCCACGATGGCCTCCGCCAACTCGACGGTGGTGACCTTCGTTCCGCGCACGATCATGCCCGCGTTGACGCTTGCTGTGTCGACCAGCACTTTGGCGTTGGAATCGAAATGGAGACGATCCAGATCGACCAGCGCAATTTTCAGAACACCGAGCGCGCGATCATGCAGCGTGTTTTCGCCCGACGGCTGGCCGTCGTCGAGCGGGAACGGGTCGCCGTCGAAAGTCGCTTCGAAGGAGAACGACCCGCCGACGCCAGGGTTGCTGCGATCGGTGAAGGCAAAGGCTTCGGCAAATCCGCCGATGAGGCCGGAGAGTCCCGCGAGGCGACTGGCGCCGGATGCAATCGTGAACGCGCTCGGCAGCGGAAAATATTTGCGTAAGCCGTTGGTCGACGCCGGTGTTTCGGTGACCGCGATCGATCCCGGAAAATAGATCAGCGGCGAATCGTACGCGTAGTTGTCCGCGGCGAGCGTCGTTGTGCCGACCAGCGTGGTGCCATCACTGCTCACGAGTTGGCCGAGGAGCAGCGCGGCCTTGTTGTCGATCTCCTCGATCATGAGCAGGCCCTGCCAGCCCTCCATGGGAATGTCGCCGAGGAAAACGCCGGGTGCGCCGTCGAGCATCTTGAGGCCTATCGGATCGCTTGGATCGGGATAGCGTCCGATGACGGTGTTGCCGTCTTTCCCGACCTGCGCGAGGTCGCCGGGGTTCACTTCCGTGATGCCGTTGCCCGCGCTGTCCTGCAGCGTCTGCCAATAGTTGATGACCCACAGGCCTTGCTTCCACGCGGCATAACCAAGCGCGTCCGGCTCGAGGTGCTTGTCGACTTGGCCGTCGCGATCGCGCAGGTTGAGGCTGTTGTAGTCACATTCGTAGTTGGCGATGAGCGGCCCGTTGGGTGTGACCGGTCCTCCATAAGCGAACGCGCCTTGCGATCCGCTGAAGGTGCAGGTGTTCACGGTTCCCGGGTAGGGATCGATGGTGGGATCGAAGCTGGCGAATTCCGCCATCACCGGCCAGAGGCCCGGCCACCCGTAGATATTGAGTGGATTATTTTGAGGTCGTGGGGTGACGATCAGGTTTGTTCCGGCGAGCCCTCCGGCGTTGGCGGCCAGCGCGAAGTGCTCGAAACGATCACCGAAAATATTGACGCCGGCGTCGGCGGGTTTCTTCAACGGGTTCAAGACGGGGCCAAACATCAACGAGAGCCCCGCGCCGGATTCGAACGACAGGTTGTTCATCGGCTGCTTCGAATACTCGTAAGACTCGATGGCCAGCGCGTAGCCGAGCGGATCGGTGCGCTGCACGCTCGTCACCGGGTCTTTGTATTGATCCGTGAGCAGAAGCTGCCGGTTGAAACCCGCCAGGTTGTAGCCGAGCAGCTGCGCGAAGGGCTCGCCGGAAACTTGCAGCTCGATGGCCGCGCGCATCTCTTCGGCCACGTGGAAGCGCGTGTCGACGAGCTTGGCCGAAAGCCGCGTCGACGGCCCCGCATCGGAAGTGCCGCCGTCTGTGCCCGCGTCGGCGCTCGCATCGCTTGACGTTGTGGGGGTGTGGTGACACCCGATGGTCATGATGACCAGAAGTGACCCGAATGACGTTCTTGATATTTTGTTCATGCCGTCAACGCCTTCCCTTCGTGCAACGTGGCACCATTTCCAAGCTCCGCGATGCGCGTGGCGTCGCGTCCGGCCATCACCGCGCGCGCCGCTTCGATGCCCATCTCCATGGCGGTGTCCATGAAGATGTAGCGAAACGCGCCTTGCCGACCGCACGTGATGGCGCCCTCGTATTGCGCCACATGGCCCAGGAGCGCGCGCCGATCATCGTCATATCCGAGATGGTAAATCGGATAACCCTCGGGGACGTAGCTCGAGAAATAGCTGCGTGTGCGCGGTCGCAGATCGGGTAATCCAAGTCGCACCAGATCGCGAACGCAACGTTCGTAGATGTCGCGCTCGGATGCGCACCAGGTCGCGTCGCCCACCGTGCAAGGAATTTCCAGCATGAGCGACGTGGCACCCGCGGGCGCCATGTCGGGGCTGCGGTGGATCGGCTCTTGGATTCGCGCCATCAGGTAGTCCGGCTCGGAGACGTACATCCAGGTGTTCGCAGAAATGGGCGGTCCTTCGAGGAGAACGTTGAGCAGGCGGATGGCGCGAAAGCGCAGCCGGTCGGCGTGGCGCTCGACGGACGACGGTAGACCGCCGAGCATTCGCGCGAAGCGCGGCAGCGAGAGCGAAGAAATCACCGCGTCGCAGGCGATTTCTTTTTCGCCGTTCGCGTCGCGGTACCGCACGGCCCGTACGCGGCGGCCGGACATGGCAAGGCCAAGCACATCTGCGCCGGTCCGCACCGTCGATCCGTAACGTTCGATCGCGGTGGCGCAGCGCTCGAAAATTTGGCCGATGCCGAGTCGTGGATAGCGGTAGCGCCGTGCATAGGTTCGCGCGAACGGGCGCGCCAATCCGCACAGACGCAGCGCGACATCGGCGAGCGACGGGATGCTAATGCGCTGCGCGGCCCAATCGGCGGAGATCGTTTCCGGCGCAATCCCCCAGAGCTTCTCGGTGTAGGGACCGAAAAAAGTGCCGTAGAGATCGGCGCCGAAGCGATTCGTTACCCAGTCTTGAAAAGTGCGGTCGGGCGCGGACCGTAAGCGTTGTGCGAGGGCGGCGCGCGCGTAACTGAATAGCGCGCGGCCACCGCGACGTGCACCGTATTGGCGCAGCACATCGTCCAGCTCCAGCGGATATTTGTAACGGTTGCCGCCATTCAAAATAACGCTTTGGCGTTTGCGCTCCAGCAAGTCGTCACCGACCAGCTCATCGACGAGCGATGCGATGGTGTTGCTCTGGGTAATGAAGCGATGTCCGCCGAAGTCGAAGCGAAAACCGTCGCGCTCATGTGTGCCGCACAGTCCGCCCACCCGCGGCTCGCGCTCGAGGACCGTGGCGCGCATACCGTGCCGGGCCAGCTCCAACGCCGCGCTCATCCCGCAGGCGCCGCCGCCTAGCATTACGACATGCATAAGGTCAAGATCGGCATCGGCGTTTGCGGTCTTTTTGTTCGCAGGCTCCACATGCCTTATCATGCAGGTGTCGGAAAAGGAGCCCAATGAGCCGTAACGGTCTCGTTCTCTTTTTCATGGTGGGCCTCACATGTTGCCGCGCTGAAAAACTGCGCAGTGCTTCCGACGATCTCAGCCCCACCGATGCTGGCCTCGACGACCGCCTTTCGGGATGCTCCTGTCCCCACGGTTTTCACTGCGAGAACAGTGCCTGCGTCCTCAACGGCGAGAATGGCGGCGTTCAAGTGACGCTCCGCTGGAAGGCGCCACAAGATCTCGATCTGCACGTGGTCGAGCCGTTGCCAAACGGCGAGAGTTGCGAGATTTACTACCTCGACCGCGGGCAGCCCTCCTCTTGCGGCGCTAAGGGGCTCTTGGATCTCGACTCGAACGCCAGCTGCAACATCGACGGCATCGATACCGAAAACGTCATCTATCCGCCGGACAAACCGGCACCGTCGGGAACCTACCGCGTGTTGGTCGACTACTTCGAACACTGCAACGGCGGCGATGCCGTGCCCTACGAAGTCACGGTCCGTGTCGGCTCCGAAATGACGCGCTACACGGGCAAGTTTCAGCCGACCAACGCGGACGAGGGCGGGCAGGGGTCGGGAAGTTTGGTGGCGACGTTCGTGGTGCCATAGCTGTGCTGCACGCGGCTCAATCCCGCAAAAAATGGCAGGTGTAGCCGCCGGGATGTTTCTGCAGATAGTCCTGGTGGTACGCCTCCGCTTCCCAGAAAGTGCTCGCGGCGACGATTTCCGTGACGATCGGTTTCTTCCACTTTCCCGACGAATCGACGGCAGCCTTCATGCGCTCCGCCATTTCGCGCTGCGCTTCGGAGTGAAAGAAAATCGCCGAGCGGTACTGCGTGCCCACGTCATTGCCCTGGCGATCTTTTGTGGTCGGGTCGTGCATCCGAAAGAAAAAACGCAGCAGTGATTCGTACGAGAGCACACGCGGATCAAACGTAACCTGCACCGCCTCGGCATGTCCGCTCTTGCTGTCGTGCGTATCTTCGTATTTCGGATTTTCTAAAAATCCGCCGGTGTAGCCCACGACGACGCTGGTGACTCCTGGGATTTGGCGGATGAGCTCCTCCATTCCCCAGAAGCAGCCACCAGCGAGCGTCGCGGTTTCGGTCATGGTTACGGCGAGGCCTTTCTCAGAGCGGGATGCAGGCCTTGAAGATGCTGCAAGTCAGGCAGAGTCCTTGGCAGCCGGGGCACGCGTATTGGGGCGGAATCGTGGTTAGCACGCACGACCCGTCGCTCGTGCATTCCCCTGGCGCCGTGACGGTGTCGCAGAGTCCCTTGACCGTCATTTCGCACGTCGCCCCGCTCTTGATTTGGCACGTGCTGCTTCCGCATACGCCTTGCGGACAAACCGAATTATTTGTGGAACAGGCAGCGCCGTCGTTTGACGTGTGCTGGCATCCCGCGATTTGATCGCATTTGTCGATCGTGCAGGGATTGCCGTCGTCACAGCCTCCCGCGCAGGGATCGCCTTTGCATGCGCCATTCTCGCAGCCATGCACGCAGACCGTCAGCGTTTTTCCATACTGGCAGACGCCCTGTGAATCGCACGTCCCCAGCGATTCGTAGCGGGCGAGCGTGATGGATCCGACGCAGGCGGGTGGCGGTGGTGCGCTGCAGGATTTCGGCGTTCCATTGCAAACGCCGGAGGCACACGTGTCGTTGACGGTGCAGGGATTTCCGTCGTCGCAGATCGCGCCGTTGGTCGCTGTGTAGATGCATGCTCCGTTGCTGCACGTACCCTGCACTCCGAAGCAGCCGTTAGGAGGCTTCGTGCAAGTGACGCCGAGGCAGGGATCGGGTGCGCAGAATCCGGTCGCCGTGTTGCAGCCCCACGTGCAAGTTTCCTCGGCCGGTCCGTAGCTACAGATGCCCTTCGCGCAAGTACCGGATGGGCTGAAGTGGCGGCTGGTGGACGAGGACGCGCACTGGCTGGGTGGAGGTGTTTGGCAGCTCACCCCGATGCAGGGATCTCCGTTGCAGAGTCCGCTCTTGGCGTTGCAGCCCCAGGCGCAAGCGGTGTCGAGAGGTTTGTAGCCACACTTTCCATCGGCGCAGCTGCCGGACGGATCGTAGCTGCGGCTGGAGCTTTCGTTTAGGCACACCGCGCCTGGTGGCGTGTTGCACGCGAGCGACAAGCAAGGGTCGAGCGCGCAGGCGCCGGTGCGATCGTCGCATCCGAATTTGCTGCAGTCGCTGTCGACGTTGGGATAGACGCAGCGCCCCTGGGTGCAGGTGCCGGCGGTGTCGTGGTGGCGGCTCTGGGTAGACGAGAGGCAGCCGGGCGGCGGCGGCGTGGTGCAGACCACGCCCTTGCACGGATCCAGCTCGGCGCCGGTGCCCTTGACGATGAGCTTGAACTGCGGCTCGTTCTCGCTGTCGTTGCCGAAGACGAACGACGTTTCGTACTTGCCGGCATCCGTGGGAGAGAAGGCGATGTGCGCGATCGTGTCGGAGCTGGGCTCGACCACGTTCTTGTCCAAGCGAACGGTGAAGAGACCTCCCAATGTATCGCCTTTGGGATCGCTCAATTTGAGCGGCCGCTCGCCTTTGCTGATGAGCGTCAGCTGGCGGGTGACCGTTGTTCCGATCTCCTGCGTGCCGAAATCGATGACGTCTGTTGACGCGGCGAGAAACGCCGGTCGGACGCCCACGGTGGTGTTTGAACATGCGGAAAAAAGCGCGACTGTCGCGGCCAAGCGACGCAATTCGGCGACCTTCACCATTGGTGTTCCCTCCCCTTAGGAAGGGCGCACTATTTCAGGCGGGGGAGCGTGGTGTCCATCCACCACTTGACGGAGCGTGAAGGGCCTTAGTTTGTTCCCAGCGCCTTCACGCGCGCCTCGATCTGCGCTTCGGCGCGCTCCGCGAATGGTCGCAAGGCGGAGCTCAGCATTTTCGTTTCGTCGCGCGAAATGCGCAGGAGCGTCACCGAATCGAGCGCCTTGACGGTGGCGGTTCGGCGCACGTCGCGCAGCACGGCGATTTCGCCAAAATGTTCGCCGGGTCCAAGTTCGGCCATTTTTTTCGGACCGTCACCGCCGTCGAGCAGGACCTCCACGCGGCCGGATTGGATGATGTACATCTCGCGGCCGACGTCGCCTTGGCGAATGATGACCTGGCCGGGCTCGTAGAGGTCTTGCGCCACGCCCATTTGGTCCCCAGCGTTGACGCTGATGATGTCGCGTCCAAAGATCGCGGCGGTGATCCAGTCCAGCAGTGTGCGCACGCGCTTTTCCATGAGCGGCAGGTAGACGATCATGCACGAGAGCCAAATCAGGTAAGCGACGAATCCTTTGAGGGGAACGCCCCAGAGTTGGCCGGCGGCCTTGCCGCGCCCGAGGATGCAGGCGTCGCCCATGCCAGTGAAGGCGTAAGGTTTGAGCGGCCGGCCCGCCAGGGTGCGCAGAATATTTTTGCCGACCGTCTTGCCCCCCTCCATGGCGTAGAGCGCCAGCGGCGGCGCGGTCTGGCCGTTTTTCATTGGCACGCCAGCACAATCGCCTGCGCCCCAAATTTGGTGCTCTTCGGAGAGGCGTCCGAAGGGATCGGCCAGAAGTCGTCCACCGCCGTCGCGTTTGGAGGGAATCTGATCGAGCATCGGATGGTGCGCGGTGCCGGTGCACGAAATAATGGTGCGCGTGGCCAGCCTCCGTCCGTCGGAGAGCATCACCTCGATCGGCGTGGCCGAGGCGACGCGCACGCCCAGTTCGAGCGTTACACCGTCGTCGCGGAGCGTTTTCGAAGCGTACTCGATGAGCTTGGGAAAATTGCGACCGAGCTCTGGGAGAATGTAGGGCCCGGCGTGAATGACGGTGACCTTGCATTCGTCTCGACGAATGCTGCGAAATTCTTTTTTGGTGAGATCGGAAAGCGCTTCGGCGAGCTCCGCGGCCACTTCGATGCCCGCGTAATTTCCGCCCGCCACCACGAAGTGCAGCAGCCGCCGCCGCTCTTCGGGATCGGTTTCCAGCTCGGCCATTTCCATCATGGCCAGCACGTGGTTTCGCACGCGCATACAATCAGTATAACTCTTGAGCCGCATGGTGTGTTCGCCCACGCCGCGGTAGCGCGTGAGATCGTCTACCGAGCCAAGGTTCACCACGAGGTGGTCATACTCGAGCGTCGTCTCCTGACCATCGAGCAGGCGGCTGACTTTGACTTCTTTGCGCGTGACGTCGATCGCGGTGACGTCGGCGGCGATGAAACGGCCAGGTGCGAAGAGACGCCGCGCGGGCGAGAGCACTTGCGCCGATTGGATGTTGCCCACCAGCAGGTCCGGCACGAGCCCATGGAACGTGTGGTAGTTGTTGCGGTCCACCACCGTGAGCTCGATCTCTCCGCGTCGCACTGCCGATCGAAGTTGCCGGACGCATTTGATCGCCACGTAGCCACCGCCCAGAATGAGCACACGGGGAACTTTGCGGCCGGCTGTTTTCAACTCGGTCATGGACGGCTCCAAGAGATCAAGCAGCGGTGGGTGAATCCGTGCGCTGCGTGCGCTGGGCGTGCAGCGACAGCAGGTAGTCGTGCATCCCGGGATGTTTTCCGGTGATGTAATCGAACGACGAACGCGTTAGCGAATAGAGCGTGGTTGGCGCTACCGTGGTCAACGTGGCGGTGCGCGGTTCGTCGGAGAGGAGCGCGCCTTCACCCACGCAGCCTCCGGTGCCGAGATCCGCGATGGGTTCGCCGTTTTTTGAAACGCGAATGATGCCGCTGGCGATCAGAAAAAATTTGTCGCCCACGCTGCCTTCGCGAAAGACGGTGGCGCCCGTGGCGAAGTCCTCTTGCACCAGCGACTCGGCCAGATCGGAAATCATGTTCTCGTCGGCGCCGGCGAGAAACGGCACATGAGAAAGCAGTTCACGCTTGAGGCGCAGCCGCAAATCCTGCACGCGGCCCGCTTCTTTCATCGCCGTGAGTGAGCGGCCGATCATCTCGGTGTTCTCTCGTGCATCTTCCGCGCGGTAGATGTCGTAAAAAATGAAGCGCCAGACCGGGCGCACGTGACGGAAAAATTCGTCGAAATCGATCTGGCCGTTGCGGTTGGTGTCGGCGCGCTCGATGTAGCGATCCGCTTCCTCGGCGGGTAGACCCCATTCGAGCAAGAGAAGCGTGAGATCGGATCGGCCAATCACACCATCGCGATCGAGATCGATCTGCTCGAACACGAACTGCGCTTTGTCTCGCTCCGAGTGAATTTCGCGCAGCTTGACCTGCCGCGAAGCGCGGGCGCGCAAACCGCGAATGGACCAGATGTGCTTGCGGAAAACGTCGAAGTCGATCCGGTTCTGATTTCCGAACCCGCGTTCGATCACCGAAGCGATCACCGCGGCGGGAAGGCCCCAGGAGATCATGACCGGCGTCAGATCGTCGCGCGTGAGCGTGCCTTGCTTGTTCTCGTCGAGTGCGTCGAAAACGGTCCGTGCCGCGCGTTCTTGCTCCAGCGGATTGCCGGAGAAAGCAGCGTCATCCCGCTCGACGGTGGCGTCGCGCGCGCGCTCGCGAACGAACTCCAGATACTCCGCGGGAGAGGAAACAAAGAGCAGGCGGTAGAGCAAAATGTAGGCGCCGACGAATCCCGCCAGCAGCAGAATTCCCATCGGTCCGAAAACCGCTGGTGCGATCGTGGCGCCCGCCGCCAGAATGGCGATGGTGTATTTCATGCTCGAAAAGAGCCGCGCCCAATCAAAGACGTAAAAGTAGATGCGGCACCAGACGTAGACATTGAATACCAGGAACGTGTTGACCGCCCACCAACTTGACGTCGGATGGGCCAGCAACATGGCTGCGCAAAAAGCGTGGGCGCCGATACAGAAAAGATAACCCGGCACCATGATCGCTTTGCTGCCGAAGACGATGGAAGTCTGCACCAGCGCGGTCGGGACGTGGAAGAGCAGCGCGGCCAGCGCCATGACCGTGGCCGCGCGCGGCGAGTGGCCGAAGCAGGCCCACAGGCCGGCGACGAGCTCCACCGTTCCCGAGGTGATGTGTGTTCGCAAAACGGCGCGGCGCCACGGAATCATCAGGAACTTGGGATGCGGTGGAACGATGTAGTGGTAGGCAATGACCGCGACGTTGGCGATGGCCGAGAGGATCACCACGGCCCAGCGGCCGGCGACGATCGGTGCGTCGATGGTGCTTGCGAGTTGGTAGAGAAACGGCGCGACGAGCGCGGCCAAAACGAGGGCCATGAAAATGCCCTTGAGTGCGCGTCCGGCCCCAGTGGCGGACGGCAACGGCGGTGAGGACGGAATCGCGCTCAACTTGGTGAACCCCGTTTCTGTGCCCGTGGAAAACAACGGGCGTTGAGTTTACAACAGAAGGTGGCGCGCGGGGGGCGTGGAGACGAGTCGCCCAAACGGAACGAGCTCGTCTCCACGCAAGTCCAAACTACCGTGTACAGGCGGCGCTGAGCGTCTTGCCCGAATCGGCGGTCACGGCGCACTTGTCGCCGATCTTCAAGTCAATGGCTCCCATTACTCGACGGCCATTGACGGTGATAACCGTGGCCGGCGAAACAAGATAGTTCGTAACGCGTCCGCTGCTCTCGGTGAGCGCGAAGGACTTGGTGGCGGGCGTAACAGCCGACACCTTGCCATTGACCGTTCCGGGTGCTGCAAATGAGAGTGCCGATGTTAACAGCGCGGCCGTGACAGCAAAGGCAAAGATTCCATTTTTCATTTGAGACCTCATGTCGGTTGGTACAGCGTTTTGTTTACTGCAGGAGTGCGGAAAGTTACGATGAAAGCTACAAATGTCCAAAAGGAAATAATTGGTTCGGATCGGAAAGACTGTACACCAGTCAACATCCAGTGGCTGTGCGTTTTATCACTCCTGCTTGGCAAGCCCGCGCTTACCGGCACAGGTGTACCGGATCCCATACACCTGGAGCGGTATCAATTTTGTCTTACAGGGGCTTGGCGTCCGTCGTACTGCGCCAAACTTGCAGCGCGGTTTGGCCCGGCCCATCCCAGTAGGCATGCAAATTCGGATGCTGTGTGGCGTCGTTGGGGTTGCCGCCAAAGTAGCGTGCGGCACTTTCCGCGTAGGTTTCCTGAATGCCCCAGCGGCCGTCTTGTTGTTCGTAAGCGGAGAGCGACGAGAAGTCCGCATCGCGTGCGGCAAGAAACTGCTTATCGTTGATGGAGCGGCGCCGTTCTCCACCGTTCCAATCGAGGCTGTGCGTTGTCTCGTGCAGCACAAGGTTGTAGGCCGCGTGGCCCTCGCCGGTGACGGGCACGTGGTAGCCGCCACCCTCGGAAGAAACGACGGCAATGACCACTTCATTGTTGAAAGACGAGAAGGTCCCGGGCACATTGTCCCAGGTCATTCCGTCGGGCCATCCAGTGGGTTGCACGCCCCGTAGTTCGGTGAGGTAGTCGGTCACCGAGCCGCGGCAAATGACAACGTGGGTGTGTTGGCGCTCGAGCGCACGCAGGGCCAGCAGTGGAAATTTGGCCAACTCGGCGGCAACGAGCGCGGCGTCGTCACCCTCGCCGGAGCCTCTGGCGACCGCGAGTCCGGCGGCGATCTTCTGGCGTTGGGGCCAATCCGCGGGCTCCGCAGCCGCCTCTGTTGGAGCGGTTTCACGTTGCGCCGACGTGCCAACGTCCACGGCCAGACTACCGCCGCACGCATGCGCACACAGGGCGAGGACCATCCACGAACGAAGCGAACGAACCATGCGTGCCTCCGTTGAAGGCGTGATGTTCTGATGTTCTAAGGACGCAGCTGCGCGGCGCCAGTCGTTGCGTCGCTCATTGCCCGTTGCTCAACATCCGCTGCGTCCGAGGGCGGTCATTTCGTCTTTCGCGAAAAGGAAGACGTCGAGCGCAGAACACTCTAGCCTGAGTTACTCGTAGGCCCCGCTCCGAGGCTCCGTCATCAGAAGTGACGCCATCTTGGAGGGGGAGCCCGCTCCAGCCTCCCCCAGGAGCGATCCTAACAGTCTGTAGGAGTGTTTTCCTCGTATGGTGAATAAGACAGGCTAGATTCTTCGCAAGCGTACATTCGCCTTCGTCGCCCTGTTCATGCTCGCGGCGTGCGGCATCTTCACGCGCCATTCGTCGGCCAAATCCCGAGAGGAATCGGGCTGCGACGCGCCGCTTGATACACCGAAGATCTCGGCCAACACGAATGCCAAGGACAAATTCGAAAACCACCTTGCGGCGACAAGGTGTGGATAATTTTGTGGAGGCGGCGGGAATCGAACCCGCGTCCGAAAGCTCTCCCTCCGGTACCACTACATGCTTAGTCGACGATTTGTACCGATCTGCGGCGCCCGTCGACGGGCTCGTGCAGACAGGTTCTCGGCTTTTTCTCGCCACGCTCGCCCGAGCACTTGCGCGGCCAGCCTGCTTTATGACGCTCGCGACCCGGTCCCGCAGGCGGGGGACCGGACGAACGGCTCGCTACGGGTGTTTAGGCCGCGAGAGCGAAGTCAACGTTGTCGTTGGCTTTTGTGGTTTTTGCCACGCTGGATTTACGAGCAGCGTAACCTGCTCGGCATGCGGTCCGGACTTCGATGCCCTCGTCGAAACCAGTTCGCCCCCATGGCGAAACTAGTCGAGAGATAAGGGTCGCGGCGGCCGCTGTCAATGAAACGGCTATTTTCGCCCGCGCTTCATGGCCCGGCCCACTTCACGTTTGCTTTCTCGTTCCGCAATCGCCTCGCGCTTATCGCCGGCCACTTTGCCGCGTCCCAGCCCGAGCTCCACCTTCGCGCGCCCGTCTTTGAAATAGAGCGACAGCGGAATCAGGGTCAGTCCGCGCTCGCGGATCTTGGCCAGGAGTCGATCGATTTCTCGCCGGTGGAGAAGCAGTTTTCGCGAGCGGACTGGATCGTGGTTTTGCAGCGACGCGGCGTCGTACGTGGCGATGTTGCAGTTCACGAGGAAGAGTTCGTCGCCCTTCGGTAACGCGTAGGCATCGGAGAGATTGGCCTTGCCCGCGCGCAGGCTTTTTGCTTCGCTCCCCACCAAGACGAGCCCGGCTTCGATCTTGTCGTCGATGGTGTAGTTGAAAAAAGCCCGTTTGTTTTTGGCGATGAGCTTGGTTCCTTCGGGGGCGTCGGGCTTGGCCATGACCAAGCATTCTATACACGCGCACGCCGGACTTGCTGACTTGATTTTTTATCAAGTAATCATTTTGTCAAGATGGCTGGGTTGGCAGGAGTCGTCACGCTTGTCCAGAAGGCTGTTTCGAGCACCCGCGTGTGTGATTCGGGTCGTGGGTTTCATGGCTCGAGCGGTGCGTTGTCGATGAGGCGCGTCGCTCCGCAAAAAGCCGCGAGCAGCAGACGAGAATTTCCTTGTGGTGTCTCGGGCGGGAGCAGGGTGTTGGGATCCGCAAGCGCGACGTAGTCGATACGCAAGTCGGCCATGCGCATCGGCTCCATGGCGGCGCCAATCAGAAAAGACGGTCGCCGTTCGCTGGTCGCATAGAGCGCCTGCGCGATGCCAATGCCGCGCGAGAGCGAAACCGCGCGTTTGCGTTCATCGGCGGAGAGGTAGGCGTTGCGCGAGCTCATGGCCAAGCCGTCCGACTCGCGCACGATAGGGCAGGGGACGATCTGTGTGCCGAGATCGAGATCGGTCGTCATCTGCTGAACGACGCGCAGCTGCTGAAAATCTTTTTCGCCAAAAAAGGCGGCGTCGGCGCGCGACAGCGTGAAGAGCTTCGCCACCACAGTGCACACGCCGCGAAAATGACCTGGGCGGCGCTCTCCCTCGAGCGGGGCGGCAAGCGGTCCCGGTTCGACGTAGGTCTGAAAGCCGGGCGGATAGAGCGTCTCGTTGGACGTCGGCGCGAAAGCGACGGCAACCCCAGCTGCTTGACATTTTGCCAAGTCGCCTTGGAGGTCCCGCGGATAGCGCGAGAGATCTTCGCGCGGTCCGAATTGCGCGGGATTCACGAAAATCGTGACGGCCACATGGCGCGATTGGGCGCGCGCTTGGTCTATGAGCGAGACGTGGCCGGCGTGCAAGAAGCCCATCGTCGGCACGAGGCCAAGTGGGCCTTCTTGGCGCAGCGTTTCGCAATGCGCGCGGAATTCGACGGCGGATTCCAGGACGATCATTTTGTCAACTCACACCGGAACGCCGTAGACCGCTTTCGTCTCCGTAATCTCTGGCTCCTCGTCCGCCGGCGTGACCAGCCGCAGCGTCTGCGAATGGAAACTCTGCGCCTCGGTCGGAAAAGTCTGCGCGCGCACTTCGCCGAGATAAGCTTTGGTCGCGCCGTCGATGGCGCCTGCGAGATCGGCAAAGCGCTTGACGAACTTGGGCGCGAAGTCGGGATTCATTCCCAGCAAATCGTAAAGGACCAGGACCTGTCCGTCGCAATGAATGCCGGCGCCAATTCCAATCGTCGGAATTTTGAGGCGCCCCGTGATTTGCGCCGCCAGCTCCATCGGAATGGCCTCCAGCACAATCGCAAAGCAGCCGGCCGCTTCCAACGCCAACGCGTCGTCGAGCAGCTGGCGCGCCTTCTGATTGTCCCTTCCTTGCACCACATAGCCGCCCATCTTGTGGACGCTCTGCGGCGTGAGTCCGATGTGCCCCATCACGGGAATGCCGGCGCGGACGATGCGCCGGACGACTTCCGCAAATTCGCTTCCGCCCTCGAGCTTGACCGACTCGGCGCCGCCTTCGGCCACGAGCCGCCCGGCGTTGGTCACCGCGTCGTCGATCGAGCCCTGGTAGGACATGAAGGGCATATCGCCAACGATATGAGCGCGCTCGGTGCCGCGACGGACGGCACGCGTGTGGTAGATCATCTGCTCGAGCGTCACCGGCAGCGTTGAGTCGTTGCCTTGGATGACCATTCCCAAGGAATCGCCGACGAGCAAGACGTCCGTGCCGGCGCGATCAAGCAGGCGCGCGAACGACGCGTCGTAGGCGGTGATCATCCCGATTTTCTCGCCCGCAGCTTTCATGCGAGCGAGTGTATGGATGGTAACCTTCTTCACGGGTTTACCTCCTGCAAAATGTGGCCGTCATCCGCCGTTTCCTGCAGGTCGCGCGCCAACGTCGACTGCGCGCCTCACGGACGGAAAACAGTTGTTAATAGCTTAACCGGTTGCCTTCGAAATGTAATGTTCGGTGCCGTGTTTGATACGCTGCATCGTCTCGATGATGTGATCCACGACGGATGGGTCGTCGACCACGTTGAGATCGGACGTATTGATAATCAGTAGCGGCGTTTCAGTATAGTGATGGAAGAAGTCGTTGTAGGCCTTGCAGAGCCCCTCCAGATACGCCGGATCGAACTGCCGCTCGAATTCACGCCCGCGCTTCTTGATGCGCGCCAAGAGCACGTCGAGTCGCGCTTGCAAATAGACGACGAGGTCCGGCTTCACCACCCGCGGGCCGAGCTCTCCGTAGATTTTTTCGTAGAGCGCGAGCTCGTTTTCGTCGAGCGTGAGGGACGCGAAGATGCGGTCTTTGGCGAAGAGGTAATCGCTCACGGTGACCTGCTGAAAAAGATCATGCTGCGTCAGCGCCTGCTGCTGCTTATAGCGCGAGAGCAGGAAAAAGAGCTGCGTCTGAAAAGCCAGCTGATCGCGGTTTTGATAGAAGCCTGCGAGGAAGGGATTCTCCTCGACGATTTCGAAAAGTCCGCGCGCTTTGAAGCGCTCGCAGAGGATGCGGGAAAGCGTGGTTTTGCCGACTCCGATGGGGCCTTCGATGACGAAGTAGCGGGCGCGTGGCATGCAGGGCGTTTAGAGCAAGGCCGCGTGCGGGCGTCAACGGGATGGATCCGCTTTGGGCCCGAAACAAAAGTGAGCGACCGTTAGAGCGCGTTCGTAATTTTTGCGAACTCCTCGACGCTGAGCGTTTCTCCTCGGCGCGTGGGATCGATTCCCGCGCGTGACAACGCTCCATCGGTATCGCCGAGATCGTTCGCGCGCGCTCGCAGCGCGCTTCGCAGCTGCTTGCGCCGTTGTCCGAATGCCGCGTTCACGACCAGGCGGTAGCGATCGAAATCGACCACCGCGCGCGGCGTTTCGAGAAACACGATCCGCAGGACGGCGGAATCAACGTGCGGCGGCGGTGTGAAACACGATCGATCCACGTCGAGCGCCAAATCCACGTCGGCCAAGAGCTGAAAGAGCGCAGACGGCGCCCCGTAAATTTTCGTTCCCGGGCCGGCGGCCAGACGTTCCGCCACTTCGCGTTGCAGCAGAAAAACCGCGCGGCTAACGTGGGCGCGCTGATCGAGCATGTTCATCAGAACCGGCGCGCCAATCTGGTACGGCAAATTTCCGACGACCACGGCGCGCTTCGTTTGTGCGAGCGCTTCGAAGTTCGCGCGTGCCGCATCGGCTTCCACGACCGTGACATTTTCGAGCGGCGCCAACTCCGTGCGCAGCACCGGCGCCAAATCGCGATCTCGCTCCACCGCGACGATGCGTGCGCCGCTCGCCGCTAGCGCGCGCGTGAGGTGCCCGAGTCCCGCGCCCAGCTCCACGCACGTTTCGTCAGGCTGCAGCGCCGCTGTTTGCGCGATGGCCTCCAGCACGTCTTCGTCACCGAGAAAATTCTGGCCCCAACTTTTTTTCGGCGCGAGTCCATGCCGTCGAAGAATTGCGCTCGGGTGTTCCATCAGATCCGCCACGCGGCGTCGGCGGCCAAATTCCACGGCGCACGATCGCCGAGCTCCAGCGGGCGTCGTCCCGCGGCGGCAATCATCGCGGCGTTGTCGGTGCACAATTTTCGCTCGGGTAGAAAAACATCAAGTCCGGCTTTCGCGCCGCGCTCTGCCGCCAACGCGCGCAAACGGCTGTTGGCCGCCACGCCACCACACAGCACCAGCCGCGACAACCCCGCACGTTCTGCTTGGCGCAACGCTTTGGTCACCAGCGAATCGGCGATGGCCTCCTGAAAGCTAGCGCAGAGATCGTCCAGCGCTTGACCCTCGGGAAGGCCGTGCTTCTTCACCTGCGTGAGCACGCTGGTCTTGAGGCCGCTGAATGAAAAATCATCTTCCTTCGCCATCGCACGTGGAAACGTGAAAGCGGCCCGATCGCCCCCAGTTGCGATTTTGTCAATTTGCGGTCCGGCCGGATACGAGAGACCGAGGAGCTTGCCGACCTTGTCAAAGGCTTCTCCTGCTGCATCGTCGCGCGTGTGTGCCAGTGCGCGCGTGCGCACGCGGCCGTCTTTCAGCTCGACGATGTACAGCGAGGTATGCCCGCCGGAGACGAGCAGCCCAAGAAATGGAAAATCAGGGACGCGTTCCTTGGACAATTCGATCGCGAGTAAGTGCCCTTCCAGATGGTTGACGCCGACGATTGGTCTGCCCACTGCAAGCGCGAGCGACTTGGCTACCTGCACGCCGACCAGCAAAGCGCCGATGAGCCCGGGGCCAGCGGTGACGGCGATTCCATCGATCTGTGCAAGTCCGCGTCCCGCACGGTTGAGCGCGCGATCGACCACAGGCAACACGCGCGCCAAATGATCGCGCGACGCCAACTCCGGCACCACGCCACCCCACGGCGCGTGAACCGCCGTTTGCGAATGCACTTCGTCGGCGAGCACCGTCGTTCCGTCGAGGACGGCGCAGGCTGTTTCGTCGCAGCTCGTCTCGAGGCCGAGGACGATCACTTGGCGGCCCGCAGGCCGTCCAAGATGGCGCGCACATCGCGTGCCGACGGGCCGTTCGGTTCCAAAGACAGATAGCGATCGTAGTCGTGCATCGCCGCGGCGTTGTTGCCGACCGCTTGGTGCGCGGCGCCGAGCAGAACCAGCGTGCGGCCCGATTTCGGATTGAGCCTTGCGGCCTTTTCCAAGGCCTCCAGCGCTGCCTTGGCGTCGTCGGTTTCCAGCAGCGCATCGCCCAGCGCCATCTGCGCGGCTGCGGACTCGGGTTTCAGCTCGACGGCACGGCGATACGCGGCCACCGCTCGCGGCACATCGCTGTGCTTGAGGCTGGCTTCCCCAGTGGCGAGTTCCTTGGCGTAGGCCTCCTCCTCGGGAGAAATCGTGGAAGCAAAGGCTCTTGGCGGGGCTGGATGCGATTTCCTCGCGGTCGCCGGAGCCGGGCTGGGTGTGGGCGCCGCAAGCGGATGCGTTGTCTCCTCATGCACCGGCGTTTGGCGCCAGCGAATCGCAACCGGTGTTGCTGCGACGATCGCGACGAGCGCAGCGGCTGAATACAAACGATATCGTTTGTAATGCGGCGTTGGAAAGGGAGCAGCACCGATGACAGGGGCCGGCGTTGTCGGCTCTAAAGGCGACGACACAGGCTCCGCTCCGGCCCTCCGCTCGCGCACCAAACGTTCTTTCCGAAGACCGCGTTTGGCCGGAAAGCGAATGAGGGTCGGTACCGACGACGCAAGCGGCGCCGGGGGAACCTCGAGTGGCAAAAAGTCGCTCGGAACCGCGGGTGCCCCGGTGCTCACAATCCCCAGCGGCGCGGGCGTCGGCATACTCACCGCCGCCGCGGACCGTTCGTGGAGAACGCCTTCTTGAAAAAGGCGCGCGGTGGCCTCGATGGTCGAAAGCTCACCTCCGAGCGCTTCGTCGATCACCTGGTCGAGCGTTCGTTTCCCATCGAAGAGTCGAAGCACCGTTTCCGCGATCGTGTCGAGTGGTTCCAAGCGCCGCGCCAGTGCCTCGCCATCCACCGCCAGCCGCGCCGAAAGGGGCGGCAATTTCTCGAGCGCGCGCCCCCACACGGCCAGCCGCCGCAATCCCTCGGCGATCACCGTTTCGGTGGCGGCAACAATACGCGGCGCATGGTCGTAGGGCTCGAAGGACGCGTCGTAGCGTCCCTCCGACCAAGTGAGCAGCTTGTGAAACGCCTCCTCACCCGCGAGCGATCCCATCACCGCGTCGGTGAGCTGGCCCTCGTGCAACCAGAGATCAGCCTTGCGGCCATGCGATTGGCAATGGATCGCACAGGTGGCTTTTTGCGACGATAAAGAGTGTATTATATCGACAATCTCCATGTCCGCCAGCGAGCCACCGAGCCGTTGTGTGCCGCCCTGGTCCACGCGCCGTCGCACGGCCATTCGCGCGCGGGCCACGATCTCCTTCACCGTGTAGGGCTTGAGAAGGCAATCGCTGATGCCGGCCTCCAGCGCGCGTGTGCGCACGTCGAGGCCCGCGCGATCGGAGAGCAAGAGGAGCGGCACATCGCTCGTGGCCGACGCGCGCAGCCGTGCCGCCAAGTCGAATGGGGCAGCGAGCTTGGCGCCGAGCACGATCAGCGCGGGCTTTGTGTTGGTGTAAGCGGCGAGCGCTTGATCATCGATGGAGGTGGTCACCGCGAAACCGGCTTTGCGTAAGCCCACCTCGAGCAGACGCGCGGCCGCGGGGTCCGCGTCGACGATGAGGACGCTCGGTTTTTCCATGGCCGGAAGGACTCTACCGCGAGAATGCCAGCTGCCGCAGCGCTTCGTAAAGCGCGATGCCCGCGCAAGTGGAGAGGTTGAGCGATCGCACGCCATCGACCATCGGCACCGCGACTTGCCGCTCAGGGAAACGGGCCAGGAGCGACTCGTCGAGGCCGAGGTCTTCTTGACCAAAAATCAAGTAGTCGCCAGGTGTATAACAAACGTCGTACATCGTCCGCGGCGCCCGCGCGGTGAAGAGGTGGAGCTGCCCTGAAGTGATGAGTTGCGTTTTTAGCAAGTCGTCAAAAGTAGCGCAGGTCGAGCCGTGGACCTTGTCCCAATAGTCGAGGCCAGCGCGTTTGAGATCGCGATCCTCGAGACGAAACAGCGGATTGACGAGGTGCAGCCGCGAGCCGGTAACCGCGCAAGTCCGCGCGATGTTGCCGGTGTTGCCCGGAATGCGCGGCGCGACGAGGACGATATTGAGTGGAGCGTGGAGGGGGAGTGGATTCACGGAGTGTTGTGATACATCCGATCAGTGCGGCTTCTCAACACCACGCGTGGCACCGTGCTCGCCGAGGACGTCGCGTGCGCCCGCTCTCTCTGGGCGCGGATGCGTGGGCTTCTTGGCCGCGACGAAATGCGGGCGGGAACCGCGTTGGAAATTCGTCCTTGCACGTCGGTACATTCGTTCTTCATGCGCTTTGCGATCGACGTCGTTTTTGTCGACAAGAAGGGCCTCGTTTTACAAACGATCAGGCCGCTTCGACCTTGGCGGTTGAGTAGCTACCACTGGCGCGCGGCCGCCGTTTACGAGCTGCCGGTGGGCGCCATCGCAGCGAGCGGCACGGTCCCGGGTGATGTTCTCGCTACCGAACCGCGCGCATGATCGACAGGAATTGATCGGGCGGCAGAAATCCGGTCACGCGGTTTTTCTCGAGCGGATTTCCGTTGGAATCCAAGAACACCACGGTAGGCATTCCGGTCACGCCATACTTTGTTTGCAGCGCGTCGAACGCCTCGGACCCGCTCGTGCCGTCGACTTTGAGCGTGACGAAACGCTCCGCTTCGGCTTGCACCGCGGCATCGGTGAAGGTGTGCTTGTCGAGCTCGACGCAGGCCACGCACCAGTCGGCGTAAAAATCGATCAGCACCGGCGCGTGGTGTGCGCGTGCCTCGGAAAGCGCCGCCGTCTCTTCGTGGCGCCAGGCGATTCGGGGCATGCGCGCTTCGCCAAACCAACCGAGTTGAAGTCCGACGCCCGCAAGAAGCAGAGTGAGCGCGGCTGCTTTGATTATTTTTTCGCGACGCTCGCCGTGGAACGATAAGTCCATGGCGCCCGCGGCGATTCCAAGGAAGACCAGCGCGCCCGCGGCAATCGCGAGCGTGTGCGCGGAAAAAAAGGCCGGTGAGGCTGGCAAGAAAGGTCGCACGTAACTTACGGCCACCGCGAGGATGGCGACGCCGAAAAAACTCTCGACGATCTCCATCCATCGTCCGCTGCGCGGGAGCGCGAGCGAGAAGGTGCCGATGAGAAAAAAGAGAAGTCCCATCCCGAGCGCATAGTCGAAGAGCAGCATCACGCCGAGAGCGACGTTGCGCTTGCCGGCCACCCAGGCCAGCACGCCACCCAACACAGGTCCTGTGCAGGGCGCAGCCACGATGCCGGCCACCATTCCCATCACGAACGCGCTGGTGAATCCCGCGCCGCGCCGTTTGGTGAGTCGCGCGGTGAGCGCCGAAGGGAGCGCCAACTTGAACGCGCCGAAGAGCGAGGCCGCGAGCGCGGTGAAGAGCAGCGCTACGGGAATGACGACCCAAGGATTGCCCAGGGTCTGCCCGAAGGCGCGTCCGGTAAGCGCAGCCACGACGCCGAGCGAGGAATACATGGAAGCGATTCCGAGCACGTAGGTCGCGGAGAGCGCGGCGGCTTTGGAGCGGCGTTCGGCGTGGCGTGCGCCGAAAATCCCGACGGTGATCGGAATGAGCGGATAGACGCAGGGCGTGAGGCTGGTCAGCACGCCGCCGAGAAAGATGAGCGCGAGGGCGGAAGGAAGATGCGCGCTGATGTCGATGTGGGAGGCGAAATTCTGACCGGGTCCAGCGCTGCCGGACATCGACGGCAACCAAGCGACGGCGAAGGCGGCGAGCGAAGCAGCAAGGAGTCGGAATCGAAGGATCATCGAAAATACTCAATGTATCGACAACGTCGTGGCGTGGCCGCCACGCTGTTTGTGGCCCTTGACACCCTCTGTGGCCGGGCTATCATGGACATATCAGGTCCATTAACATTTTGCCGCTCGAAAGCCTGCCTTCCGATGCCACTCAAGCTCCCCATCTACATGGATTACCACGCCACGAGCCCGCTCGATCCGCGTGTGCTCGAAGCGATGCTTCCGTATTTCACCGAAGCGTTCGGCAACGCGGCGTCGCGTAGCCACGTCTTCGGCTGGAAAGCCGAGGAAGCGGTCGAGCGGTCGCGCGAAATCATCGGTGGCCTCATCGGCGCCAGTGGCAAGGAAATCGTTTTCACCTCCGGCGCTACCGAGTCGGACAACCTGGCCATCAAGGGCGCGGCGCAATTTTACCGTGAAAAGGGCGATCACATCATCACCGAGCGCACCGAGCACAAGGCCGTGCTCGACAGCTGCAAGCGGCTCGAGCGCGAAGGATTTCGCGTTACCTACTTGAACGTCGACAAAGAGGGCCGCGTCGATCCGGCCGACGTCGAGCGGGCCATCACCGACAAAACGATTCTCGTCTCCATCATGTTCGCCAACAATGAGATCGGGACGATTCAACCCATTCGCGAAATCGGCGCCATCACCCGCAAGCGGGGTGTGCTGTTTCACGTCGACGCCGTGCAAGGTTTGGGCAAGATTCCATTCAATGTAGACGAGTGCAACGTCGACTTGGCCAGCCTCACCGCGCACAAAATGTCCGGCCCCAAAGGTGTCGGTGCGCTCTATGTGCGACGGCGTCCGCGCGTGCGCTTGGCGGCGATGATCGACGGCGGCGGCCACGAGCGCGGGATGCGCTCGGGAACGCTCAACGTGCCGGCCATCGTTGGATTCGCGCGGGCCTGCGAGCTGGCCCAGGCCTCGATGGTTGGGGAGGCCGCGCGCGTCGGGCAGTTGCGCGATCGTCTCGAGGCGGGCCTCACCAAGCGGCTCGATCACGTTTTCTTGAACGGCTGCAAAGCGCATCGTCTGCCCGGAAATTCGAACCTCAGCTTCGCGTTTGTCGAGGGCGAAGGCCTCATGATGGCCATCAAGGACGTCGCGGTTTCCAGTGGAAGTGCCTGCACCAGCGCGTCGCTCGAGCCGTCGTACGTGTTGCGCGCGGTGGGCGTCGACGAGGAGATGGCGCACACCAGCATTCGCTTCGGGCTCGGCCGTTTCACGACGGAAGAAGAGGTCGACTACGTGATCGATCACGTGGTCGAGAAAGTGAACCGGCTGCGCGAATTGTCCCCGCTTTACGAGATGGCCAAAGAGGGGATCGATCTCAAATCCATTCAGTGGGCAGCGCATTAAATAGAATATTTTAGATGTAGAAAGAGGAGTAGCACATGGCCTACGGCGAAAAAGTTCTGGACCACTACGAACACCCGCGCAACGTCGGCACGCTCGACAAGAGCGATCCCAACGTCGGCACCGGACTGGTCGGCGCACCTGCGTGCGGCGATGTGATGCGTTTGCAGCTGCGCATCGACGACGACGGCATCGTGCAGGAGGCCAAGTTCAAGACCTTTGGTTGCGGGTCGGCGATTGCGTCCTCGTCGCTGGTCACCGAATGGGTGAAGGGCAAGAACATCGAAGCGGCCGGGCAGATCACCAACACCGACATCGCGCGCGAGCTGGCGCTGCCGCCGGTGAAGATCCACTGCTCAGTGCTGGCCGAGGACGCCATTAAGGCGGCGATCGCCGACTGGAAGAAGAAGCAGCTCGGGAAACTGGACGAGAAGCAGACGCAGGCCCAGAGCGAGCAGTCGCTTGCCGAGGCCGTCCGTTAGGATTTTGTCATGGCGATCACCGTCACCGTCCAGGCCGCCGAGCAGATCAAGAAGAAGCTCGCGGCGCGCGCGCAAACGACGGCGCAAAGCGGGCTGCGCATCGGTGTCAAAGGTGGCGGCTGCTCGGGGCTGTCGTACGTGATTGAATTTGCCGATGCGCCGCGCGCGCACGACCGCGTGATCGAAGTGGATGGCGTGAAGGTTTACGTCGATCCGAAGAGCGCCATTTACCTCGACGGGACCGTGTTTGATTTCGAAACCAAGCTCTTGCAGAGCGGGTTCGTGTTCAAGAATCCCAAAGTGAAGAGCGCCTGCGGCTGCGGCGAGAGCTTCACGCCGGCTGTTTGAGCGAGGCCCCGATGGGTCTGGATCCGCCCGATAAAACGCTTTCCCATTTCGAGGTGCTCGGCGTTCCGGCGACGTTCGCGCACGACGCGGACGAGCTAGAAAAAAAGTTTCGCGGGCTGTCGATAAAGCTGCATCCCGACCGTTTTGCGCGGAAAGATCCGGTGGAGCGAAAGAACGCGCTGGCTTGGACCACGGCGCTCAACGACGCGTACCGCGCGCTCAAAGATCCGGTGCGGCGCGCGGAGTACTTGCTCTCGCGCGCGGGTTTCTTACTCGAGAAGCAGGATCTCGGGCACGCTTTTCTCGAGGAGGCCATGGACGATCGCGAGCGGCTGGCGGAGGCCAAGGCGTCGAGTCCCGTGGAAGTCGAGCGGTTGCATGCAGTGGTTTTGGCCAAGCGCGACGCAGCGCTCCGCACGATCGCCGAGGCGTTTGCGCTATTTGAACGCACGCGGGATCGCGCGGCGCTGGACGTGGCCGCGAACAAGCTGGCGCGACTGCGTTACCACCAGCGGTTTCTCGATGAAGTGGAAGGGAAGATTCACGCGTAATGGATTCGCCACTTTTAGATATCGTCGAACCGGGCGCTACGCCGACGAAGGAGAAGTGCCCGGTCTCGCCCGCCGTGGGAATTGATCTCGGGACGACCAATTCGCTCATGGCCTGGGTGCAAGGTGGCAAGCCGCGTTGTCTCGCCGACGTCGACGAGGGCAGCGCCATGTTGCCGAGCGTGGTGAGCTATGCCGAGGGTGAAGTGCTCGTCGGCCAAGCTGCACGCCGCCGGGCGCTCGAATTTCCGCACCAGACCATCAGCAGCGTCAAGCGCTTCATGGGGCGTGCGCCGAACGAGGTCCCTCCAGAGATTCGCAAGCTCTACCGTCTCGCGGAGGGCGACAGCGGCGTCGCTCGATTTTATTTGAAGGATCGAGATACTTCACCGGTCGAGGTATCGGCGGAGATCTTGCGGGCGCTCAAATCGCGGGCGGAATCGACGCTCGGGCCGATCACGCAAGCGGTCATCACGGTGCCCGCCTATTTCGACGATGCGCAGCGTCAGGCCACCAAAGACGCGGGCCGGCTCGCGGGGCTCGAGGTGTTGCGTCTTTTGAACGAGCCGACCGCGGCGGCGCTGGCTTACGGGCTCGACAAGGGTTCGCAGGGAACTTTCGCCGTTTATGATCTCGGGGGCGGTACGTTCGATATTTCGATTTTGAAATTGATCGAGGGCGTGTTCGAGGTGAAAGCCGTCGGTGGCGACACGCAACTGGGTGGCGACGATTTCGATTTGGCGTTGGCGGGACCGCAGATGGATGCCGCGCAGAAGTCCGGACCGCACGCGGTGCAACAGCTGCTGCAAGAAGCACGCGCGGTGAAAGAGGTCCTCAGCGATCTGCCCGAAGCGCGACTTCAGGGACGGCTGGTGACCCGCGATGAGCTCGAAGCCGCGATAACACCACTGGTCGAGAAGACGCTGGGCTCAGTGCGCCGTGCGCTCAAGGATGCGGCGCTCAAACCGCAGGATGTCGATGGCGTCATTCTCGTCGGCGGCTCGACGCGCGTGCCACTGGTGCGCCGAAAAGTGGCGGACCTGTTCGGCAAGGAGCCGCTCGCGGACATCGATCCCGACCAGGTCGTTGCGCTGGGCGCCGCCGTGCAAGCGGATCTCCTCACAGCCGAAAATGCGCGCGAAGACGTGCTTCTTCTCGACGTGTTGCCGCTCTCGCTCGGTCTCGAGACGTACGGCGGCATCGTCGAAAAAATCATTCACCGCAACACCACCGTGCCCAACAGTGCCGCGCAGACGTTTACGACTTACGCGGACGGTCAGACTGCGCTGGATGTGCACGTGGTGCAGGGCGAACGCGAGTTGGTGGCCGATTGCCGCTCGTTGGCGCGTTTCGTGCTGCGCGGTATTCCGCCGCTCCCGGCGGGATTCGCGCGCATCGACATCACCTTCGCCGTCGATCAAAACGCGCTGCTTTCGGTGACGGCGCGCGAGCAGCTCACCGGTATTTCGCAGACCGTTGAAATCAAACCGAGCCACGGCCTCACCGACGAAGAAGTCGAGCGGGTGCTGCTTTCGTCGTTCGAACACGCCGAATCGGATCTGGAGGCGCGGACGCTGCTTTCCGAACGCGTGGAGGCGGGACGCATTCTGCAAGCGGCGCAGAAACAGCTCGTCGCCAACGGCGATCTGCTCGAGCCGTCGGAGCGGCAGGCGATCGAATCCAACATCGCCGCGCTAACGCTGGCCACGAAGAGTGACGACGCCGGCACCATTCATTTGGCCATCGAAGCGCTCGATCACTCGTCGTCCGATTTCGCGCGCCGCGTGATGGAGCGCGGCCTTCAACGCGCCATGGGCGGCCATCGCGCCTCGGAATTTGCGTAATGCCAAAGGTCACTTTCCATCCGCCCAAATGGGCCACCACCGAGCCGGTTCGCGTCGCCGATGTTCCCGCTGGGACTAATCTCCTCGAAGCCGCGCACGCCTGCGACGCGAAAGAAGGCTCGGCTTGCGGTGGTGTCTGCACCTGTTCGACCTGCCACGTGTGGGTGAAAAAAGGGCTCGCCTCGCTCGGCGAGCAGGAAGATCGCGAGCTAGATATTTTGGACCGCGCCTTCGAGGTGAAGCCGACGTCGCGGCTCGGTTGCCAAGCCATCGTCTCCGATGCGGATGTGGAAGTGGAGATCACCGAGGAGAGCATCAGCGCTTGGTACGACGAGCATCCCGTCGAGCGGCATGAAGCGGAAGCGCGCGGCGAATGGCCGCCACCGAAGGGATAGCGTCACCAGGCCGAGCGAAGGTTGGGATAGGACCGCAGCGTGTCATCCGACGTGAGCACCGTGAGATCGTTCTCCAGTGCCGTCGCAATAATCAGTCGATCAAAGGGATCGCGGTGAATGGGCGGCAGCATTCCAGACTGAGCAGCGATCGACCCGGTCACGGGTAACTCTGTGAGCGAGTGGGATTCAAGCGCTTGTGCCCACCAGGCGGCAGGCGTCAAATGAAAACGGACGCGGCGTTTCTGATGCAGCTGCGCAATCTCCAAAGCCGAGATTGCCGAAACGTAGAGCTGCTCGCTCCGCTCAATGAATGCCCGAGCCGTCTTAGAAAGCCGCGTTTGGTCCAGCGCTAGCCAGACGGTCGTGCAACTGTCGAGAATTACCACCGAGGATCCGAGGGCCAGCCATCGGGATGGATGGGGAGCGTTAGGTCTCCATGGATGGTGCCCTTGAGCCGCGGATCGACGGTCAGTCGCCGCTTGCGCTTCGGCATAGGCACAAGCTGGGCGATGGGTTTGCCATTGCGGCAAATAATAACGAGCTCGCCCTTTTTTTCGACGGCGGTGAGAAGTTTGGACAACGTGGTCTTCGCTTCGTGCGTGTTCACGGTTATCATGAACTTAGTTTAGCTTAGTTTACTTTATTCGCAACCGACCAAATCTCGCGCCCGCGCAGCACCGACGTGGTCGGCGCACGATCCTTCGTGAGGCGCAAAATCGCATCCGCGAGCACCGTCAACGGAATCGGCCGCACGTCATCGGCAAAATTCGCGAGACCTGGCAGCGCACGCACGAAACGAAACGCCGCGCTGACTACCGCTGGCGCATGTCGTCTCCGTCCGTCGCTCGGCGTCGCGCCCGAATCTGCATCGTCAAACATCGACGGCCGAAAAATCGTCCAGGGAACGCCGCTCGTGCGCACGACTTCTTCGGCGCGCCATTTGAATCCGAGATAGCCGCCGCCTTGGCGCGCACCGAGCGACGAAAGCAAAACGAAATGGCGCGAACCGCTCGCCAACGGAACGCGCCGCGCAGACGCGACGAGCTGCTCGACCGGTGCCAGATCGCTCGTGACATACGTATCGCCAGAGGAGAAACGCCGGCGCGTGGTGCCGACCAGGCAGACGATTGTGGACGTCTCCGACATCGCGCGATCGAGTTTCGCCGCGTCCGCGAGATCGCAAACGAGCGCATCGTGGTCATGTCCGAGCGGATGGTGCTGCGCCGTTTGCGGTCGGACGTGAGGAATGACGCGTAGCCCCGCTTCACGCGCGCGCGGCAGAAAAACGGAACCGACGGCGCCCGTAGCGCCTGCCAGAAGAATGGTCACGGACCGGGTGCCTCCAAAAGGTGGACCTCGACAGGGTCGTCATCGCGAACGTCGCCAGGCCCCGGTGGCAGCTGAGCGATGGCATTCACGCGGCGCCACGAACCGATCTGCATCGACGACTGCGCGGTGCTCGGACGAAAGGTCAGCGCGCCATTTTCAAATTGCGCGCGGCCGCGTGGAAAGAGCGCGAATCCGGGCGGACGCGCGAGTTGGCCGACGAGTCGTGCGGTTGCGCGCGGCCGCTCCGGGTGCCCATCGCCGCAGAGTCGTCGCAGCGCCGGTCGGACGAAGAGCTCGAAGGTCAGCATTGCCGCGGCGGGATTGCCGGGAAGTCCGAAAAAGAGACGCCCGCCGGGGAGAATGCCGAAGAGCGTTGGTTTTCCGGGTCGGATGGCGACTTGATGAAAGATCAGGTTTCCGCCGGCGCCCGCGAGCGCGCGTTCGCCGAAGTCGAAATCCCCAACGCTGGCGCCGCCCGAGGTGACGACGATCTCTGCGTCCGTCGCGAGCTTCGCGGAGATGGCCGCCGCGTCGTCCCGTTCGAGACTGAGTCGTTGCGCGTTTGCGCCAGCGGCGCGCGCCATGGCGACCAAAGCGTAGCTGTTCGACTCGATGATTTGTCCTGGGCCGGGTGTGCTGCCGAGTGGGAGGAGCTCGTCTCCGGTGGCCAGGACAGCGCAGCGGGGTTCGCCATGCACCGCGAGATGCGTCTGACCACAGGTTGCAGCAAGCGCGATTTCGCCCGGGTCGAGGAGCGTTCCGGTTTCGAGGGCAACGGTGCCCGCGGACAATTCTTCGGCGCGACGGCGGACGTGCTGAACGGGTTTCGTTGATTCGTCGAATCGCGCGCGCGACCCTTCGCGGTGCACGCGCTCTTGCATCACCACGGCGTCGGCGCCTTCGGGAAGCGGGGCGCCGGTGAAGATGCGCGCGCATTCGCCTGTGCCCAGT
Organism: Deltaproteobacteria bacterium; assembly: GCA_023248955.1. Taxonomy (GTDB): domain Bacteria; phylum Myxococcota; class Myxococcia; order Myxococcales; family JAHFDP01; genus JAHFDP01. The sequence continues at coordinate 38,358 of JAHFDP010000031.1, forward strand.
GGGCGCGGGGCGGTGCGGCCGGCGGCGATTTCGAAAGCCACGGTGAGGGTGGCGCCGGCTCCGGCTTCCGCGGCGCGAACGGCGTAGCCGTCCATCAGGGAGAGGTCGGCGGTTGGGAGATCGGATGGCGCGTGGATCGTTTCCGCGAGGACGCGGCCAGCGGCGTCCTCGAGCGGAACGCGGACGGTGGGCAGCGGGGAAGTGCGCGCGAGAATTTCGGAGAGGGCGGATTCGTAGGAGAGCATTGGCGCGGACATTCGGCGACGGCGATGGCGACGTCAACGGCCATGCGCATCCGCGAACCCGTTTGACACGCCCTTGCTCAATCACTACACAACCGCCAAACGCCGAAGTGGTGGAATTGGTAGACACGCCAGATTCAGGGTCTGGTTCCCGCAAGGGAGTGGAGGTTCGAGTCCTCTCTTCGGCATGATTAGACTCCGTCGCCTATGGCTACCCAAAACGAAGAGACCCGCGCTGTTTTCGTCATCGAAGACGAAGCAGACATGCGCGAGCTACTGGTCGACCTTCTCTCGAGAGAGGGCTACGAAGTTCACGCCGCCGGCGATGGTGTCGAGGCGCTACGCGGTTTGCCAGCCTCCGGCGCGAGGGTGTTGCTGGTCGATCTCGGAATGCCGCGGCTCGATGGGGAGCAGCTTCTGCGCGGGCTCAAAGGGCTCTCGTGGCGGCCGAGGGTGCTGGTCGTTTCTGGCCACGACGATGGCGCGGTGATCTCCAAACGGTTGGGCGCCGATGGTTTCCTGGCGAAGCCTTTCGTGCCCGACGCGCTGCTCGCCCACGTCGCGCGCTTGAGCAATCGCGGAACCATTCATTAGCTGCTATCCTCCCCGGCTTTCCCATGGCCTGGAGATATTCGATGTCTTTTGCCCGCGCTTCACTCTTCGCCGCGGTGTTTTGTGTTGCCCTCCCAGCGCTTGCTGACGAGGACGCAACGCCGCTGGTTGTTCTCCCTTACGCCTCGTTGCATGGAGACGTTCCGCAATCGGTGGGCGACAAAGTTGCCGAGGTGATTGCCGGCGAGCTGAAGAGCCGGGACGAGTTGACGCTGGTGACCTTGGGCGCGTCCGCCTCGGGTGACAATGTGGCGGCTCCGAAAGCGGCGGATCCGATGGCCGATGGGAAGGCCAGCTTGACCAAAGCCGCCGAGTTGGCGCGCAAAAATAAATTCAAGCCGGCTGGCGATGCCTACGCACACGCCATTGCCGAACTGCGCACGCACGCTGATCTGCTCGACAACGCGTCGATCTTGGCCGATGCCTACTTGCAATACGCGGTGGCGCTGCTTCGCTCGGGCGCCGACGAAGAGAGCGAAACGGCGCTGGTCGCCGTCGTTCGCCTCGACCCGGTGCGGCAACTTTCGGCGGAAACGTTTCCGGGCGCGTTCATTCGTTCCTTCGAAAACGTGCGGAGAAAAACGTTGGCCAAACCGCGCGGCGCGCTCAAAATCAGCAGCGCTCCGGCGGGCGGCAAAGTGAAGATCGACGGGGTGGATCTCGGCGAAACGCCGCTGCTCGCGCGAGAGATGGTGGCCGGCGAGCACTTCGTTCGTGTCGAGCGTGGCGGACTCGTTTGGGGCGCCAAAGTTGATGTAGCGCCGAGCGGCACCACGCAAGCTAGCGCGGTCTTCGGCGGCAGCGGCGGTGGTGCGGGATTGGCGGGACTTCTCTCGGCGGTCGGAAATGGATCGGTCGATCGCGCTTCGCTCGATCAGGTGCGCGCACTGGCCAAAAGCGCCAAAGCGCAGGTCGTGCTCTTTGGTGCCGTTGCCAAGGACGACGACAACTACGCGGTCTCGTCGTTTCTCTATTCGGCCAAAGAGGACACCGCGGCGCCACTCACCACCATCAATGTCGACGCTGAATTCTTGAGCGCGTCGATTGAAGTTTTGAAATTGGCCGACGACATCGCCGCCAAATTAGAGGCTTTCCCCACGGACACGGCGTTGCCCATTGTGTTGGCGAGCCCCAAGGTCGCATCCGCCAACGCTGGCGCAGAGCCGCAGCTGAACGTGGTGGTCGCAGCGCCGCCCGCTTTGGAAGATCGCAAAACCGAATCGAGCGAAAGTGTGGCGGGTGTTGATCGCAGCGCGGGAGTACCGGAGAACTCCGAGGCAGCCGCCACCAAGGAAACGGTTCTCCCTCGAGATGAGTCGGCGAGTGCCGCCCGCGCAACCGAACCTGCCGAGCGCCACCAGGTCACGGTCGAGGCCGGCCAGGAGGCGATTCCTCTCGACGAGCGGCAACAGGTGCACAAGAGCTCCATCGGATCGCACTGGATGATTTGGGCGGGCGCGGGATTCGTCGCTGTCGGCGCGCTGGCCTACGGCGGCTACTATTTGGCCACGCACGACGACGCGCCGACCTCCGCTACCGCGAACATTTCCTGGAGCCATTAGGCTTATGAACGCTCGCTTCCTTCTTCCCCTCACTCTGCTCTGCGCGGCCTGTCTGTCGGGTTCGCTGAGCATCGATGTCCATGTCTTGACGCAGAGTTGCCGCGCGGATCGCAGTCCGCTCACCAATGTGAGCAAACTGCGTTTCACGCTGACAGGCGACGGTATTCCGGCGCCGATCATCGAGGACAACATCGATCTCACCTCTGGAAATTTGACGATGTCGAGCATCCCCGCGGGAACAGGCCGCCGCCTGCGGGTCGAGGCGCTCAACGGTCCGTCGCCCGAGGGCGTGGTGGTGGCGCGCGGCGATTCGGGACGGTTTGACGTGACCGGGACGAGCGGCATTGCCGTCACTGTTTTCGTGCGGCCCATCGACGCTTTCTCCCCAACCAACCGCGCGGACGCGCCGACGCAATGCTCGACGATGACCATGCCGCGCGCGGGGCACACCATGACGACGATGAGCGACGGACGCGTGCTCATCACCGGCGGCTTCACGACGAGCGACGGCATCACCAAGAACTATTTGCAGTCGGCGGAAATTTACGATCCGCGGTCGGGTTCCTTTACTCCAGCAGCGATGCCGCACAGCGCGCGCGCCTTTGCCGCGGCGGCCCCGCTCACCAGATTTACGTCGCCCAACATGGTTTTTGTTTCGGGTGGTGAATTCAAGGGCGACTCCGCCGTGTCACCCTTACGTCCGGCCGAGACGTACGACGGATCGAACGATGCATGGTCGCCGCAGATCCTTCCGATGAAAACGGCCCGTTCGCACCACACGGCGACCGAGGACAACACCGGTCGCGTGCTGATTGCGGGCGGCATCCAGAGCGCGGAAGGTCCGGCGCCGAGCATGGTCTCGCCGTTGGAATTTTACGATCCGGCGCAGGCGGTGGTGAAACCGAGCGCGACGCTTCTTTCGAGTCCGCGTGCCAACCATGCGGCGGTGACGTTGCAAATTGGAGCGGTGCTGCTCATCGGTGGATCGGATGAGCACAACAACGCGCTCGATACGATGGAGGGTTTCGTGTTCGTGGGCAACGACTACACGCAGTCGCGCGGCTTCTCCACGGTGGCGACGCCGAATTTTAAACTGGGAACGCCGCATGCGCGGCCGGCCGCGGCGCTGCTTGCTTCGGGGACGCGCGTGATTGTCGCTGGCGGTTTTGCGGGCACCTTCAACACCGATGCGCGGTACGATCACGTGACGGACACGACGGAGATTGTCGACACCGTAAGCGACCGTGTTTTCGCGGCACCGTCGCTCGCGGTTCCTCGCGCGGAAGCGTGCGCGGCGGCGCTTGATGATGGCGGTGCGCTGATCATCGGCGGCGCCACCAGGCAGAACGGGACGCTCGTCTCGTTTGATTCCGCGGACCTCTACAATTCCGATGCGTCGGGAAGCGGTGTGTTTTCGGTGCACGCGGTGGTCGGTCCGATGAAGGATGCGCGCAACCTCTTTTCGTGCGCCAAATTGCCCGATGGAAGCGTGCTCGTGGCGGGCGGAATTAAGTATGGAGCGACGTCAACGGGGACGCCGACGGTCACGACGCTGGACACGGCGGAAATATACATGCCCGTAGGCGTGGCGCATTAGACAAGGGTTTCCCTCCCCCCTTGCGGTGGAGGGCTAAGGTGGGGGGACCGAGGCCGAACGTGACGTCACCCCCACCCTGACCCTCCCCCGTAAAAGGGGGAGGGGAATGCTATTCCCTGCAACAGTCGCCTGAATTTCCTCGGCCAGCACGGGTTTCCTCCCCCCTTGCGGTGGAGGGCTAAG
>JAHFDP010000032.1:0-29296 GCA_023248955.1 Deltaproteobacteria bacterium
GTGTTACCACCCCGCTTCAGTAAATGGGCCGGTCCTCCGTCGCATTCCTTCTGCCTTTGGTATTCGCCGCCTCGAGAGCCGGCGAATCGCGAGCCGCGGCCCGCTTCGGTGACCCCCCCCCGGCCAGCCAAAACGTAGACGAGCGCCTCCGAGCCGAAGCGCGGTGACGAACTGGCGGAGTTCATCGAGCGCCTGGTCGCGGCGGCGGAGGGGAGCTAGTGCCCGCGCGTCAGCTGCTGCACGCGCTGGTACGAGATACCCAACAGCTCGCCGGCATCGCGAACGCTGAGCCCGAGCTTCTTGGCGAGCTGCTGAACCGCGATGGTCGTTGAGGGCTGGGCGCGCTCGGTTTCCATGGCCAAGTTGCGTCGCGCCGCCCGCGCGTGATCGACGGCATGCCGCGCGTCGGCCGGGAGCCTCACGTCGTCCACGAGCGTCGCTTTCTGGGCGGCGGCATCGTCATCGATCGCGAGCCCGAGCGCCTCGCGGATGCGCCGCCGAGCCTCCGCAATCGTTCGGCCCTGAGAGATTGCCGCCGGAGCTTCCTTCACCTGGGCGACCCACCACCCCGTTTCATCTCGCTCGTAGCGAACCGTGTAGCGCTTCATCGTTTCAACCATCCTTTTCCAAGACAAGGTTCGAGTTGCCGCTCGATTGCCCGCAGCGTTCCGACTGCGACGTCCTCTCCGGCGTGGAATGGCACGACCGATGTGCATGTTCCGCAGCGAACGATGATATGAGAGCCCTTCTGCCTTTTCGCAATGGCACCATTCGGCACGTGGCTGGAAATTTCAGTATTCCTTTCGTTCAAAAACTGCACGACCTGAAGTGCGCGTGCGCACTCCAGGTGGGGCCTACTCCAAAAGCTTGGCGAAGGTCGGATTCGCCTCCAGGATGGGTTTCAATCTCTTTTGGAGGTCCTCGTTGCTGTACCAGAAGATCTCGTCTCCGATCGCTTCCCTCATGTCGAGGACTTCCTGGGCGCGAACGGTGCCGCGGTCCCACATCCCGAGCATGTCTTTTACGAATTCGATTGCTATGTCCGTCCCACGCACCTTCCCCGCTGCCTTCAGGCGTTGTCTGAGCGTTTTGATGTACGGTGTCTCCGGCGGACGCGTCGCCCGAGGCGTGTAGGGCACGTAGGCGGGCCGTTCCGCGATGTTAGGCGGACCGTAACGCGTCACGGTGAACGTGCGCTCGGTCGGGAATTCGTAGTTGTAGGTCCTCTTGGCGGCATCTTTCACCGACTGGAGAAATACCGGCGACGAAGTGAGCGCGACCACGTCGTACATGTCCGCCAGGATCTCGTTGCGGTAATGGTCAGCTGCGGGTGTGCCGGGCGTGGTCGTGACCCTTCCGTTCGGCTGCCGCTCGAAGTCGCGGAACATCTCATGCCAGCCGGCCGTGTAGGTTAGCCCGCTCGCACCACCGAGGTAGAGAATCTCCTGGGGCCCTTCATCGCTGGTTGCCGCTTTGAGCGCAGCCTTGGTGCCATCCAAGTCGCGGGTCTCCGAGATGAACTGGCCGCCGAGCCCCATTGGCAAGCCGACGAAGTTGACGTGGTCGAAAAGGTCTTTTGGATCGTGACCCAGGTCCGTCCAGGTCTTGAAGGCTGCCTCGACGAGCTGCCGCGACTGGCTCGTCCGCTGGTAGGACGTGACGTCGATCATGATGAAGGGCGGCTGCTTTTCGGGGTGGTCGAGGTCGAGGCCGTTGCTTTTCAAAAAGCCATACAGGATCGGACGATCCTTCCCGAAGGTGGCGGGCGAGGCGTCGCGGTAGTGGGGGAAGCTCGTTCCGCTGGCGTCGAGGCGGTGCACGCGGTTTGGTTGACCGATAGACGTGTAGAAGCTCGCGAGAAAGTCGGCGATGAGCACCGCGTCGCGGCCGAGCGGGAGCCAGGTGCCGCCGGGATAAGCGTGCTCGAGTTGGGCGACCATGTCGGCCACCGCCCCAGCGCTCGACCTGATGCGGGAGCTCGCGCCGAACGGATTTTTCTCAGGCATCTTGCCGTACGCTTCGTGCATCTTCGCCACGAATTCGGCGATCGTCGGGCGCCGCTCTTGGCGCAGCAACTTGTCGAGCACGTCTGGTTTGACGGTTTTTTGCGCCGGCGCCTCCAGCGAAAACCCCTTGCGACCCTCGGACGGAAGAGGATGGTCTAGCCGTCGTTCTCTGACCTTCTCATTAACCTTGGGCACGCTCCGCTCCAAACGAGGGTCGCGGCTCTTCTCCGCAGCGGCGAGGGCGGTTCCTGAGATATTTAAAATAATCGTTCCAATGGCGATCTTCGCGACGCTAGTCATGTTCTGGCTCCAGTAAGGATTGGTGATCGAATTCCACCGACGCGCTCGACAGATCGAGTCCGTGCGCTTCGAGATCGTCCATGGCCCGCATGAACGACAGGCGGTCCATGCGGTAATGGCCGCTGCGGTTCTTGAATTTCCTCACGCGGCCGTCCTTGACCTTGACCTCGGCCGAAATCGTGGTGGGCGCGCCGGCGTTGAAGCTGGCGTGGACGAAGCGATTGCTCGCCAGCTCGAGTGCGTAGAGTTTGCCGCTGGCCGCGTCCTCGACGAGGAGTGTTTCGTGGGCGCCCGTGCCGAAGGGCTTTCTGTCCGCGCCATAGAGCAGGCCGTCCATACCAATGGTGATTTCGTACGGACGTCGTTCGCGCGGTGTGTAGAGATAAGTCTTCTTTGTTCGCGCGTGGCCTTTGCTGACAAAACCCTCTTGATCTTCGCCAATCCAGCGCTGGCGCAGATTGAACGCGAGGGGCGGCGTGGCCTTGAGGGAGGCCCAACGCTCGGCGCCGAGGTAACGCACGAGCGCTTGCTTCACTTCTGTATACGGCCTTCTGTGCTCGGCGAAATCGAGCGGGTGCGGAACGGCCGCGAGGAAAAGGACAGTGGCGAAAACGACGTTCATCGCGGCGGTGGTCGTTCAAGAAACGTGCCAGCAGATTGCGCCCCTTCGTGTCTACGTGAACAAAAAATCGTAACCGTTCGGTCCGGCCCATCAGTCGTCATGGCCGGCCGCTGATCCCCGGGTCAAGCCCGGGGAGGCCATCCACGTGCATCGAAGTCCTCGTGGATGGCCGGGTCAAGCCCAGGGTCAAGCCCGGCCATGACGGACTGGACGGATGCAAAAAATCAAGTTCGCCGAAAAGATGCTTGCGGAATTTTAGCGCGGCGGATGTAGCGGCCCGAGCGTGGCCACGTATTCGTCGATCGCGGCCGTTAGCCCTATCTTGCGGACGCGCCGGGCGTGGCTGCGCATTCGCTGCGCTTCCGGCTTGAGTAGCCCGAATGTTTCGGCGAGCGCAACGAGACTGCTCTGCGCGACGGCGCCGATCGTCTCTCGCATCGGCTGGGGGAGATTGGCGAAGGTGGCCTGCGTCGTTTCGTATCCAAGAACACCGCCGGCGAAAAATTCCGAGCGGTAAATCGCGCCCTGCTGCTGGCCGAAACTCTTGTCGGGATCGATGAGCCGGATGCGGCCGTCGCGTCGCACGAGGATGTTCTCCATCTTACGGTCGCGCTGTTCCGAGAAGAGGTCGACGACGGCGGCCGCTAGCCGTTGATGCTCGGAAACCGCGCGGATCCATTCGTAGGGCGCCTCGTTGGCGCTTTTTGCTTTGCCGGCGTGCTGCATCACCATCACTTCCAGGTCAGGCTGGAGTGGCGAGAGGTTCGTGCTGGTGGCCGGAACCGTCGCGCGAACCGCTGCCGGGACCATCGCTGGCTCTTCCAACTTCGCCGCCAGAATCTGCTGCGCACGGTTCACGCGCAGGCACTGCGTCAATCCGCGAACTTCCTTGTCGTTGTTCAGGACGCGCTTGGGCTGGCGAACGATGAAACGCTCGCTGCCCGCGCGCACTTCCACGACGCTGGCCGATCGACCGCCGAGCTGCTTAACTTCTTGGGATGTCGCGGCGTTCCAGCGTTGGAGCAGTTTTTCGCTGCGCGCCGTGACTTCCCGCTCGGCACGGAGCACGCCGCTGCCGGCGAAATCCGCGGCCAACGCGCTCTGCGCCGCGACAAGGAGCGGCAACCATATAGCTTGTTGCCCTGCGCGCATCGTTAGTTACCGAGCTGCTTCGCTCCGTCGAGGAAATCGCGAATGCGCGCGGCGACCGCGAGGTTCATATCGTGGGTCTGTGGGGTCCGTGCCGATTCGGTCTTGCTGCCAGGCCAGTCGATCTCGTCGCGGTACATCTGGCGGAAACCCGGACGGTGACGCAGCGAATGGTCCGCGCCAGGAATTTGGTCGATGGTCACGTTCGCGCCGCCATGGTCCCTGATCTCCATCGGATCCTCGGCGCCGCGCAGGACCAGCGTCGGCACGGCTTGCGGCCCAATTTCCGCCGCCGGATTCACGAAAAACGCCGCGGTGAATTTCCCCGGATGGCGGCGCAGAAGCTCCTTCCCATACCCGCCACCGGCGCTGTGGCCCGCGAGCACGAACGGGCCTTCCTGTGTTTCCAGCCAGTTCTCGAACGCCGTCATGTTGCCCTTTCGATCCCACGCCATGGAGACGATGTCGTTTCCGACGCCCGTGTCGCGGAGCCGCCCCTCGATGCGGCGGAGGAGCTCATTGTCGGTCGTCTCACCCGAACCGTGGAGGTAGAGAATACGCGGCGCGCGGGAATTCGTGCCTTTGAGAAGGACCTCGCCGCCCTCTTCTTTGCTGTACGGCGATTGGCGATCGATGAACGCGCTGATTTGCCGGCCCACTTCGTCGCTCATGGCTTTGGTCTCGTGACTCTTGGCAATCGCATTTTTTTCTTCTTGGGTCGTACGGGCCTCTTTGCGCACGCGCATCGCCCGGTCGCCCTCCTCCTCCTTCTTCTCTTTCCTGGCGTCCTTTTCTCGCTCCACCGCCGCGTTGATGTCGAACTGCGGATCCGCGGTCTCCATGAGCGCGCGGTAGTTCGCCTCGATGTTCGTCGCCGGCTCCTCGTGCTTGCCCTTGCCGGTGAAGAAGCGCGGCGCCTCTCGCAGCGTGTCGCGGAAGCTCGTGCTCGTTTCGTAAATCCGCGCGAGTTCGAGGAGCATCTGGCGATCCATCACGCTCGCGGAAAGGGCCTGCGACAAGAGCCTCCGGTGATCGCGGTGGCGGATTTGTTCCGCCCCCAGGAGCTGCTGCGCAGAGTGGATGAGAATGAACGTGTAGGGATTGGGCCCGTCCTTCTTGAGCTGGTCATCGACCTCGGCGTACTTCACCTGCTGGGCGAGCGTCTCGATGAGCCACGTCGAAAGGCGCGCGGCGTTGGGCGAAAGGAAGGGATCGGGCTGGCCGTCGGCCGGTTTTGGGGTCGGCTTGAGCGATTGGACGATCTTCTGGAGCTTTAGTCCGGCTGTGTTTGGGAAGGCCCGCGCTTCCTTATGCAGCTTGACGCGCTCCCTCGCCGCACGCTGCATCTCTCTGGCCGCGCGCTGCTGCTCTTTGGCCTCGCGCTGCTGCTGCTCTTTGGCCTCGCGCTGCTGCTCTTTGGCCTCGCGCCGGCGCTCCACGATCTCCCGACGCGCCCGCGCCCTGGCGATGCTGCGTTCCACCGCTGGATTCGCGTGGACGCCGAGCTCCACCAGCGTTCGAGCGAGACCCTCGTCGCGCTCCATGCGCTGCATCACCGCGTCGCGGTACTGCTGGTACCCGGGCAGCGGTTTCGCTATGTCGCTGATATCGTGGTAGCCCGGCCCGTGGCGCGGATACTCGGCCACCACGTTTTCATAGATGCCGCCATAGAATTTTTTGACCTCCGGAAAAGGAGTCGTGTCGATAACTTTCTTGTCGCCTGGGCTCTGGTACATGACCCCGCGGCCGCCAGTGTCGAAGGCCGCCATGATCACTTTCGCGCCCTTGAGGCTTGGCGTGATGAGCGGGACGTAGAGGTCCAGCGCGCGCCCCGACGACGTCACGTCGAAAAAAACGATAGTTCGGCCACTCTCCAGCACGCCCCTCGGAATGAGTTTCTTTACATACTTGGCCAGGATCTCGGTCGTTGCTTCGCCGCTTTCGTTGCTGCTGGCGGGAAAGTTAATCGCCAGATCCTTGCCGCCGAGGTTCTGGAGGAACGCGGTGAGCGGTGCGGGATCGCGTCCTAGCCCGATGAAGTAGTGCGAATCGGGTGGATAGAGGTCCAGGAGGTGTTGCGCTGCGGCGCTCAGGTCCTTGTATTGCGCGGCGGTGACGTGCGCGGCGCCGCCGATTGTGACCAGTGCCCCATCGGTCAGCGGCTCGCGCGCTTTTTCAGGCCGGTAGACGCTGCGCGCGTAGCCCCGTGGCTCCTCTACCAGATGCTGCGGCCGTTGGCCACCGCCCGTCGCAGGCGAAGCCCGCTCCTCCCTGCGCGGATCTTTCTTGCGGAGCTCGGTGGGCCGTGCGGCGGCCAGCGCAAAGAGCGCCAGCCCAGAAAAAAGTGCGGTTCGCTTGATGCTCATTGGTTACCCCTTCTTCTCTTTCTTTTCTTCCTGTTCCCGCTTTGAAGCAGCGTCGATGTCAAACTGCGGATCCAGGGCCTTCATCAGCGCGCGGTAATTCGCCTCGATGTTTGGCGACGGCTCCTCGTGCTTGCCGTGGCCGGTGAAGAAGCGGGGCGCCTCTCGGAGCGTGTCGCGGAAGAGGGGGCTTTTTTCGTAAATTTTGGCGAGCTCGCCGATCATCAGCGGATCCATCACGCTCGCGGAAAACGCCTGAGACAAGAGCCTCCGGTGATCGCGGTGGCGGAGCTTTCCATCGCGCACCAGCTCTTCCGCCTGGACGATCACGGCGAGCGTAAACGGATTGGGCCCGCCCTTCTTGAGCTGGTCGTCGACCTCGGCGTACTTCTCCAGCTTGGCGAGCGTTTCGATGAGCCACCTGGAGACGCGCTCCGCGTTAGGCGAAAAGAAGGGCTCGGGCTGGCCTTCCGGAGCGCGGGCCGTCGGGTGAAGCGTCGCTCTGATTTCGGCAAGCGCCCTGATCGCTTCGTGGCCGAACGCGCGCGCCTTCGTCAGTAGGCTGGCGTGTTCCGCTTCTTGACGCTGCCGTTCCTCCTCCTGGCTCTGTCGCTCTTTGGCCTCGCGCTGCTGCCGCGCTTTCTCCTTCTCCACCCGGTCCGCGGCGATGGACCGCTCCAGCTCCGCGCCTGTTTGGGCGCCGAGTTCCACCAGGGTCTGATGCAGCCCCTCGTCGCGCTCCATGCGCTGCATCAGTGCGTCGCGGTACTGCTGGTACTGCGGACGCGGCGTATCGATTTGGTTTATCGGGTGCGCTCCCGGACCGTGGCGCGGGTACTCGGCGACAACGTCCTCGTAGGGATCGCCGAAGAAGCGGTCCACCTCTGGAAAAGGCGCGGTATCGATGACCTGCTTGTCTCCGGGGTTCTCATGAATGGGCCAATTCGTACGGCCCTCATAGTGGATGCCGAAAGCCGCCTTGATGACCTTGGCCCCCTTGAGGCTCGGTGCGATGAGCGGGACGTAGTGGTCCAGCGCCCGTCCGGAGGTAGTAGCGTCGACGAACACGATGGTGCGACCGCTTTCGAGAATTCCTGGAGGGAGCAGCTTCTTCACGTATTCGGCCAGGATTTCCACCGTCGCTCTGCCGGACTCGTTGCTGCTGGCGGGGAAGTTGATCGCCAGCTCCTTGCCGCCGAGGTTCTGCAAGAAGGCGATGATCGGCGCGGGATCGCGACCAAGACCGATGAAGTAGTGCGAGCCGGGCGGATAGAGCCTCAAAAGATGCTGTGTCGCCGCGCTGAGGTCCTTGTACTGAGCGGCGGCCACGTGCTTCTTGTTATTTCCGAGGTCGACAAGATGACCGTCGGTCAGCGGCGGCTCGTGCGCTCTTTCCGGTCGATAGACGCTGCGCGCGTAGTTACGTGGCTCGCGCCGAAGCTCGCTCGGGTGCGCGGCGGCCAGCGCGAAGAGCGCCAGCAAAGAGAGCAGAAGTTTTCCTTGATTGGCTCGCATACCCGTCTCTTTTGCTTACTGGTTCTGGTGGTACTGGCCGAGCGAAGCCGTGTACTCGTCGAGCGCCTGACGCAGCCCGATTTCGCGCGTGCGCACTGCGTGCAACTTCAGAATTTTTGCCTCGCGCGGCAAGAGACCGTAGACGTGAGTCAGGGCGCCTACCTCGGCGTCAGCGATGTCCTCGACCACTTCTCGAATGTCTTCCGGTAGGTCCTCGAAGCGCTCTTGCGCCGAGGTGAAGCCGGTGAGACCGCCGTGGAAGAATTGGGAGCGGAAGAGTGCGTTGCTGCCCGGCGCGCCGAAGGTCTTGTCGGGATCGATGAGCCAAGCCTGACCGTGCTGGTCGACCAAAATGTTTTCGCTCTTGCGGTCGCGCTGCTCGGCGAAAAAGTCGATGATCGCGGAAGCCAGCCGCTGGTGCTCGCCGATGTGGTTGCGCCACTTCACGGCCTGGCTGGCGTTCTGGGCGCTCGTCGGGACTGCCGCCACGACCATGACTTCGGAACCGTTTTGGAAGTTCCAAAGGTTCGTTTTGATCTCGCCTTTGACGGCGCCCGGCACGAGGTCCTGCTCGTTCATTTGCGCGGCTAACCGCTGCTGGGCGAGGTTGGTGCGCAGCGTCTGCGCGAGATTGCGTTCGAGGGTGGGATGCGCATAAGTCTGCGGCTGGCGCACGATGAAGCGGTTGTCGCCAGCGAGAACTTCCACGGTGCCCGCCGAGCAACCGCCTAGCCCGCGCACCTGTGTAGGCGTCGAGGAGCGCCACCGCTCGTCGAGCTGCGCGTTTCTGAGTTCCACGTCGCGTAGACCCCGGTGAAGCGCCGAGCCGGGCGCGCGACCCGCCAGCGCCGCCTGCGTCCAGAGCAGCGCGAGAAAGAGTGCTCGCTTCATTGCAACGCCCTCCGCAAACTGGCCGGCAGCCGATCCTGCAGGTCTTCATCTTCCAGGGCCCGAAGGCGGACCGCATCGAGGTAGCGATCGAACTCCGGATTGGGCTTGAGTCGGCTGTCCTTCGTTTCGCCAATCTTGAAATGCGGCAGCGGGGAGACCGCTTTGTATTGGTCCCCATCGAGCTCCGTGAGGGCCCGTGTGCCAGCGACGAGGAATGGCCGCGTGGTGCCGGGCGCGGGGTTGCCGATGTTGACCACCTCGACTTGCGCGTTCGACCGCACGTTGCGCAGATATTGCCCGAGTATGTTCTGAAGCGTGTCTAGCGAATCGCCGGAGTCGGAGTGTTTGACGAGAAGAAGTTTCTTGCCATTGGCCGGAAACCCAGCAGGGGCGAATCTTTGGAAATAGGGTGCGAAGAGTGCCACTGCGTTCGGAGGCTCTTTCTTGCCCAGACCGTCCGCCGGGAAATACGCCACGGTCGCCCCGAACACCGAGAACAGCGCCACCAGCGCGGTGGAGGATCGGCCGACGCCAAGATAGCTGTACTGCTCGGGCGGGTAACGTCGGAGGAGCTCCAGCGCGCCGTCACGCAGCGATTTGTATTCAACACGCGAGAGATAGTTGAAGGTGCCGTGCTTGCTCTGCACCGTCAGAAGCGGTTCGGCGCCGAGACGCTTTTTGAGTGCTGACAGCTTAGGCGCCGGTTCCGGCTCGACGGGTTCTGCGCCAACGAGCTCAAGCCCTGGGATTTTTTGGAGCATCTTGTCGAGCATTCGATCGGTGCGCATCCGCTCGCGCATGAAGCGGCGCATCTCGCCATACTGGGGGCGAGCTTTAAGCGTCGCGAGATTGTCTCGGCCGATGTAGTGCTGGCCGAACTCCGAGAGGTTATCCTCCCACGCTTCGTCGTTGAGCCCGCGCATGGCGTCCGCGCCGCTGATGTCGATCCAGTTCACGCCTTCTTGAAGCGGTCGCTCGGAGAAACCGACCAGTTCGACCTCGACAGGCGACCCGCGCACCCGCAGGTATTCGCGCAAAAGTTCGCCGAGCACTCGCACCGACTGCCCGCTCCCCGGGACCGAGCGGTCCACGAGCACGATGTCGCGGTCACCATGCAGGACGTGCTCGGGAATCAGCTCACCGAAGTGGTGAAAATAGTCGACCGCGTGTTCGCGTAGGAGTCGCTCCGGTTGCTCGATGCGCAGGCCGCTCGCGGGAAAATTGCGCGCCAGCCCCTCATCGATGTTTTGCAAGAGTGCGATGATCGGCGCCGGCGAGCGTCCCACGCCGATGAAATAGTGGCGGTCCGGCGGGTAGCGGCCGAGGAGCTCCACCGTGGCGTCGCGGAATTCTCGGTAATTCGGCTCGCTGATGAGCTTGTCGAAATAGTGGCGACTTCCCGCTGGAGGTTTCGCGCTCGGCTTGTAGAAGCGCGGGATGACGATGCGTCGCCCAGGCGATTCGCCGCGCGAGCGGACCGCGGCCCCGGAGGGCAGCGCCAGGAGAAACGCCACGAAGAGGGCCTGTCTCACGGGACCACCTCGATGCCGGGAATATTCTGCAGCTCGCCGTCGAGGTGCGAATCGGTTTCCATCAGCTCGCGAAGGAGATTTTTGGCGTGGTCGTAGCCGCTGTTGCGGCGTAGATCTTCGAGCCGTCGGAGACCGATGGGGTGGCTTCCGACGAACTCGCCAAACCAAGTTTCGAAGGGCTCCTGAAGAAGTTCCGACAGCACTGGGAAGCGCTGAGTGTCGATGCGGTCCACGCCCTTGGCGCTGATGTAATTCGAGAAACCCACGCCGCGAACCTGGACTTTGGACCCGATACCCACGAGCCACTCCTGAAGCAGCCACTTCAGCGTGGCGATGGAGTGGCCACCGACGGAGCGATCGATGAGCACGATGTCCCGGTGGCCCCAAATCACCTCGGGTGGAAAAAAGGCGGCGAAGTGGCGGTGGTATTCGCCGAGGTAACGTCGGTCGATGCCGCTTCGACCGGAGAGGCCGCTGGCGGGGAAGTTTATCGCCAAGTCGGGATGGAGGTTTTGCAAGATCGCCACGAGCGGCGCGGGCGAGCGGCCGACACCGACGAAGAAGCTCCGATCAGCCGGATAGCGTCGCAGGAGCTCCGTGGTTGCCGTGCGCAGTTGAGCGTAGTTGTACTGAATGGCGGTGTTGAGGTTTCCGCCCCAGAGGGTTCCGCGTCCGGGGTAGTACACTTGTGCCTTATCCGCCCGGAAGAGCCGCTGCACGCGCACGCGCTGGCCTGGAACAATTTCGCGTCCGGGCGCCGCGGCCAGTGCGGGCAAGGCGACAAGAATCAGAGCAAGGGCTACTCGCCGCCGCATCTTGTCATGACCGCCATGCGGCGAGCTTTGCGGGCGGTACACTAGTGCCCCTCGCTCATGGTGTGGATGACGGCGTCGAGCTGTTGGTCGCGCGCCATCCTCTTGAGCAACTGCATTTTGAACTCGTCGTACGTGGTCCGACGCGTGAGCTCCTCTGGCGGAGTGACGCCCACTTCGTAGCGTGGCCATTCCGCCACCGGCGCGTAGTGGTCTTGGTTCATGGCCACGAGCTCCGGCTTACTGGTGATGTCGATCCACGGCACGGTCACCTCGCGCCGCGACAGCGCCAGGACGTTCACACTCACTTTGCTGCCGCGCGTTTTGAGCCACTTGCGGAGGATGCCGCGGACTTTTTCCAGCGTGGCGCCGCTCGAGGCGCGGTCGACCAGCAGGATGTGTCTGTTGCCGGTGAGGACTTCTTTAGGGATGAAACGATCGAAGTGGTCGAACCAGGCCTGCTCACGGCCTTCGATTACGCCTTGCTTGAGCCCGCTCGCTGGAAGCGTGCGCGCCAACGGCCTTCCCTTTGGCGAGAGGAGCTCCATGAACGCCGCGATGGGCGCCGGGTCGCGGCCCACCGGCACATAGAAGAAGGCGCTCGGCGGTCGGCGCTGCATGATTTCAAGCGTGATGTCTCGGATTTGCTCGTACTGGTTGGCGTCGAGATAGTGCCGCATTTGTTGCTGCGCAGGCTGCGGCTTATACGCCTGCGCGGGCGTCCCTGGCCTCTGCTGCCAAGAGCCATTCACCATACGGAAGCCCTGGGCCTGGTACTGCTGCCACTGTTGTTGCTGCTGTTGTTCTTGAGCTTTTATGTTCTGAGCTATCGTCTCATCGTATTTCGAGAGATCGACGGAAAAGAGCGATTGCGGGGTAAGCGGCGTGTCGACGAGAGCTGGATCGAAGGGGTTGTTCAGCCTGGCCCAACCGCGAATCTTGACGTAGCGGGCGCCGGCGCGCACTGCGGTGCCCACGAGCTTGTGCGGTGTCGGCTCGGGTAGGCCTTTGTTCCTTACAGTCTTGGCGCCGATGTTCACCGCCGCCTGCGCATTACCCAGGAGCAGGATGATGCTGATCAGAATCGTTGTGGGATGGCGATGCACCTTAAGAAACCTCCGACTCCGCCGCAAAAGCAACCGACATGCCAGATCAGGTTGGGCGGGGCGTTCGCTCGGGGGTCCGCCGCATCCATCGGACAAGTGGAGGATCCCGAACAGAGATCTGGAGCGCGGATGCGCCACTTGGAGCATCCGTGCTACATTCGATATAATATATAGTAAAGTTAGTGAGTTGTGCGCGGATCTATTGGGAGGCGGACATCCGCGGTGGAGCGCGGACGCTCCAAGATCCGGGTCGAATATACGTCAGCGGACCGATTGAATGGCTGGCACGCCGTGTGCTGAGCGAATCCGCCATGCGCAAGTCGTCTGTCGGGATAGCAACGTGTTTGGCGGTGGCGCTCGTGGCGAGTGGCAACGTCGCCGCCAAGGGAAAGAAGGGTCGAGAAGCGCCCTCTGAGGTCAAGACGCCGCCGTCGCTTCGGCCCATCCATTCGATCGATATCAGCTCCAGCCGCGTTGAAGATCTGACGCGGATGCTCGAGAAGGCCAAGAAAGACGATGAGGGCAAGACGTTTGGCCGGGAGTATTCGAGTTCGTATTACTTGGGCCACAGCTACAGCTCAGGCTACGGGTCCTCGTACTCCAGTTCGGCGAAAGTCGTCACCGAGCCGCATGAGACGGGGCTTGAGAAGTACGACGTGCGAATCGCGGTCTGCGGTAGCTCGATGGAACCCAGTCGCGACGCCATCGCGGAGGATCTCAGGAACATCGGCCGGCTTGCCGCGCGCAAAGGGTTCGCGCTGCTCACGGGGGGCGGCGACGGCCATCCGCGCGTTGCCGCGAAGTATGCCTCCTTGAATAGCGGAATGACGGTGGCATTCCCACAGCATGCAGGTCGCTCGCAGGACTACCAGAAGGTCGTCTACGACACTCAGTCCACCACCATCGGGCGCGAGTCCGCGCTCACGCAGCAGGGCAATATTCTCGCGATTGTGAATGGCAGCACAGGTACGCTCGGCGAGTTGCTAGGAGGCATGTACAGCCCACACGTTATCGCTCTCGATAAGCATTCCGGCGGCGTCGCTGATTTGGCCATGAAGGGGATCATCCCCTACATCGATCTGCCCGACTACGTGCACGTGATCGAGCATGAAAACATGGAGACCCTGCTTACCGCTGCAGTGGTCGAGCTGGACAAGATTCCGGGCGCCAAGAAATTTCCCGAGAGGCATGAATTGGCGCGGCTCGAGCACCACGATGTCTTCAGGTCGAGCGCTTATAAGATGCGCGAAGAGCACAGCGTCGTTACGCTGCTGGTGAATGACAATAAAAAGAATCCGCTCTCGAAAATGGATCGCAAGAAGGTCGATCGTTTTGCAGAGTTGATCAACCACTTTGCGTTCGTTGGCGATTCAACGGCGGGGATACGCAACACCGTAGTCGTTCCCGATCGCGACGGCCTCACCGCGGAACTCGCGAAGAAGGCCGCTGCCTCGGGTGCCTATGTCGTGCGTGTTTCGCACAAGAAGGTCGCCGGACAAGGGCCTGTGAAGGAAGACGGAATCACCACGGTCTACCTCGGCAAGGGCGAGGCGCAAGGCGAGTTTGCGGCGCAGCGGGAGCTCGTGGAAAACGCCCGCGTAGTCTTCGTGGCAGGTGGCGACTTCAAGACGCTCTCCGCGGTCGTCCACGCACTTTCCGAGGACACGACCATCGCCGTGCTGGAAACCGAGGGGGGCGTGAGCGGGCACCTGAAGAATATCCTCACGACGCTGGACAAAGGAACGCGGGCCAGACTTGTCTACGACGACGACCCTGATCGCCTCTTCTTAGAAACGCGCCGCAGCATCGAGGAGCGCCAAAAAGAGGCCCGCCGCCGCGCCGAAGAAGCGGCGAGGCGCGAACGCGAACGCGACTAGGAGAATGCCATGCCGATCATTGCGCTGATACTCGTTGCCGGCGGTTTTCTGTCGGAGAACCACAAATCGAAAGAAGTCGACCACGACCCGCCCGCGAACGTTAGGGCCGCCACGCGGCGTTGGGCCAAGCGCTATCGCCTCTCGGAAGATGAAATCCCGAGGCAAGAGCGTTCGACGCTGAGTGGGCTCGAAAACGGGCGCCTACAGCGACGCGAAGTGGAATCCGCGTCGGGTTTTTCGCCCAAGGCGATCGGCATTCCCAAAGGATCGTCACGCACGGCCCTCGTGATGCGCTCCGGTCAGCCAGCACCGGAGCACCTCGTCGAGCTCGTTAAAGCCGCCAAGGCCATCAGCGTGAAGCCCGAGGAAATTTTGGTGGTGAACCTGCGCCACGAAAATCGCGTCGAACGCGAATACGTGGAGACCGCCGCCACGCACGAAAACGCCGATATCCGAGCAATGGGCGGAATTCGCGTGATGGACCTGCCCATCATCGACCACACCATTCCGCGGCCGGCGCAGGTGCGGCGTTGGCTCCGCAGCTTGAAGGACCCGCAAAACAAGGTCGTTCTGGTGCATTGCAAAGCGGGTATCGCGCGCACCAGCACCATGGTGGCGCTGATGCGGATCATCATGGACGGCTGGACCGTGGACCGCGCTGTCAGCGAAGCGCGTGACAACGGAATGACGCGCCCGCTGCAGGAGCGGTTCATTCGCACGCTTGCGCAGGAGTGGAGGGAAGGGGCGTTCACGCTCGAGGAGCCGAAGGGCACTTAGCGATGCGCAAGCTCGTTTTCATCGCGGCGCTTTTTTCGCTCTCGTCGAGCGCGGGCACACGCCAACCGCCCACCATCATTCTGCGCACGGAGCCGGTGCGTGAGCAGCGGACGCGCGCGGGCTACGAGGTGAAGTCCGACACCTTTGCCAACGATGAGATGCGCGTCCGATTGCCGTCGGTGGCGCGCGCGTCGGTGACGGTGGTGCAGAACCGTGCTCGCGAAACGCCCGCGACGTCGCTCTTTCGCGCGTTGTTTACCGCGGAAGCGAGCCGCGCCAATTTCGCTTTGAGCGTCGGTGCGCGGCTCGAACCGGCGATGGAAGGTCGGTACGGCGGAGCATTTCTCGCGGACATGTTCGGTGCACTCGGCGTGCGGAGCGTGGCGTTCGGTCGCCGACTCGTCTACCCCGCGCCGCTGCGTGACCACCTGAACTTCCCCGATCTCGCCGCGCGAGGCGTCGAGGTATGGAGCGGCGCGTCCTATCCAATGCTCGGTAAGACCATTGCTGAAAGGCTGGGCGTCGAACAACAAGCTTTGCCACCGCGGCCGAATCGCCGCGCACAGGCGCTGTGGAGCGTTCCCGCGAATCCCGCGGGCAAGCGGATCGTCCTGGTGCAGACCAAGCGCGTCGCCGGCAGCGAACAGTTTCACGAAGACCTGTTGGAAATGCTCCACGCAGTATGGGAGGCGAAGCGGCAGGGCGCGGCCGAGGTGACGGTGGTGTCGCCTTACCTCGCCTACTCGCGCTCCGATCGCGCGGACACGCCGGGCACGGCCGTGGGCGCGGCACTCCTACCGCAGCTCATGAAGGCGGCCGGTGTGGACAACGTGGTGTTCTACTCGGTGCACCAGGCGCAGGAAGTCGGCATCTTCCAGGCGCTCCACATTGGCGTGGCACACGCTTCGGGCGAGGCCATCTTGGCGCGCCACATCGCCCAGGAATTCCTCCGCTCGGGCGAAAACAAGGCTCTGCTTCGCGTCGTCGCGCCGGATGCTGGTGCCGCCAAACGGGCGCGGGTCTTCGCGGCGGCTCTGGAGAAAGAGCTTGCGCTCAAGCCGGGTACGATCGAGGTGGTGGTGGCTAGCAAGTACCGCGACGACGCCAGCGGCAAACTCGAGCTCACCTTCGATGCGAACGTGCAGGGCGCCACCGCCATTGCGCTCGACGACGAAACCGCCAGCGGGAGCACCCTCGCGCTGGTCGCTGACGCCGCGCGCGCGAAAGGTGCCGCGCAAGTGTATGCCGCGGTCAGCCATCTTACGGGCCCCGCGCATGTCAAGCTCGAAAAAACGGCGTCCCTTTCCAAGCTTTTTGTCCTCGACACGCTCCCACAGCCGTCGATGGTGACCGACTCGACGAAGATTGAAGTAGTCGGCATCGCGGAGCCCTTGGCAGACTTGGTGCGTGCGATGTTCTCCGGACAGGGGCTCGAAAAGCACCTCTTTTACGAATATCCCTGATGGTGCGCGCGCTCCTTACAGCTGCCTTCCTCGTGGCGACGTCGGCGATCGCCGCGCCCGCGCGGCCGATCGTTGCTAACCCGCGCGCGATCGTCCGCAGTCCCTTTTCGCCGCGCCGCGCCGCCCGGCCGCTGCCCGACGAAGCGATCCTGAGCATCGACCGGCAGAGTTTTCTGGCGAAGCGGGACTACGTCGATCTGCGCAAAGCCGTGACGGCGCTTCTCCGCGAATACAACCCCGATCAACATTTCTTCATCGGTACCGGCCGCGACCCCGCGCCGCTCATTGCTGCTTTGCAAAACCTCGGCGGTGAGCGGCTGGCGATGAATTTTCCGGCGAGCAACATCACGGGAGCCTGGCAGCCTGGAGGGCCCGTGGTGCCGAAAATAGCTGCCAAGTTGACGCCGAAATTGTTCGGCCAATATTTCAAGCGGCTCATTCCCGATGCGGCATTGCGGCGCGAAATCCTTCGCGGCGATCGAGTACTGGTGCTGCTCGATCAATCGAACTCCGGAAAAACGCCAGCTACACTCGAGCCCTTTCTCCGAGCCTATCTCGATTCGATCGGATCGAAGGCCAAGACCGCGAAAGTGGCCTTCGGCCCGAAGGACTATCCGTTTTGGCCCGGCGTGACGAAAATTTCGACGGGCCGGTTTCCAGAGGTGGCGAAATACAATCAGCCTTCTTACGAAGGGATTGTCTCGCAATATCCACGACACGTTCTCGGGGTCAACGCCATCGAAGACCTCGTCGAGCAGCCAGGTTTCGGGCTGTACAAGGCCGCGCTAAAAAAGCGCATGCAAGAGGACACCGAGCTGCATCGGTTTCTCACCGAGGAGCTGGGTGTGAAGATCACCCCCAATATCGAGATGGCCGTACGGGAGCGTTTGGCGCGCGAAGAAGCGCAGCGTCAGGAGCGGGCGCGGATTCAGTTTGAACGTGTGGTTCGTACCTATCCGGTGATCCCGCTTGGCTCGCTCAAAGCGCTGATTGCGATCCTGCCGGTTGTGCGGGATCGCAAGAGGCCGACCACGCTAACACCCAACGCCGTGAGACTTGCCAACTGGCTCGAGCGCGGGATGGTTGAGCGCCGGAAGGTTGCCGAGGTGGACCAGGCGGTGGCCGAGCAGGGACCGCAGTTCTTGACGCGGCCATTTGTCCGCGAAGCGGAACGCGCGCTCAGGGAGTATAAAATTCAGCCGCACGACTACCGATTGCTGCAGGAAGCCGCGCTGCGCGCGAGTACGAACCTTTCCAGCGTGCAGCGATGAACGCGCGCAGCCTTCTTGTCGCCGCGCTCGTTTCTGCCACCCCCGCGTGGGCCGTTCCAGCGCGCGCGTTGCGCCAGGAAGTCCCGGCGATGTCCACGCCGGGTAAACCCAAAGTCTGGAATCTGGGCCGGCCGGCGGTATGGGTCGACGGAGCGTTACATCTTGTCGACGCCCGGGCGCGTCTGGAGTTCGCGCGTCGCGAGGCGGTGGCGCTGGAGACGTTGCGTGCGGACGAGGCCTTCGGCGACCGCTTCGGCAAGATCATCCCGCATGCGCGCTTGGACGAGCGCCTCGGATGGCTGGAGCAGTCGGCGCGGCAAGGCGTCACGTTTGAAGCACTGTCGCCAGCTGCCGCCGAGCATGCGCGTGGCGAAATGACGGTAGCCATCGCCCGGGCGCGCAAAGTCCTCGGGGACGTGAGCGACGATTCCTCCAATTTTCTTTTCGATGTCTCGGGCAAACTCACCGGGTGGACGTCGGTAACAAAGGTTCTCGAGGGCCGACCTGTGTCGTTTGAGAAGGTGCGTGATCTCAGTTCTGGAACCAACGCGCAGGCTTACGAGGTGCGTTCTGAAGATCCGAAGTGGTCGCGCTTTGGTGTGATCAAGATATTGAGACTCTTTTCTACGGGCCGACTTCCCGCCGCCGCACCGGAGCCGGTGCTGCGCGGATTGGCGGACGAAGCCGCCCGTGTGGCCCAGCAGCTGCGCGCGAGCCCGACGTTCACACGGCGATTCGGCGCCATCGTACCCGAGACCGTTGCGCTGGCCCCGGGTGTGATCGTGCAGGAGCTGGGTCGGGGCGTGCCATATACGGAGCTTGGTGAAGCGCAAAAGGTGGTGGCGCGGCGAGAGAAGAAGGTCGCCGGGAAGCTCGCCAGCGCGCTGATTCCCGGCGTGGTTTTCTCGCCGCGCAGCCAGAATTTTCTGTTCGATCCGGCGACGGGAAAACCGACCAGCTGGTACGACATGATCTCCGACGGGGTGAAGGCGTATCAGAAGCTCGGCCTGAAGGAGCGGGTGTTTCCGCCGGGACTTGCGGGTCTTCAGGACGCCACGCGCACTGGACGAGCACCGTAGCGAACAGCCAAGTGGCCAGATACTGCGCAAGTCGAAATGTGACTCATCACATGTGCTGCGAGCGGAAACCTGGAAAGTGCGAGAGTAAGCTTGCCCCGATTCCGTGGACACCCAGGTTAAGCGGCTAGCGCGGTTGTGCGCCAGTGCGCCTCGGTTTCGTTCGGACTTCGGTAATCGTTGTAGGAGCGCAGCCTCCTTGCGTTGTAGTACGTCTCAATAAACCTGAAAACCTCAATTGGGAGCTGATCACCTCGCGGGCTCGCGACAAAATCCAACTGTGGCGCAGTTCGCTTGACGCAACGTAACCATCAAATGTCACTTGGAAATCCGCGATCACTTTTCCGGGAATCCCCTCGAACTGAGGTTTTCAGGATAAACGTGAACAGCTCGGGTTCGGCGTCGGCGACCGTTCTCCACGTCGTGGTTGGTGGCCCCTCGAATTCCAGCGTCTAGAAGAAGCTTTCAGGCTCAATCAACTCGGCAACAAGATGATCGGGAACTCGCAACAGATCTTCGTACGTTGCGGCACGGGATTTGGGCTACGAGCTTCGCACCGGGCGTGCCAATCCACTAAAGAAACGCTGGTGGAAAGGGCGGATCTGCTCGCCGAGTTGGCAAAAGGACGACGTGAAGTATAGCAGCGCGCCGAGCGGAAACATGTCGGGGGGCCAGCCATGGGTGCGCTATGAAATATGAAAATCGGCGCTAATCGATTCCACTGAATGTAGTTGAGCGGAATCGATTTATGTAATTCTCTCCATCGCCCGCGAAGCGTCGACGCTCACTGCGAATCCATTTCCCAGACCTACGAATCCGAAGGCCGCAGGTTCGAATCTGCAAGATCCGCCATTTTATCCTTAGCCGAAAACCGCAGCTGCCGTTACCTGCGACGGCCGAGCGCAGCCCGGCTGCTTCAGTGCCGGTGCCTCCTCAGCGCACCGAAAAGTGCGCTTCCGAGGGCTCCTCGTCCGCGCCTCGCATCCGGGCGCTCGACCGTCTCGGTACCACGGCAACTGTGGATTTCCGGCTTAGTTTTCACCGGCCTTCGGCGGTCCCCGACGCCGGAAACGGGTTCGAGTTTCTTCTTAGTAGCAGATTTTAAATATCGCAAACGAAGCCGCGCCCGGCGCTGCCTTGCACGTGGTTCCGGAAGCGCAATCGACGTTGCTCTTGCAACCGCCCCAGCACACCTGACGGCCACTGTTGTCGACCGGGAAGCAGAGCCCCGATTGGCACTCCGCGCTGTTGTTGCAGTTGGCGCCAACAGCGGCCGCGCCAACTTGTGGTGCGCAGCCCAATACGAAGTCGGCGCCCAAGCACTTGTGCACCACGGGATCGCAGAAGTCGGGCGCGCCGTTGGGCAATCCACCGTGGCACTGCGCGTCGCTGGTGCAGGTGGGCGCCCACTGCTCGCTGCTGTACTTGGTCTGCAGGGCCGGAGCGCAGACGCGCGGCTTGGTTTTGTCGAGCGAAAGGCCCGTGCAGTCTGCGTCATTCGCGCAGGCTTTGCCCGAGCAGACTGGCGCGCGGCCCGGGTAACTGACTGTCGAACCAGGCGGCGTGAGCGTCCCGGCAACACCGATCGCGCCCAGGAATGGATCGATGTTGCACGTCGTTGCGGAGTCGCAATCGGACGCGGTTTGGCACGGGCCCATGCAGTAGCCATCGGTGCCGCTGCCGCCCGTCAAACAGACGCTCGTTTCGCAATCCGCGTCTCTCGTGCAGGCCACTCCAGGTTTGCCCTTGCCGAGCGCGAAGTAACAGAACGTGGCAAATCGCGACTGAAGATGTGTCGGTGCGATCAAGCAGGCCCGCCGGCTTCCGTCGGCCGCGGGAGCGCAGCCTTTGTCGTTCAAGCACTCGGCCAAGCACTCCGGCACGAGGTTGGCGCGCGGATTTTCTTTCGTGCTGCCCGCTGGGTAGTCGATGCAGGTCGTGCCGGAATTGAGCTTGGTGCAGTCGGAAATATAGGTGCAAGCGCCATCGCAGGATTGGCTCCCCTCGAGGCAGAAGCCCGATTGGCAATCGGATCCGAAGGCGCAGGGTGAGCCCGGCGTGGAGGGTCCGATTGGGTAGCGGCAAACGTCGGCGAAGACCGAACGATCGGTGGGAAGAGGACGTGCCACGCAGATCTGGTTGGCGTCGCCGCAGTCATCGCTGTGGCCGCAGGCCTCTCCCCACTTGGGCGTTGGCGTGCAGAGGCCGACTTCGAAGGTGGTGCCTTGGCCGTCGTCGCCGCCGGGAATGGCGTTGCAAAATTTGGCGCTGGACGGGCAGCTATTCGCACCGGCGTTCGGATCGCAGAGCGGGCGGCAATGGTAGTTGGCAGAGAGGATGCTCTTGTCGAAAGTGTCCGGTGTGCATTGCAGCTCCACTTTGCACACATCGGCGAGCCCGGTGCAGTCCGCGCCAACGGAGAGCGCGCCGGTGGGTTGCGGCAAGCAAGCGCCGATGACCACGCCGTTGGAATCGAAGCCCGCCCATCCGCAGCCTTTGCCGGCACCGCAGCTCGGTGTTGCGTAGGGATCGCAGGCCGTGCGGCAGGTGGTGGCGGTGCCGTCGTTAACGCAGAGAAGCCCGGTGGCGCAGTCCGTCGCGCTGGTGCACGCCGTTCCTTCGATGCTCGGCTGCGAAACGACGCAGACATTGGCGGTGCAGACTTTCCCGGCGCCGCACTGTGCGCTGGTGGTGCACTGAACGCAGGCGTGAGGCGTGATGGCGGTGTTGCAGTGTTTGCCGCCGGTGCAGCTGGCGTCGTCGGTGCAGGCGGGCGGTGGAGCGGTCACGCAGGCGTCGTTCGTGCACACCTGGCCGTTGGCGCACTGGGTGCTCGAAGTGCATTGCACGCAAGCGTGCGTTCCGGTGTCGCAGTGGTTCGCGCCACTCGTGCCAGCGCAGTCGTTGTCAGCGCCGCAGCCGACGCAGGCGTGCGTCGTGCCGTCGCACTGTTGCGATCCGCACTGCGTGTTGGCGGTGCACTGCACGCAGCTTCCCTTGCCGCTCGTCACCGAGCAGTGCGGCGTGCCCGGCGAGGTGGAGCATTCCGAATCGCTCGCGCAGCCCGCGTTTGCTGGGACGCAGACGTTGTTCGCGCAAACCAGCCCGCCGGTGCAGTCGCCGCTGACGAGACAGGCCACGCAGCCGCCGGTGCCGGTGTTGCACTTCGGCGTGCTTCCCGAGCAGGCCGAAGGGTTGCCGTTGCATCCCGGACGGGTGGTGCAGGTGCTCTGCGCCGTGCACATCTGGCTGGCTGGATCTGGACAATCGCCGTCGTTGAGGCAGGCCACGCAGGCGCTTTTCGCGGTGTCGCAGCGCGGGTTACTTGGATCGGTACATTCAGTGTCCTTCGTGCAGCTGGTCACCGCGGGCGGCACGCAGATGTTGGACGCCGTCTCGCAATGGCTCTTTCCAGAAATCGTGCAGTCGCTGTCCGCGACGCATTGGACGCAGGCGTGCGTGGCCGTGACGCAAACCGCGGCCGGTGCGTGGCAGTCGGCGCTGACGTTGCAACCAGCCTTGGTTACGCAGACGTGCTGTGCCGTGCAGGCCTGGGGCTTTCCGCCGATAGTTGGGCAGTCGGCATCCGCGAGGCATGCGACGCAGTGGCCGCCGGTGACGGAGTTGTCACATTTTCCGTTGGGCGCGGAGCAGTCGGCGTCTCGGGAGCAAGTCGTAGGGCCGCAGGTGAGGGTTTGCGGATCGCAGACAGGACTGGCGGCGCCACAGTCGGCGTTGGTGACGCAGCCCACGCAGACCTTCGGATTGCCGGTGGTGTTGCATTTGTGGCGTGTAAGGTCTGTGCAATTCGCGTCGGTGGTGCAGGGGACGGGCGCTGGAACGGTGCAGCTTCCGTTCGAGCAGATCGTACCTTGGACGGTGGAGCAGTCCGCGTTGCTGAGGCACTGAACGCACTGCTGCTGATCGTTGCAGACCGGGTTATCCGAAGTTGGATCGCAGTTTGCGTCTGTCGTGCACTTGGTAGGAGGTTGGCAAAGGCCACCCTGGCAGGTGAGGCCGGTGGAGCAAGGCGTGGAGACGTCGCAGGGTGTTGCTTCGGCGCAGCAGCCGGAGAGACACTGCGATCCCACGCGACAATCCTCTATTTTTGTGCAGCTCGGTGCGCCGCCCGCGCAGTGGTTCGTGCAGCGTCCGGCGATGCACGACTGACTTGAATTGCAGTCGCGGTTGGTATTGCAGTGGCCGATGGCCGGTGAAGAACAAGCGGCGCTCCAGAGGCCTGCGACGGCAAGGAGTGCGAGAAGTTGACGACGCGCCATGTGGACTCCGACGTGAGTAATGCGACGTCGGAATGGTTAGCAGCGCCTAAAAACCGCTGTCCATGGAGTAGGGCCATGAGCGTCCGATCAACGACACGTCGGACACGGCGACCGTTTACGAGGTGACGGTCGCCGCGTCCCGAGCGCTCACTACCGAATTACGTGATGAATAAATCCGGTTAAAACGGAATGTCTTCTTCCGTGCCGCTGCTCTTGGCGGCGCCACGGCCGTTGCTGACAGGTTCATCGCCCATGCTGGGCGGCGGCGGACCGAACTCATCCGTGGCTCCCGGTGCCTTGCCGCGGCCAGCACCGCGCTCACCGGACGAGAGGAACACCACCTGCTGCGCGACAATTTCCGTCGTGTAATTTTTCTTGCCTTCTTTGTCGGCCCACTCGCGGGTTTGCAGGCGCCCTTCGACGTAAACCTGCCGTCCTTTGGAGAGGTATTCGCCCGAGAGCTCGGCGAGCTTTCCCCAGACCACAATCTTGTGCCACTCGGTGCGTTCCTGCTTGTTGCCGGTGGCTTTGTCGGTCCAAGACTCATTGGTGGCGATGGTGAAGTTCGCCACGGCCTGCCCGCCAGGTGTGTAGCGGACCTCCGGATCTTTGCCGAGGTTGCCCAGCACGGTCACTTTGTTGACGCTGCCCATTTCGTAGCCTTCTTCCCTTTCGTTTGCCCCGCCTGCTCGCGGCGAGGAGCCGTCATGATTGACGCAAAAGGACCGTAGCAGAGGGGTCTGACATTGAAAATTGGAAAGCGAATTAACCGCCGCTGACCTTCTCGGCGGTTACTGGCTTGGCTTCTGGCGCGGTGCTCGCGGCTTGTGGATTACCGGAGAGACTCTCTTGGAACGAGGCGGCGACGGCTTTTTGCGGGGCGCCGCCCGTCTCCGCCGCGGTCTTGACTGCCTTCACAAACGGATGCTCGGTTTTGTCCGCAGCGAGGCTAATGCCGCGGGCCGCGAGCTCTAGGGCAGCGCGAGATCCGTTGCCGGCATTGACGAACGCGGCCAGCAGTTCATCGGGTGCAGTGCGACCGATTTCGCAGAGCCCCTCTGACAGCATCGCTTCCAGGGGCGCGTCGCCGATTACAAGGGGGGCAAGCTCGACGATTCGCTCGAGCGCGTCGCTATTTCCCTCGGCGCCGAGGTCGATGAGCGAGTTGATGGCCGGCGTCGGCATTCCCAGGTCGGTGCCCACGGCGCGAAGGCGGCCCAAGAATTCCGCGGTAGGTGTGAAAGCCTCGAGCAGCGCGCCGCCACCCGCGTCGGGATCGCTCTGGTAGAGCGCGTCCGCGACCACGGCCTTGAGGACAGGGTCATGTTCCGTGCGCAGCGCGGTCCGCAGGAACGGAAGATTGCGTTTATCGGCGAGCCGGCCCAACGATGTGTAGGTCGCCACGCGCGCCTTGAGCTCCGGAAGAGTCGTCGTCTCGTGCGCGTCGAGCACGGCTACCGCTTGCGCCGGTCCACCGGGAGTTCCTTGCGCCGCCATCGCCGCACCGAGCCGATCGATCGAGGCCACCGTCTTGGTGTGCGAAGCGACATCGTTGGCCAGAATCGAAAAGACGAAACGGGCGCCGGACGCGGCCTGCACATACCCCGACAGCGCGGTCACGCCTTCGAGCGTTCCCGTCTTGGCGCGCACGCGCCCTGCCGCCTCGGTGCCTTCCATGCGCGTGCGCACCGTGCCATCGCGGCCCGCGATTCCGAGCGACGCTTCATACTCGGGCGCCACGCTCCAACGCTTGGCCTGATCGAGCAGCAGCATCGCCACTTGCCGCGCGGTGAAGCGGTTGGTGTCGTTCAAGCCCGAGCCGTTTTTCATCACATAGGAGCCGCGCGGAATGCCCACCTCGGCAAGGAATTGCTCCGCCACGCCCACGCCTTTCGCCCAGGTGCCAGGCGCCCCGGCCTGCTCGGCGCCGAGCGTTTTGAGCATCATCTCCGCATCGAAGTTGGACGAGATCTTGTTCATCTCGCGCACCACTTCGGCAAGCGAAATGCTCTCGGCGACATAGAAGGGAACGGCCGGTGCGACAGGTGCGGTTCCGCGGCGAACTTTGCCGTGAATGGTGAGGCCGCGCTTCGCGAAAATCGATTTAATCGTTTCGCCCGCGAAGCGGTCGGGATCGGCGATGCGTCGCGTGATCATTTCGCCCTCGCGCCGCAGCTGAACGCGTCCAGACACGACGACCCGCGTGCGGCCATCCGGCAGCGCCACGATGCGCGCAATCACGCGGCGGCGGCCGTTCATCGGTGCGGTGACCACCTGGTTGTCGACGACGATAGCTGCCGACGCGGGCTCGACCTCGACGCGCGCGCGCTGACCTGCCGCGTCGCCGGGGCCGACGTAAATCGAGACGACATTCTTGTTCACGCTAAGCGGTCCCACGAATGCCGCATAGGATTTGTCGGTGGTCTCCTGTTCCCAGCCGGGGCCTGCTTTTTCGTTGTCGAAAAAACTGCCGTCGAGAACGAGATCGCCGGCCACCTGCTTGAGTCCGCGGTGCACCAGCGTGCCGCCGATTTGCCACAGTCTGTCGGGCGAGAGCGTTGGATCGCCCTTGCCGCGGACGTAAAGGTTGCCTTTGGTCTTGCCGGTGCGCGCGCTCGGAATCGGCTTGTCGAGAAAAAATTCGGTGGAGAAGCGGTACTCGGGACCGAGTCGCGCCAGTGCAGCCGCGGCGGTAAATAGCTTCACGTTGGAGGCGGGGTTGAGCAGCGTGTCGGGATCGTGCGCGAAGATTAGCGACCCGTCGTCCATGGAGAGCACGGCGACGCCGACATGCGCACCCGCGAGCGGTGGTCGTGACAGCTCGTCGGCTAGCGCTTTTCGGACCTGCTCGCGATCAGGTTCGGCGGCGCGCGCAAGGGGGAGCCCTGAAACGATCAACAGGAGAGCAAGCGGGCGCAGCATCGGCATCGAGTATAACGACCGCTCCCACGAGCAACAACGCGGTGACTACACCGGGTCAATCGACGTAGTCCACGCTCGTGGTATTCAATGTCTTGTGAACCACACCACGCGTGCCGCGCGACGGCTCATGTTCGGATTCGACGGTCTGACGGCGCCGCCCGAGGTGTTTGAGCTCATTCTTGCTGGCGCAGCCGGTGCGATTTTTTTCGCGCGAAACGTAGCCACGCCCTCGCAAGTGGCGGAGCTTTCACGATCGCTCAAAGCAGCGGCGGGCGCGCGGCCGTTTCTCGTGGCCATCGATCAGGAAGGCGGGCGCGTGGCGCGTTTGCGTCCCCCGCGTTGGTCCGCGTTGCCGACCGCGCGTTCGCTCGGGAAAGCCGGTCCTGTTGCAGCGCGGGAAGCCGGCGCACTGGCGGGGCGCGAACTTTACGCGTGTGGCATCGATCTCGATTTCGCGCCGGTGCTCGACATCGACACCAACCCGCAAAATCCCGTCATCGGCGATCGCAGTTTTGGCGCGACTGCCAACGAAGCGATCGCTGCTGCGCTGGCGTTTGCGGAAGGTTTACACAGTGAAGGCGTCGCGTCTTGCGGCAAGCATTTTCCCGGTCACGGCGACACCGCCACCGATTCGCACCTGGCGTTGCCACGACTCACGCACGATCGCGCGCGGCTCGATACCGTCGAGCTGGCGCCGTTTCGCGCGGCGACCGCGCTTCCGTCGCTGATGACCGCGCACGTGATTTTCGATGCACTGGAGCCAGGTGTGCCGGCCACGCTTTCGCGCGCGGCGCTGACGGGACTGTTGCGCGAAGAGCTTGGCTACGGCGGCGTTATTGTCTCCGACGATTTGGAAATGAAGGCCATCGCGGATCACTTCGGATTCGAGAACGCGGTGTTGGCCGGCGCGCGCGCGGGTGTCGATTTGTATCTCGTTTGTCATACAGCCGCGTTGCAGCGAAATTTGGTAGAGACGATCGCCACGGCGCTTGCCTCGAGCGCGCTCGCGGATGCCGAGGCCGATGCCGCCGAGCGGCGCATCGCCACATTGGCGTCGCGCTGGGCGCAGCCTGCGTTGTCGATCGATCCCGCGCACGCTGAGCGTCTCTGCGGATCTCCGCAGCACATCGAGCTTTCAGCGCGGCTGGGCGCAGGAGTTTCGGGCCGTGATCCCACGGCGTGGCGGTAGGCTCGCCGCGCAAGATGGGCGAACCATGGCGAGTGACCGTACCTTCCCTGGTGCTAGCTGCACTGCCGGCTTGCACCCGTTCCGTGTCGGCGCCGCAGGACAAACGTCTCGAGCTGCGCGAGCAAGCCCGCAGCATTCTTCTCAAGCACTGCGGCGAGTGCCACGATCCCAAGCTCAAGACCGCGGTGCCCGACGCGCTCAAGATCTTCAACTTGGGCGAGTCGGATTGGGCACACCGCATGACGGATCGTCAGCTCCAAAACGCGGCATGGAGGCTGACAGAAGATCTCGTCCCCACACGCGGCTCGGACGAGGCCCGCCCGCTTCACGTTCCGGCGGAGGAACGGCGATTGTTCGACAATTTTGTGACGGCGGAACAGGCAGCGCGCCGGTAGCGGAGTGGTCTCCGCTCATGAATTGACGGAAGTCCTGACGCAAGGTCGGAGATTCGGTTTTGTTCTCAATGAAAATCATGCGACGAAACGCGTGCGTCGCTTTCGAGCGTCAGCGTAGCCACCGAAGCCGCCGCCACGTTGCGAGCCGCGCCGTCGGCGCGTAGCCGTCCGCGGATGACCAGCGCGCCCGAGAAGCGAATCACCTCCTGGAAGCGCAGGAACATTTCGGACGAGAAGGCAACGTCCGCGAGGCCCGTTTCATCTTCCAGCGTCAGAAAAACCGCACCGCCCGCCGATTCTGGACGCTGCCGGGTGATGACCAGGCCAGCCACGGTGACGGTTCGGTTCGGCTTGGCCAGGGCGAGATCGCAAGCACGCAGCACGCCACGCTTGGCCAGTGCCGCGCGCGAAAGTTCCATCGGATGCTGGTGCGCGAAGGCACCGACGTAGGCCGCATCGAGGGACAACGCTTCGGCGACGCCAAGCTCAGGCAAGCGTGGCGTGTCGGTGCGATCGGCGGTGTTCGCGAAGAGTGCGCCCAGCGGGCGGGCGGTGCCGGATGCTTTCCACATCGCCTCACGCCGTCCGTGGAGGCTGGCCAGCGCGCCGGCCGCGGCCAGCGGCACCAGTGTTCGAGAGGGCAATGCAGCACGATTTGCAATATCTTCTATTGAATGGAATTGGCCGGCTTCGCGTGCCCGTTCGATGGCGCGACCCGCCGCCTCGCCGAGCCCGCGAACTTGGCGCAGCCCGAGCCGCAGCGATCGATTGTCTAGCGTGCAATCCCAATGCGAGTGCTGCACGTCCACCGGCAAGACGTCCACGCCGTGGCGCTTGAGATCGCTTACCAGCACAGCGGGACTGTAGAAGCCCATCGGTTGCGCGTTGAGCAACGCGCAGGTGAGCTCCAGCGGAAAGTGGCACTTCAAATAGGCCGACACATAAGCGAGGTGCGCGAACGCCGCCGCGTGCGACTCGGGAAATCCGTACGAACCGAATCCCTGAATCTGCTGAAAGACGCGCTCGGCGAATTCGGGCGAGAGGCCATTCTTGCGCATCCCCTCGAGGAGCCGCGTGCGGTGGCGCTCCATGCGGCCGTCGGCGCGCCACGAGCCCATGTCACGCCGCAGCTGATCCGCTTCGCCTGGCGTGTAGCCACCCACCGCCATGGCGAGGCGCATCACCTGCTCCTGAAACAGCGGAACACCGAGCGTCCTTCGCAGAATCGCTTCGAGCTTCGGATGCGGATACTCAATATCTTCACCGCGACGGCGCCGCAAAAACGGATGAACCATCTTCCCCTGAATCGGCCCCGGCCGGACGATGGCCACCTCGATCACCAGGTCGTAAAACGTCTTCGGCAAAAGGCGCGGAAGCATGTTCATCTGCGCGCGCGATTCGATTTGGAAAACGCCGATGGTGTCGGCGGTGCAAATCATCTCGTAAGTCGGTTTGTCCTCGGGAGGAATGTTGTGCAGCGTGAGGCTTTGCGCCGGCGGAATCAGCGCGAACGCCTTCGCCAAAACCGTCAACATCCCCAGACCGAGCAGGTCCAGCTTGAACATCCCCATCGCATCCACATCGTCCTTGCTCCACTGAATGACGGTGCGGTCTTCCATGCGGCCGTTTTCGATGGGGACGATTTGTGAGAGCGGTTGCCCCGAGAGAATAAAGCCGCCCACGTGAATGGAGAGGTGGCGTGGCAGGCCGTTCATGGTTTGACAAAACATCAAGAGCAATTTTAGCCGCG
>JAHFDP010000032.1:29396-42194 GCA_023248955.1 Deltaproteobacteria bacterium
CCGCGCCTTCCCCGCTTTTCCATAGGAGCGCCAGCTCTTGTTCCGCAAAGCCCAGCGCCTTACCGGCGTCTTGCAGCGCCGAGCGGTGCCGGTAGCGAATCACCTCGGCCACCATGCCGGCATGATCGCGGCCATATTTTGAATAGACGTGCTGAATAATCTCTTCGCGCCGCTCGTGCTCGATGTCCAGATCGATGTCCGGCGGCTCGTTGCGCTCCTTGGAAATGAAGCGCTCGAAAAGCATGTCGATGGTGTCGGGCGGGACGCTGGTGATCTCCAGCGCGTAGCAGGCGAGAGAATTGGCCGCCGAGCCGCGCCCCTGGCAGAGAATCTTTTTCTGCTGACAGGTCTGGACGATCTCCCACATCGTCAAAAAATAGCCGGCGTAGTCGAGCTCGCGAATGAGATCGAGCTCCTTCTCCAGCTGCGCGGCGTAGCGCGGCGCCCGATCGCCGAGGCGTTTGATGAGCCCCGTGCGGCACAAGTGGGCCAGCAAACTGTCCGCGGTTTCGCCCAGCGGAAGATCCGGCGGCGGATAGCTGTAGCGGATGTCGCAGAGTCGAAAATCGATGGCGTCGGCGATGGCCGTGGTGTGCGCGATTGCCTCGGGCAAATCGGAAAAAAGCTGCGCCATGCTGCGCGCGGATTTGAGGTGCGCTTCGGCGTTGGGCAAAAGCCGCCGGCCCGCTTCGTCGAGAGTGAACCCGCCGCGGATGCAGGTCAGCAGATCGTGGACGGGTTTGCGCTCGGGCGCGTGGAAACGCACATCTCCCGTGGCCACGATCGGAATCCCCAGCTCCCGCGCCAGCGCGGCCATCGCTTGCGATCGTTCGACGTCGCCCGGGGCCAGATGGCGCGTGAGCTCGACGTGAAGCCGCTCGCCGAAGGCCTCTCGTAGCCGCATCAGCCGTGCGCCCGCTTCGCGATGCGCACCTGCGCACAAAAGTCCCATCGACGCACTGCGCGGACCGCCAGCGAGTAGAAAAAGTCCTTCCGCATGCGCGAGCAGGTCGCTTTCGCCGAGCCGAAATTCTCCCTTGGGCGCCGCCAATCGTCCGCGCGTAATCGCCGACGAAAGCTGCGCGTAACCGCGCCGGTTTTGCACCAGCGCCACCGCAACGTCGTCGCCGAAATCGAGCTCGCTGCCATAGAGGAGTTTCAATTTGGTGCGTGGCTCGTCGTCGCGGCGGGCAAGTCCGCACAGTCGTAAAAGATCTTCGCGCGCCTCGACGATGCCGTAGAGCCCGTTGCGATCGGTGAGCGCCATCGCGGGCAGGCCCAACGCCAGCGCGGTTTCCAGCAGCTCGACGGGACTCGAAGCACCCTCGAGAAAGCTGTAGCAACTGCGGACGTGCAGCTCGGCGTAATTCACGTTTCAATCCGCCAGCGCTTCCAGAAAAAACGGGCCGCTCGGCTCTTCACGAAAAATCCACGCCAGCGCGCCGTCGCCGAGCGAGAGCCAGAAGTAGCTGCGGTTGAACGGCGTGCTCCACCAGCCGCCGGAAAACCGCAGCGGCCCGTCAACGTGGATGATTTGGACTCCGGGAGCGTTTGCGCGAAAGAGCCGGCCGTCGCGCCAGCGGATTTGTTCTGGCTGCGGAAGTTTTCGGAGAATGGGCAGCGCTTCGGCGGCATGGGTGCGTTGAGATTGATTCGCGAGCTGAATCGGAACCCAGCGCAAGCGCGCTTCCGGCAAAAACGTGTCGCCAAGCTCGGCGCGCACCACGCGCTCCCTGCCGAAAGCCGCGCCAAGCCGCGCGACGACTTTCTCCAACGCTGCGGTTTCTTTTTCTTCGCGTTGCAAAAAAAGCCCGAGCTGCCGCGCGCTGGCGACGCCGGTTCGCGAAGCGCAAAGCTCCAGGCTGGCCACTGCTGCGCCGAAGGGTTTTCGCTCGAACCAGAGGCGAATGAGCGTCATCAGCGCCGCGGCCTCGAGCGTGGGCGATTCAGGCGTAAGCATGTGATCGACGAGCGAGTGATCGTCTAGTCGCGCAATGATCGTCAGTTCCGTCAGCGCTCGCCGTGTGCGCGCCAGCGCGGGCAGGAGCCGGTCGAGCAGCGACTTGGCGAGAAAGAGCAAGGGCTCCAGGTCGGAAAGAGGCTCGTCCAGATCGAGGGCGACGCGTTCAATACTGGGTGGAAGATTTTCAGTAGATGGATGCGCGACGAGCGCTTCCCCTCGGCAAAGTTTTTCGAGCCGCACGCCCTCCGGCCCCAAACGGCGCGCCAGCGACCCCGCTGGAAGACGCGCGATGGCACCCGCGGTTTTGACGCCCAACTTCGTAAGCAGCGATCGCGCTGGCGACGAGAGCTGGAGCTCATCGAGCGTGACCGCATCGAGCAATTTCGCAGCAGCGGTACCGGGCGGCACGATGCCTTGCGCCCGCTGCGCGACGACCCAGGCCACGAAGGCGGTGTCCGCGATCGCCACGCGCGTTTCGAATCCGCGCTCTCGCAAGCGCGCGTGGATCTGCTCCAGAAAACTTTTTTCGCTGGAGACGACATGCGCCATTCCACGCAGGCCCAGAAAAAAGGAGCCGCCGCCGTCCGCGTCCAGGTGGGCCAGAAGCGGCGACAAGGTGGCGAGCAAGAGGAGTACCTCTTGCGTTCGCGACGGTTCAAAGCGTGGAAGAAACGCGCAGGCGATTCGGTCCATGCACCGACTCCTCGAAGGATTGTTGGTTGGCGCCTCCCTTGTGACGAAGCACGTCGATGCGCAGTCGGCTCTGCTCGGAAAACCGTGCTCCTGGAAGCCGGCGCACGTGGAGCCGCAGCGCGATTGGCGCGCCCAGGGTTGGCAATTGCGCCGGCCGCTCCGTCAAAAAGATCAGCACCGTCCCAGAGCGCTCAGCGAGCCGTTGCAGCCGCACCAGCTGCGCATCTTTGATCGCCAGCCGTGGCGAAACGTCCACCACCAGCGCCGTGACGGCCCCCGGACAGCTCAAAATCAGCTGCACGCTGCGAAGAACCGCCGCGCTGTCCAGCATTCGAAGCACGAGCAATCGCTCCAGCGAAACGTTGGCCTCCAGCGCGGGCAGCGGCCAAAACGTGCCGGACGAATCAATCCACGCCGCGGAACTTCCCTGCGCGAGCGCTTGCAAACAGGCGCCGAAGGCCAGCGTCGATTTCCCGGACGAGGCTGCGCCGGAAATTTCTACGAGCTGGCCGCGAGCGAAACCGCCGCTCGCATCAAGGCGCGAAAATCCCGACGGGAGCAGGCGGCGCGGCGCGGGAGGCGCCGAGTGGAGCGGCGAAGCGATACTGAACACTTGTTCATAATAACCAGCCTGGCCCGACTTCGCAAATCCGAGATCTAGAGCCTCCGGGAGCGCCGCCATGACCACCTTCGCTCCAGCTCGCCGCGAAGAGAACTACCACGTTGCTGCGCAGGAGCTGGCGATTCCAAAAACCGCTGGCCGAGTTCAAGCAATTCTGGTGCTGAACCGGATCGCGTATCGCCAAACAGGATCGCACATCGCATTTTCCGATCTTGACGCCGACATCTTCGTAACGGAAGGCAGTCACTGACCGTGACGTATCGCGCCCTGCCTCGAGTGGTTGTCGCGGGAAACCGGCAGAAAACAGAACGGGCAGCCGAGAAGCTCGCGGCGCAGCTCTCGAAGTAACGCTGTTGGCACGATCACCCATCCCAACTTTTCCTAAGACTACGCGTTGCCTCCCGCCTGTTCGCTCCACTTGCCGCACAAAATTACTTTTTGTACACTTAACTTGTATGTACAATAAGCCATGCACATCTTAGGCTTCAACTGGGATGCGACCAATCGAGCCAAGCTGGAGGTGCATGATCTTGAGCAAGAAGATGTCGAAGCGTTGTTTCTTGAGGGCAGTCCGTACGTGTTCCGGCACACCTCCGATCGCCGCCGGCACATTGCGCTGGGCTTTGTTCCAGATGGCCGGTTTGTCCTCGTGGTGTTCGAGCATGATCAAGAGACCCAATGGGTCAGGGTGGTGACGGCCTATGAACCGACGAATCAAGGATGGTGGAAAAGGTACTCGAAAGCCAAAGGGCTCCCAGAAAAATAGCTCACCGCGACTCCGCCCCACCCCAACGGCTCAGCAATCGGAGCGCGCGGATCCGGACGCTGTCGAGTTTGCGGCGATCGATTGGTCGCGCGCCGAAGAAGAGACCATCGAACTCGACCCCGCGCTGGTCGAGCGCATACGTTCGCGAGCAAGACTACAGCCGGTGACTCTGCGCCTTGGCGCCGAACAAGTCGCGGAAGCGCGCCTCGTGGCTAAACGGACGGGCGCCAAGTACCAAGCGATTCTTCGACGGTGGCTCGCCGAAGGCGCCAGCCGCGCTCGCGCTGGCCGCATGCAGGGCAGGTGAGTCTCTTTGATTCAACATGGACCTGGAATTTGTACTCGCAGAAGAGCGTCGGTGCGGCGCAGACCGATGATCTCGTCCTTGGACTCACACAAGCAGTGCTCGAGCACCCAGCACCTGTTTGACAGCGAGCAATGAGGCTCTCACAATACTCAAAGATGAATCCGCCCCGCGCCAGCCGATGGACCGCGCTCCTCGTGGCCCCCCTACTGCTCGCACCGATTGCGATGCCCGCGTACACGGCGTTCCAGTGCAAGTACGACCAGATCGTCCGTCGCTCCTGTTGCTGCCCGCAGGGCGAGACGCCGCCGCCCGGCACGTCGCTCTCCAAGGCTCCCTGCTGCGAAGTCGTTACTGCCGAGAGCGGAAACACGCCGTTCGAAACGCACGTCGTCGGAAGCGGCGACCGCCCTGCGATCGACGCAGCGCCCGCGTTCATGCAACCCGCAGCGCTGGTCCTTTCTCTCCGCTCACCGACCCATCGTTTCCGTACAAAGAGCGGACCGCCCGTTTTGCAAGTGACGCAATCCCTGTTGATCTAAGCGCTGCCTGAAGCGGCCCGGGAGCCCGGGCCTCGGACTCGTCTCTGTCCTTCACCTTCAGGAGCACCAAACATGCTTGCCCCTGCCACGGCGATCTTCGCCGCTGCTCTTGCCGCGCCCGCGACGGACACCGCCGATGTTGCGCTCGCCGTCGACGCGCGCCTCGACGCCATCGTGCCCTTCGCGCTCGCGAACAATCCCGACCTGCTCGCCGCGCGCGAAGTGGCGAACGCGGCCCAGTCGCGTGGCGCCGCTGCCGGCCAGCTTCCCGACGCCGAGTTGAAGTCCGAGCTGTGGGGCGTTCCGCTGGCCCGGCCGTGGGACTTTTCGCAGTCGCAGACGCTGATGCTTGGGTTGCGCCAAGCGTTCCCCGCGCCTGGGAGCCGGGTGTTCGCGGCGAAGGCGGGCGCGCTCGATGCGGACGTCGCACGTGAGAACATCCACACGCGCGAGCTCGACACGACGGTGCAGGTTCGCAGAGCGTATTTCGATTATTGGCGTGCGGGGGCCGAACTGGCGATCCACCGCGAGCACGCCGCGCTTGCCGATCGTGTCATCGAGCTGGCGCGGGCGAACTTCCGCACGGGGCGCGCTTCGCAGCAGGACGTGCTCCGTTCGATTGTCGCGGCGTCACAGCTCCACGTGGACGTGGCGACGATCGAGCAGGAGATTGCCTCCAGCCGCGCGTTGCTGAACACGCTCATGGGCCGTACGGGCGACGCGCCGCTCGGGACTCCGGCGGAGGTTCCGCTTCCCGAATCGCAGCCGGACTTCGAGAGCCTCGAGTCTCTCGTCGAGTCTCGCCCCGAGATCGCCTCCAGCACCCGCGCGGCCGAGCGAAGCGAAGCGGACCTAGAGCGGGCGCGCGCCGAGGCGACGTGGCCGAGCTTCATGGTCAGCGCGGACTACTGGTTGATGCCGACCTTTGCCTCGCCAAATGCGTATGGCGCGATGGTGTCGATGACGCTGCCGTGGCTGAACGCGAGGCATGAAGACGAAATTGCCGCGGCCGAGCACGCCGCCCTTGCGGAGCGCCGCGGAGTTGAATCGGCGAAAAGGAGTGCGCTGTACCAAGTGCGAGATGCGCTCGCTCGCTACCGTGCCGCGAAGAGCGCCTTCGCACTGATCGACCACGAAGTCCTCCCGCAAGCGCGGGAGAGCTTCGAATCCTCTCGCACAGCCTACGCCGCCGGCCAGGGGGACGCGCTCTCGGTGCAGAATGCGCTGAAGACTTTTCTCGATGTTCGGCTGGAGCGCGTGCGGGCCATCGCGCGCGTCCAGTCGAGCTTCGCCGAGTTGGAACGCGCGGCTGGATGCGACCTCGATGTTTCGCAACACGGAGAACTGCAATGACCGACACGACTTCCGATCTGCACCTGCCCGGCGAGGATCCGTTTCCCGAGGGCGAGGAGCACGCACCTCCCGGCGTTCATGCGGCGGCGATCCTGCGCTGGGCCTTGGTTGCCGCGATGGCGCTCGGTGCCGGCGCCGTTTGGGTGAACGCCTCTGGCGGATTTCACACCGGCGCATCGGCGCCGAAGCAGGCGGCGGAGCAGTACTACTGCCCGATGCATCCGTCGGTGGTGCAGGACCATCCCGGCGACTGCCCGATCTGCAACATGACGCTCGTGAAAAAGGAGACCACGCGTGGGACTGACGGGACGACGCCTTCGCAGAGCGACGTGCCCGACCTCGCGACGGTGGACCTCTCGTCCGAGCGGGTCCAGCTTACGGGGATGCGCACCGCGCAGGCGACGCGAGAGAAGCTCGTGCCGGAGGTTCGCATCCCGGGCTACGTCACGCCGAACGAGGGCGGGCTTGCGCAGATCACGACGCGCTTCGCGGGCTTTCTTGAGCGGTTGGAGGTCTCGCAGACCGGCCAGCACGTGAAGAAGGGCCAGGTGCTCGCAAGCATCTATTCGCCGGAGCTGCTCGCCGCGGAGCAGGAGTTTCTCGACGCGCGCAAGTGGGCGGCGAAACCTACGGACGTGCGGGCGGGGACAGAGGGGCTAGCCTCGGACGCGCGGCGAAAACTCGAGCTCTTGGGCCTGACGGACGCGGATCTCACCGAGCTGACCAAGACCGGCAAGCCAATGCGGACGTTGAAGCTGCGCTCACGCGTCGATGGCTATGTGCTTCAGAAAAACGCCGTCGAGGGCGACTACGTCCAGCCTGGCACCGTGCTCTTCGCTGTCGCCGATCTCTCGACCGTGTGGGTCGTCGCCGACGTCTACGAGTCCGAGATCGAGCGCGTCCACGTCGGCGAGCGCGCAACGCTGAAGCTCGCCGCGCTGCCCAGCCATGCTTTCGCCGGCACGGTGCAGTTCGTCTACCCGTCGGTCGATCGCGACACGCGGACGCTGCGCGTGCGGCTTCAATTCGCGAACCCCGGCCTCTTGCTCAAGCCCAATATGTACGGCGACGTGACGCTCGAAGTCGGCCAGGTCGATGCGCTGGTGGTGCCGGCGGAAGCGCTCGTCGACACCGGCGAGAAGCAGTACGTCTTCGTTGCACGGGCAGGTGGGCACTTCGACCCGCGGCGCGTTCGCGTGGGTGTCCGCTCCGGGCCCAACGTCCAGATCCTCGAGGGGCTCTCTGCTGGCGAGACGGTCGTCACCACCGCGAACTTTCTTTTGGACTCCGAGAGTCGTCTGCGATCGGCCATCGAAGGCGCGCCAGTTGGTGCCGCGCCGGAGTCCGAGCAGATACCGATCGACCAAGAAAAATATCCGGACAAGGCCCGTCAATGGAAAGCGTGCGAGGTCCAGCACCGGGGGATGGGGACCATGGAAGAGGATTGCAAAAACGCCATCGAAAAGCCGTGGAAATGAGACCGCTAATGTCCTGTCTCGGAAGTTCGCCGCATAAATGCGGCGGTTGTTATCAGGTCATTAGAGATCGGAAGGGGCTCGCCGCCCCTCCCCATCGGGCAAAGCCCGCCGGGGCCCCACCCTTGCTTCGGCGAGACTCCTCGCCGCGGCCGCCTTCGGCGTCCGAATTTATCCACCGCTTTTGTAGGACAGGACGCTGACAATGGTCGAGCGAATCATCGAGTTCTGCGCGAAAAACCGCTTCCTGGTCCTCCTCGGCGTGGCCTTCGCCGCGGCCGGTGCGATCTGGTCCATCCACCGCGTCAAGGTGGACGCCATTCCGGATCTCTCCGATCCGCAGGTCATCCTCTTCACCGAGTGGATGGGGCGCAGTCCAACGCTCGTCGAAGACCAGGTCACCTACCCCATCGTCTCCTCGCTGGTGGCCGCGCCCCACGTGCAGGACGTGCGCGGATTTTCGATGTTCGGCATGTCGTTCATCTACGTCGTCTTCGAGGAGGGCACCGACGTCTATTGGGCGCGCAGCCGCGTGCTCGAGTACATCAGCGGCATCCGCGGGCGACTCCCCGAAGGCGTGAACCCGGTCATCGGACCGGACGCCACCGGAATCGGCTGGGTCTTTCAGTACGCGCTCGTCGACAAGAGCGGAAAACACGGCCTCGACGAGCTGCGCACGTTCCAGGATTTCACGCTGCGCTACGCGCTCGGCAGCGTGCCCGGCGTTGCCGAAGTGGCCAGCGTCGGCGGCTATCAGAAGCAGTACCAGGTCACCGTCGATCCCAATCGGCTGCGCGCTTACAACGTCTCCTTGCAGGAAGTGGCCTCCGCCATCCGCGACTCCAACAACGATGTCGGCGGCAGAGTCATCGAGTTCTCGGGCCGCGAATATTACGTGCGCGGGCGCGGTTATATTGAAAATCTAAGCGGCATCGAGCAGACGGCGATCCGCGCGGCTGGCCCCGGCGGCACACCCGTGCTGGTGCGCGACGTCGGCACGGTGAAGTTCGGTCCCGACATCCGGCGCGGGCTCCTCGAGTGGAACGGTGATGGCGAAGCAGTCGGCGCCATCGTGGTCATGCGCTACGGCGAGAACGCGGTGAACGTGATCGATCGCGTGAAGAAGAAGCTCGAAGATCTGCGCCCAAGCTTTCCCGAAGGCGTGGATTACCAAATCGCCTACGACCGATCGGGCCTGATCGAGCGCTCGATCGACACGCTCAAGCACTCCCTCCTCGAGGAGGGCATCGTCGTCGCGCTAGTCATCATTCTCTTTCTGCTGCACCTGCGCAGCTCGCTGCTGCCGATTCTGTCGTTGCCGCTCAGCGTCGGGCTGTCCTTCATTCCGATGGTCCTCTTGGACATTCCCTCGACCATCATGAGCCTCGGTGGAATCGCCATCGCCATCGGTGCCACCGTGGACGCCGAGATTGTGATGATCGAAGCTTCGCACAAGGCGCTCGAGCACGCCCCGCCTGGCGCCGATCGACACAAGCTGCTCGCGCAAGCTGCCAAGGAAGTGACGCCGGCGATCTTTTTTTCGCTGCTGATTATCGCGGTGGCTTTCTTGCCGGTGTTCACGCTGACCGGTCAGGCCGGGCGACTGTTCAAGCCGCTCGCCTACACCAAGACCTTTGTGATGCTGCTGTCCGCAGTACTGTCGATCACCTTCGCGCCGGCAATGCGCGATTTTCTTATCCGCGGCAAGATTTTCCCGGAGAAGAATCACCCCGTCTCGAAATTCATCATCCGTCTCTACAAGCCTTTCGTCTTCGTCGCGCTGCGGCGCCCCAAGTCGACCATCGCCATCGGACTTTTCGCGGTGCTGTCCGCCATTCCGATGGGACTGCACCTCGGACAGGAGTTCATGCCGCCGCTCGGAGAAGGCGATCTGCTCTGCATGCCGATCACCTTCCCGAACATTTCGATCGAACAGGCGAAAAATCAGATCCAGCGCATGGATCGCATTCTGAAATCGTTCCCCGAGGTGGAGACGGTGTTCGGCAAGGTGGGCCGAGCGGAGACGCCGACCGACCCCGCACCGATCACGATGATTGAAACGACCGTCCGACTGCGGCCCCCGGCAGAGTGGCGCAAGGTGCACGTCGATCGCTGGTACACGAAGTGGGCGCC
Source organism: Deltaproteobacteria bacterium (assembly GCA_023248955.1). Taxonomy (GTDB): domain Bacteria; phylum Myxococcota; class Myxococcia; order Myxococcales; family JAHFDP01; genus JAHFDP01. The sequence continues at coordinate 39,248 of JAHFDP010000032.1, forward strand.
GGCGCTGGTCAAGCGCGTGCTGCGCCCGCTGTGGCCCGAAGAGCGCCCCATGAACTGGGACGAACTGACAGGCTCCATGAACAGGGCGATGCAGTTTCCCGGCTGGACCAACGCCTGGACGATGCCGATCAAGACGCGCATCGACATGCTCACCACGGGCGTACGCACGCCGATCGGCATCAAGGTTTTCGGGACCGACTTGAAGGAGATCGAGCGCATCGGCACCGCATTGGAGCACGTGCTTGCGCCGATCGCGGGCACCCGCAGCGTTCTCTACGAACGCAATCTCGGTGGGCTTTATCTCGACATCATTCCCAACCGCGAAGAGCTCGCGCGCTATGGGCTGCGTGTGGGCGACGTCGAGCGCGTGATCGAGGCGGCGATCGGTGGTGCGCCGATCAGCACGACGATCGAAGGGCGCAATCGCTTCAGCATCAACGTTCGTTATCCGCAGGATCTGCGAGATGACCTAGAGCACTTGAAGCGCGTGCTCGTGCCCGTGGGAATCGGGATGGGCGCGGCCCCAGTTCCGAGCATGGGTGGAATGCCTGGGCCGGAGCATGGAGAAGTGATGCGGGTCGCGTCCGGCATGCTGGCGCAGAACATGGGTGGCATGGCTGGATCTCCCTCCGGAGCGCGCGCGCCGCAACGGCTTGGGCCGCAGGAACCGCGCACGATGTCCGATGCGCCGATGTTTGATTTGGGATCGCCGATGGGGCGCGGTAGCGCTATTAGCGATGGTGCGTCGCGAGGCATGCCTGCGCCAGCGCCAACCCCACGGGCCAAGAATGAACGAACCTTCATCCCGCTGGGGCAGCTCGCGGAGATCAAGATCGCCGGTGGCCCACCGATGGTGCGTGACGAAGGCGGGCTTCTCGTCGGTTATGTCTACGTCGACATCGACTCGGCCACACGGGACGTTGGTGGTTACGTGAACGAGGCCAAGGCCGTGGTCAAGAAGGCGATGGACAAAGGCGAGTTGAAGACGCCGCCCGGCACCTTTCTCAAATGGACCGGCCAATACGAGCAGCTGGAGGAGATGACCCAGCGCATGAAGGTCGTCATCCCGCTGACGCTGATGATCATCATGCTGCTGCTCTTCCTCCATTTCGGAAACATCGTGGAGGTGCTGATTGTGCTGCTCTCGATTCCGTTCGCGCTGGTCGGCAGCGTGTGGCTCCTCGCTGCGCTCGACTACCGCATCTCCACCGCCGTCTGGGTGGGCGTCATCGCGCTTACGGGGCTCGCCGCGCAAACGGGAATCGTGATGATCGTCTACATCGACAACGCCTACGAACGCCGCAAACGCGCGGGCAAAATCCGCGATCTCTCCGACATCATCTGGGCGCACATGGAGGGCACCGTGCTGCGCGTGCGGCCAAAATTAATGACCGTGTCGACGATGCTGGTCGGGCTGGTCCCGCTCCTGTGGGCGACGGGTTCGGGCGCGGACGTGATGAAGCGCATCGCCGCGCCGATGGTGGGCGGCCTGGCGACGAGCGCGTTCCTGACGCTCGAGATCATTCCGGTGATCTACACCTACTGGCGCCAGGAGCAGGTTCTGTGGGAGCGGCTGGTGGAGCTCGATGCGCCGTGGTTGATTCGCCTGCAGATCGCGACCGCCGTTCTTTCCGCCGGCTGGGTGTCGCTCACGGGTATTCTCGTCTCCAGGGTTTACATCGACTGGCGCCCCGTGGCATTTCACGCCGCGTGGATGGTGGCGGCGGCGATCATCGTGATCGGCACGGTGGTCTATTTCGTCACCCGTCCGAGCGCCAGGCGGCTGGTGTGGCCTACCGCATCCGGGATTTGAACCAGGTAGTTCTCACCAACAGGAGCACACACATGAACGTCACCAAGTTGTTTGCCGTCGTCGCCGCCCTGCTCCCGCTTGCCGGAATCGCCCGCGCTGACGAACAAAAAGACAAGAAGGAAATGAAGGACACCAAAGCGCAGATGGTGGTGCTCAGCGTTACCGAGAAGGGCTTCGAACCCGCCAACGTGACGGTGAAGAAGGGCGAGCCCGTGATGCTCATGGTAACGCGAAAGACCAAGAGCACCTGCGCCAAGGAGATCGTCATCGCCAGCGAGAAGATCCACGAGCCGCTCCCGCTCGACAAAGAGGTATCGATCACGTTCACACCGAAGGCGGCCGGTGACGTCAAGTATGGATGCGGGATGGACATGATCACCGGAACAATTCACGTCGAATAGAGACGGTGGCCCGATTGACACATGATGCGGCCATTAGTAATCGCTGTCCCTTTGAGCGGCGCCTTCGCGCGCAAGGTGAAAACGATGCGTAACGCACTGGTCACTCTTTTCGTCGTCTCTTGGCTCGCAGCGTGCGGAGCGCCTGTAGATTCATCGAACGATGCGACGCCCGATCCAACGTCCGGGTGGACGCGCGACGGTGGTAGCGCGGTTACCGATGGTGGCGATACGACGCTAGATGCCGGCAACTCGGACGGAGGAACCGGGACCACAGACTCGTTTACACCGAAGGGCGCTCGGGGCAGCAAAGGGAACTTCTTCTTCGACGTTCGCGTCGCCGACCCGGGTGGGCTTCAGTACGGATCGAACACGCTCCTAGTCACCATCTCCACGGCAAAGGCGCTGGTCACCAAGGCCTCCATCGTTTCGAAGGCCTACATGCCGTCGATGGGAAACATGCCGTCGCCAAGTACGCCGAACGCTACCGAGCAGGGCAACGGTGTTTACAAGCTCGAGCCGGTCGAGTGCAGCATGGGCGGTACCTGGGAGGTCGTACTCGACGCGACCGGACCCGACGGAACCGCAGACCGCTACAAACAGCATTGGGACGTCAACTAGAGCGGTTTTCATTTGCGTTGAGCCGACTCTCTTCAGCCGTCATGGCCGGGCTTGACCCGGCCATCCACGTGCATCGTGCTGGCATCCACCGCGTGGATGGCCGGGTCGGGGCCCG
>JAHFDP010000033.1 GCA_023248955.1 Deltaproteobacteria bacterium
GGCGGGCAGTCTCGTTCCTTGCCTCCATTCCGGCGTTCTCGCTGGCTGTGCGCTCTTCGTCGTCGGTGCGCTGCGCGCTGGCGGGCAACATCTGGCTGAGCTTCGCGCCATCAACATTCCCTACCTGGCCACCGGGGCGCGTCTTCAGGCAGATTGGTCGATTTCCCAACACTTCGGGATCCGCGCGCAGGCCGATCTGTTGGTGCCGCTGACCCACACAAGGTTGCTGGTTGGTTCGGATCAAGCTTGGGCGCTTCCAGTCCTCTCCGTCGCGCTTGGTTTCGGCGTCGTTGCTCGAATCTGGTGACGGATTTGCAGCGCTCTCCGGAATACCTGCTGATGACCGAGGACACCTCTCCGCCCTTGGGTCCAGCCTCGCCTGCGTTCGAGGCGGCCTACCGCGCGGAGTTTAGCTACGTTTGGCACTCGCTTCGCCGGCTCGGAATCGACGACCGCGATCTCGAGGATCTCACGCACGACGTTTTCATGGTCGCCCATCGCCGTTTCGAGGAATACGATTCGTCGCGGCCCATTCGGCCCTGGCTGTTTGGTATCGCCTTGCGTCTCGTCTCCCATTTTCGGGCTCGCGCGCATCATGCGCGCGAGGTGTTTACCGACGCACCGCACGTCCACGACGAAAGCGCCGCCCCCGACGAGGTCGCCTCGGCGCGACAGCAACGCTCGATCTTGTTCGCTGCGCTGGCCGGGTTGTCACCCGAAAAACAGTCGGTCTTTGTGATGCACGATCTAAACGGCCACAACATGCCGGAAGTGGCGCAGGCGCTCGCCATCCCACTCAACACGGCTTACTCGCGTCTGCGACTCGCACGGGCAGATCTGGTGGACGCAATCGTACGGCTACGCGCCTAAGGAGAAAACCCATGAACGCTCCTGAACTAGAACCAGTGCCTCCTGAATTGCAGGAGCTGGTCGACAGCGAATTGCGAATGCCCGATCCAGCGCCGTCCGTTCAGACCCGCGTGGGCAAGCGTCTCGAGCAGAGTTTTCGACAGGTCCAGGCGGCCCGGGTTACTGCGCCGGAGCGCCACTCGCGTTGGAGAGCCTTTTTTCGGCGGCGTACGCCGGCGCATCTCCTCACCTTCGCACTTGGTGGCGCCGCGGGTGCTGGTGTTCACGCGCTAGCTCAACACCAAGTCGCGCCGGTGGTAACGCTCGTTGCGGCGGCCGCGCCGAGGGCAATGGTTGTCGCGGATGCCGTTGCGGTCACGCCGCCGTTCGTGCCAGTCGCATCTGCAACGCCGCGACAAAATCGCGTTCCATTCCCGACGAAACCCTCGAAATCGGATCCGCCGCCGCCCCAACCCGAGCCTGTTCATGACGGCGACCTCGCCGCCGAGCGCCGGTTGCTGGAAACCGCCCGCCGCGCCATTACGAGCGGCGAGGGTCCCGCTGCGCTGGCCACACTCGACGAACACCAGCGCGGTTTTCCGCAAGGCCGCTTAGCCGAAGAACGCGAAGCGCTTCGAATTCAAGCGCTGGTAACCGCCGGGCGCGCCGGCGAGGCCAAGGTCGTAGGCGCTGCATTCCGCGCCCGATTCGCGGGAAGTCTCCTTCTGCCAGCGGTACAGGTTGCGCTGCGGTCGATTTCAGTGACGGAACCGGTCCCACCGGCGGAATAGCTTTTCTTGTATCCGTTCAGTCCGTCATGGCCGGGCTTGACCCGGCCATCCACGAGGATTTCGATGCACGTGGATGGCCGGCTCTTCGGCCGGCCATGACGACTGGGGTGTGCCGGACTGAACGAATACCTTTTCTTTAGGAGAAAACAGATGCGACAAATTCTTTTCATCGCGATCGCAACATCGTTGGGTTGTAGCAATAACGTCGAGGTCATCGGCCAGCGGATTCCGGACCAAACCAATAACGAACCCAACAAGCAAGCGCACCCGTGGCCGATGTTTCATGGGAACGGCGGGCATACCGGTTACGCGCCCGTGCAAGGCCCGCAATCCGCGAAGGTGCGCTGGAAACTCCAGATTGTTGCCACGCCGGACAACCACGCCGATATTGGCAGCGTGGCCATTGCCGGGGATGGGACCATCTACGTTGGCGGTCAGGGAAAACTAATCGCACTGGATAGTTCGGCAAACAAGAAATGGGAGATCTTGTCGACGTCGTCCTCGTTAAAGGGACCGGCGCTCACCGCCGCGGGAGCGCTCTATTACCTCTCCGAGAATTCGGTTGTTTCCGTCGATTCCGCCTCGACGAAAAAGTGGCAATACGACACCGCGGGCCGGACGAATCTCTTTGGGCCCACGCTGGGTGCGGACGGGACGCTTTATCAGGGAAGTTGGGACCACTCCTTTTATGCCTTGAATCCCGATGGAACGCTGAAATGGAAGGCGCAGGCCGCCGGCTGCGTTTCCTATCCCGCCACGGTCGACGATTCCCGAAAGATGGTTTACCTCGGGGGCGGCGATGCCCACTGTGGTCCGGACGGGACGCTCTACGCTTTCGCCAACGATGGAACCTTGAAATGGAAATACGATGCTGGCTCCATGGATGTGGGTTCGCCCGCCATTGGGGCCGACGGAACCATTTACGCTCCGGCGCCGCCGAAGCTCTTAGCGCTCAATCCCGACGGAACATTGAAATGGTCCGTCGGCGATTTCCAAAATGAAGTGGCCGGCGTTATCTCGCCCGCGATTGCGGCGGACGGAACCATTTATGTCGGAAGCGCACGCGGTCATATCTCGGCCATTGATCCGGTTACACACGCCATTAAATGGTTTTATTTAACCGGACCGGAACCCGGCGATCCGGCGCAGTTTCGCGGCGTGCAGGGATACCCGGTGGTCGATCAAGACGGCACCGTCTACGTCGGCGCGGTCGATCACAACATGTATGCAATCGACAAAGCGGGAAAGTTGAAATGGTCGCTTTTGGTGGACGGGCGGCCTTCGGAATCGTCGCCGGCCCTTGGGCCTGATGGAACGCTCTATTTCACCGCCGCAGACGGGTACCTATACGCCATTCACGACTAGGTGAGAGGATACCCGAAATGCGCTGTCTGCCCCCGCAAGCGGTTGTTGTCGTCCTCTCCGTCGTTGCCCTTATTGGCTGCGGTCGCGGTTCGAATGGGACGAGCCGCCCCGTCCGGATTGGAACCGTGAGGTCCGCGGCTGCCCCGACGCTTTCGCCGGGCAACGTCACGCTGTCGCAGGGGCAGACGCAAACATTCACCGCCGCGGGCACCGGGCCCTACACTTGGGCGCTGCAGGGCGGAGCTTCGGGAAGCGTCGCCAGCTCGGGCTCCACCACCGCCCTCTACACCGCTGGTAGCCCCGGCCAGGCCGGCGCCACCGATATCGTGACTGTCACCGATACGGGCGCTGGCAACACGACCGCCACTGCAACGGTCACGATTTCCAAGGGTGTGAACGCGTTCTCCAACTACGGCGGCGCTGGTCTCGCCGCTGGCAACGGCTTTCCCATTCAAAATACGACCCGCGTGGTGCAGAGGGTCGGTCAGACCTTTCAGGCGTTGGCGCCGGAGAGCGGGCAGACGCAGGGGATGGTGACGCTGGTGACCGTTGACCTGATTCGCACGGGCGGCGGCGCCGGACAAAATATCAAAGCCGAGATCCACAACCTCACTGGTTCGGGCGGTATCGATGATCAGGGTGCATCCAATGCGTTTTCGTCGGGTGTGGTCGACGCGCAAACGGCACTGCCGACGCTGAACGTCAGAACCAAAGTTCTGATTCCAATGACGGCGGGCACGGCGCTCACCGTCGGAACGAGTTACGCGGTGACCATCAAGGCCGATGTCGCGGGAACGTTCACGGGCAGTGTGGTAGCCACCGGGCCCAACGATCCAAACGGTGGGGTGGCCTGGTGGTACAGCAAGCGCTACCACGTGGGCGGCTGGCTGTCGCGCGGCGTTTTTACGTCTAGCCCGGCCGACTACACCAAGGACACGGCGCACAACATTTCGGGCAACGTGTTCATTGGGAAGCTCTATCCTGCGCCGACAACCAGCAGCATCAGCCCGACTTCCGCGACGATCAATGCGTCGGCGTTGACGCTTACTGTGACTGGAACCAATTTCTTCGCGGCCTCAACGGTCAATTGGGGCGGTAGCGCGCGGACGACGACGTATGTGAGTGCAACGCAGCTGACCGCCGCGATTCCAACCTCGGATCTCACTTCGGCTGGAACGACCAGCGTGACGGTGACGACGCCCGCCCCAGGCGGCGGAACCTCTGGCGGACAGACCTTCACCGTGAGCGGATCAAACCCCGTCCCCACGCTCAGCAGCCTCAACCCGACTTCGGTGACAACGAACGATCCGCAGCTGACACTCACGGTGAACGGGACGAATTTCGTTTCCATTTCGTCGGTGTTGTGGGGCGGTAGCGCGCGGACGACGGCCTACGTCAGCTCCACCCAATTGACAGCGACCATCCCTGCTTCCGACCTGACCACGGCGGCGACGACCAGCGTGACCGTGACCACTGCTGCTCCCGGTGGCGGCACCACCAGCGGGCAGAATTTCACGGTGAACAACCCGTTGCCGACAATGACCAGCGTCAATCCCAGCTGGCTTCTCGAAGGTAGCGCGGCCTTTACGCTGACGGTGAACGGAACCGGTTTTGTTTCCGGATCCACTGTGAACTGGGCTGGCGCCGCACGGACGACCACCTACGTCAGTGCCACGCAGCTAACCGCCGCCGTCCTGGTTGGGGATGTTGCAACGAGCGGTGTTTTCAACGTCACCGCGACGAACGCGACGCCAGGCGGAGGCACGTCCGCGGCGCAGGTTTTCACGGTGAACGGCAACGTTGGATTCTTCTGCACCGGCACTCAATGTTGGGGCGCAAATAGCTACGGCCAGCTCGGCAACAACACCACAACAGGGAGTCTGATTCCCAGCACGATTGTCGGTGTGACTAGCGTCCAGAGCGAAACAATGGGGATGCGGCACGTGTGCGGGGTGATCAATGGCAGCGCCCAATGCTGGGGATCCAATGCCAACGGACAGCTCGGCAACAACTCCACGACGCAGAGCCTGGTGCCCGTTCAAGTGCAGGGGCTCACGACTGGCGTTCAAGCTGTCGCGACCGGCGCGAGCCATAGCTGTGCGATCATCAATGGCGGGGTGAAGTGCTGGGGCGGAAACAGCCGCGGTCAGCTCGGCAACAACGCCACGACGCAGAGCTTGGTTCCCGTGCAGGTGCAGGGGGTGAGCAGCGGCGCGCAGGCGATCTTCGCTGGTGAAATGACCGCGTGCGCGCTCGTGAACGGCGGCGTCCAGTGCTGGGGCTACGCCGGTTTTGGCAATCTTGGGAACAACAGCACGACCGATAGCTCTGTTCCGGTGCAGGTCGTCGGGTTGGGCAGCAACGTGCAAGGTGTCGCCGGCGGGCAGCACTTTGGTTGCGCGCTGGTCAATGGCGGTGCGCAGTGTTGGGGAAGCGATCTCTACGGACAACTCGGCGACAACGGCACTTCGCAGAGCAATGTTCCGGTGGTTGTTCAGGGCTGGACGTCGGGCGTGCAAGCGATCGCAGGCGGCAACAATTCGGCCTGCGCCATCGTGAACGGTGGACTTCAATGCTGGGGCTACAACGCCGAGGGCGAATTGGGGAACGGCTCGACGGTCAATAGCGGTGCGCCCGTGCAGGTCACCGGAATGTTAAGCGGAACGCAAACGCTGTGGCTCGGAACACAGTTCGGCTGCGCGGTCTCCAAGGGCGCAATGAAGTGTTGGGGTGCCAATGTCTCCGGCCAACTCGGCAATAACTCCACGACCGCTAGCTCCAATCCGGTCACCGTGTACGGAATGAGCCAGGTTGGCGTGCTAGCCACGGGAGCAGGCGGCGCCGGGGACCACCACAGCTGCGTCATCTTCAACGGCTACGTCGACTGCTGGGGAAAGGGAATCAACGGCCAGCTCGGCAACAACACCACGGTCGACAGCCTTGTGGGGACGCGCGCCCTGGGGCAATTGGGCGGCGCCTGGTCCGACAGCGGCGGCAATGCACACACCTGCGCGGTGTCCGGCCAAGGCGGGGGCGTTTGCTGGGGACGAAACGCAGCCGGCCAGCTTGGCAGCAACTCCACGGTCGATACTTCCGTCCTCGCCAACGTTTATCAATTGGGAACCACCATGCAAAGCATCGTGGGAGGGGCATCACACACCTGTGGCACGGTCAGCGGCGGCGTCCTCTGTTGGGGAGACGGCACGTCCGGTGATTTGGGCAACAACGCTACCGTCCAAAGCAATATCCCCGTTCAGGTAACGGGTTTGACGGGCGTTCAATACCTTGCGGCGGGCGAGTTCCAAAACTGCGCCGTGGTGAACGGCGGCGTACAATGCTGGGGGATCAACTCCTATGGCCAGCTCGGCAACAACTCGCTGACCGCCAGTTCCGTTCCCGTGGCCGTGCTCGGCTTGTCCTCAGGCGCGCAGCTGATGGGCCCCAACGCGCCCTCCAGCGACCACTTCTGCGCGGTCGTCAACGGCGGCGCGCAGTGCTGGGGACGCAATGACTATGGCCAGCTCGGTAACAACGGCACCAGCAACAGCAAGGTTCCAGTTCAAGTCGTCGGCTTAAGCAGCGGCGTAGAACGCGTCGTGGCCGCGCGGTTTCATTCTTGCGCGATCGTCAATGGCGGCGTGCAGTGCTGGGGCCGCAATGAGGTGGGCCAGCTCGGCAACAACAGCACCACGGACAGCTTGGTGCCGGTGGCGGTCACGGGACTAACGACCGATGTCTCGTGCATCATCCCAGGGTGGGAACACAACTGCGTGTTGCGCAACGGCGCCGGGTTCTGCTGGGGGCTAAATGCCAATGGCCAGCTTGGAAACAATTCGACCACCAACAGCTCGGTGCCTGTTTCTTTGTCGCCGTTACCGTAGACGCCTGTCGGAATCCTTGCGGAACATTACATGGCGGAAAATCACATGACGAAGCTTACCCGCTCTCTCGCAGTCCTCGTCGTGCTCGCCTCATCGGCCTGCCGAACATCCTCCTCGTCGGGGACGCGCATCGCCAATCGCGTTCCTGTGATTGGCTCCATCAGCCCCACGAGCGCCACCGCCGGAGACGCCGCATTCGTTCTGACCGTTCACGGCGCCGAGTTTGTCAACGGCTCGACTGTTTTGTGGAACGGCGGGGTTCGCGTAACCACCTTCGTTAGCGCGACGCAACTCACAACCGCCATTCCCGCCGCGGACATCGCCAACGTCGGCACGGTGAGCGTGACGGTCTTCAACACGCCGCCCGCCGGCGGGACATCCAATCCGTCGGTATTCACTACCAACGCGCCGATGCCGATGGCGGACGCGATCAGCCCCAGTGCCGCGCTCGCGGGCGACCCAGCTTTCCTGTTGACTGTCACGGGTAGCCGTTTCATGAAAACGTCGGTCGTTCAATGGGACGGCGTTGCACGGCCAACCTCCTTCGTTACCAGCTCGCAGCTGACCGCGTCGATCGCAGCGACGGACATCGCCAATGCCGGCTCGGCGGTGGTTACCGTCATGAGCCCCGCGCCTGGCGGTGGGACGACGGCTGCGAAGGCGTTCGCAATCACGAACCCCGCGCCGACACTCAGTAGCCTCACACCGAATGCGGCCACGGTCGGCGACAATGGAGTCCTGGTCAGCGTCAACGGAACGGGCTTTGTCCAGGGCTCCGTCGTTCACTGGGGTGGCGCAGCACGATCCACCTCCTTCGTCGATGCAACCAAGCTCATGGCGACGTTCCTGGCCACGGATCTGCTCATGGTGGGCGACACCAACGTCACCGTCGTCAATGCCACGCCCGGCGGCGGAACGTCGGATCCGAAACCGTTCACGGTAAATTACGCCAACCCGTCGATTTCGGCGCTCGTTCCAAATGCCGCCGCCGCGGGCTCGGGCGCGTTCACGCTGACGATTAACGGCAGTAACTTTGTTCCGGCATCCAAGGTGAATTGGGGCAGCAAAGCAGTTGCTACGAATTACGTTAACGGCGGACAATTGACCGCTGCTGTTCCCGCAGCAAGTGTTGCCACTGTCGGTGTCATTAACGTCACGGTGGTGACCCCTTCGCCCGGAGGAGGAAGCTCCAATTCGCTGGCGTTCTCGGTCGAAAATCCGCTGCCAATCGCGAGTTCCCTCAGTCCGGCCTCGGTTGCGGTAGGCAGCGGCGCGTTCACCTTGACCGTGAATGGCAGCGGATTTGTTGCGGGCTCTGTTATTCAATGGAACGGTGGTAATCGACAGACGAATTATATCAACGCTGGTCAATTAACCGCGTCGATTTTCGCGAGCGATGTTACCGCGGTTGGAACATCCAACGTCAATGTCGCCAATCCAGTTCCAGGCGGCGGTGCGTCTGGACTGCAAGTCTTTACCGTAACAGTCGCGAGCAATCCCGTGCCAGTGCTTACGAGCCTCAGCCCCAACACGCTCCCCGCGGGAAGCGCCGGATTCACGCTCACCGTGAACGGCAGCAACTTTATCAGCACTTCCGCCGTTCAATGGAATGGCAACGGAAAATCGACAACGTATGTTAGCGGCAGTCAATTAACCGCGCTGATTGCCGCCAATGACCTCGCCGCCCCCGGAGCAGTCAGCGTTACGGTTGCCAACCCCCTTCCGGGAGGCGGCGTCTCTTCGCCGCAGGTGTTTACCGTCAGCAATACCCAAAATCCGGTGCCCAGCATCAACAGTCTCAGCCCGGGCTCGATTGCCGCTGGAAGCAGTGCGCTTACGGTGACGGTTTACGGTACTGATTTCGTCAGCGGTTCGGTTGTTCAATGGAATGGCGCGAATCGATCAACGAATTATGTTGATTCTGGTCAATTGACTGTTTCAATCGCTTCCAATGACGTGACAACGGCCGGCTCTATCAACGTCAACGTTTTTAATCCGACGCCTGGCGGCGGCCTCTCCGCGTCGAAGAACTTTACGGTGACCAATTCCAACAATCCAGTGCCGACTCTCGCCAGTCTAAGTCCAGGCTCGGCTACGGTGGGTGACGGCGCGCTCACGCTGACGGTAAACGGAACGAACTTCGTGGGTAACTCCGTCGTCCAGTGGAATGGAAGCAACCGGTCGACGGCTTACATCAATTCCGCGCAATTGACCGCTTTAATCACCACGAGCGATCTCGCAAGCGCTGGATCGTTTAATGTCAATGTCGTCAATTCAGCTCCGGGTGGCGGAATGTCAGCGTCGCGGGCGTTCGTGGTGAATGCGATTACCGGTGGAAATTTCAACTGCGCCATTCTCAAAGGGTCCATTCAATGCTGGGGCCACGGCAAAAACGGCCAGCTCGGCAACAACGACACGTTCGATAGCAACATTCCGGTGAAGGTCGTCGGAATTCCTAGCGGGGCGCAAGCGGTGGCCGTCGCTTCCCAAAGCGCATGCGCCATCGTCAATGGCGGCGCGCAATGTTGGGGCGTCAATTCCAAAGGTCAGCTCGGCAACAACGCCACCACGGAGAGCCACGGTCCGGTCCAAGTCCAGGGACTCACGGGCGGCGTTGAGGCACTCGCGGCGGGGTGGGACCACACCTGCGCGCTCGTGAACGGCGGCGTTCAATGTTGGGGCGCGAACGACTATGGCCAGTTGGGAAATGGCACCACGAATGGGAGCAGTGTCCCGGTTTCGGTTCAGGGTCTCGGGAGCGGGGTCCAGGCACTCTCGGCCGGTGCATCGCATACCTGCGCATTAAAAAATGGCGGCGTTCAATGTTGGGGACGCGGCGATTATGGAAATCTCGGAAACAGCGCGACAAGCCACAGCTCCGTTCCGGTGCAGGTTTTGGGATTAACCAAGGTGCAGGCCATCGGGAGCGGACTGCAGCACAATTGCGCGATCTCGGACGGTGCCGCGCAATGCTGGGGGCGCAATAACTCAGGCCAACTCGGCGATGGCGGAACCACGCAAAGCAGCGTTCCGATTGCGGTGCAATCGCTCACGGCCGGTGTTCAGGCGATCGCCGGTGGGCGAGATACCAGCTGCGCCCTCGTGAATGGTGGCCTTCAATGCTGGGGATTCGGCGGCGACGGAGAGCTGGGCAACGGCGCCAGCAGCACCAGCGCGACGCCGGTAGCGGTGCAAGGGATGGGAAGCGGCGTGCAATCAATAACGCTCGGTTATCTTTACGGCTGCGCGCAGGTGAACGGTGCGCTGAAATGCTGGGGCGCCAATAACAGTGGCCAGCTCGGCAACGGGTCGATTACGACGAGCAATGTGCCCACGCAGGTTCAGGGGTTTAATACCAAAGTTGTTATATCGGTTGCTGCCGGCGGCGGCGCCTCGACCTGTTTCGAAGGGGGCGCGCCGGAAAAGTGCACGGTTTCTTGTGCGGTCGTCAACGGCGGCGTCCAATGCTGGGGTGGTAACAACAATTACCAGCTCGGGAACAATCCGAGCTTTTCGGGCACGCCGAGTGCGGTTCCGGTCCAGGTGTTTGGGCTCACGAGTGGTGCCCAAGCGATCGCCAGCGGGTGGCGCTTTGCTTGCGCCTTGGTCGACGGTGGAGGGCGATGCTGGGGAGCGAACGATCGGCCTGCTGGGGAGCTCGCCATCTTTGACGCGGGCCAATTGGGAAATAACTCCAGCTCGAAGAGCGGTGTTCCCGTGCACGTTTATGGTCTCGATACCGGGGTTCAATCCATTACCGCTGGGGCTTTGAATGCCTGCGCCGTGGTGAATGGCGGCGCCCAATGCTGGGGCTACAATGGCAGCGGACGGCTTGGCAACAATCAAACGATCAATAGCAAGGTCCCGGTTCCGGTTACGGGACTTCAGAGCGGCGTTCAGGCGATCTCTAGCGGCGGCGCCTTCTCCTGCGCGCTCGTAAAAGGCGCGGTGCAATGTTGGGGTGACAATACGAACGGCGAGCTTGGCGATGGTTCCACGACTAACAGCAGTATCCCCGTTCCGGTCAGCGGCCTTACCGCTGATGTGCAGGCGGTTGCCGTTGGTGGATCGCATGCTTGTGCCATCTTGAATGGAGGAATGCAGTGCTGGGGGAGCAATCTCAACGGCCAACTTGGAAACAACACCACGGTCCAGAGCGCCGTACCCGTGCTGGTGAACGGACTTTCGAGCGGTGTTCAAGCAATTGCTTGCAATAATAATTCGACCTGCGCGTTGGTGAATGGCAGCGTGCAGTGCTGGGGCGCCAACGCGTCGGGGCAGGTTGGCAACGGCTCCACGACAGACAGCTACGCCCCATTGCAAGTTAGTGGGCTAGCCGGAGGCGCGGCGACGATTAGCGGCGCGAGCTCCGGCGCGCATTTCTGCAGCATGGTGGGTGGTGCTGCGCTGTGTTGGGGCGCCAATGGAGCAGGCCAGCTTGGCAACGGCTCGTTTACGGACAGCAGCGTTCCGGTCACCGTTTCTCCATTTCTGTAGGGGTGCAGGACAGTGCGACGGTCTTCCCGACCACTGCCGCATTGTTTAATATCGAACGTCCGTGAGCGCCGTCACTCTTCTGCTGCAGCAGGTCATTTGGGATCAGGGACCGAGCGCCGCCGCATGGCCGGTGAGCGGAATGACGACCTCGGGTCCGTTGTCGGCGTCGGTGATGACCAGCAGACGCGCGTGGTGGTCGCCAGCGGCCGTGGGCGCATACGTAACCGTGAGCGCAAGGAGGCCGTGGGCAGAAAGGTCCGACGTGCTGGGTTTCTCGATCGTGAAGAGCGAGGCGTGATCGCCCGTGAACGCGAAGTCGTTTAGGGTGAGCGATTCGTTTCCGCTGTTCGTGAGCGTGATGGTAAGCGCAACCGGCACGCCCACGGTAGCTGTTCCGAAATCCAACTTAGCGGGTTTAACGGCCAAGACGCCTTGCGGCGGCTTCACCGGCACGTCACCGCGACAGGCTACTAGCAGCAGAAGAGCGGAGAGTGCGGTGCGCATTAAGTAGACTTTATCAGATTTGTTCGCGCGAAGAAAAATGCGGCGGCGGGCGCAACCACGATCCGATCTGAACCTTGTTCGTCTTTATCCGTTTGCTGATTTTGGAGCGCTCCGATCGCGATGTTACGATATTTGACCTTGGACAGTATAAGGAACAAGACTCTTTACGCTTGGTCCGGGATAGTATTTCTAGCGCTGCTGCCGGGCTGCCGTCGTGCGACGAAGACCGCGGTGCCGGTGGTATTCGATGGCATCATCTCCGCTAGTGTCGACCCGTTTGGGGTCACCGCCTCGTGGAATGCGGCGAAGTTGGGTTTCGCCTCCGTTCTAGGTTACGCCGTTTTTGTCTCGGAGAATGAGGCAGACCTGTTTTCTGGAACGCCGGCCGTCTTGGTCCCAGCATCAGCAAAGACCGCGCGCGTTCTTCACTTACCATCCCAGGTCCATCGCTTCTTCGCTGTTCGTGTACGCCTGGCCTCCGGCGAATTTGACTCCAATACCCACGCCGTCGGCGTAGATACCGCGCCACCGCCCGGAACGCTCTCTCCCGCCGCGAGCTCACACTACGTTCCCGGCGACGTTTCCTTCACGCTCCATCTGCAAATCAACCCCGACGATCTCGCCAAAGTGGTGTGGGATTTCGGAGACGGCAACTCCGTCGAAAGCAATTACCTCGATCAGACCTTGGCGTTCCAAGCCTCAGACACAGGTGATCGCACGGTGCAGGCCCGGTTGCTAAACCAGAATGGCGAGGATTTCGGAACCTCCAGCAGCCTACGCCTTTTTCTTCTGCCGACGCTCACGCTGACCTCAACGCTCAGCCCGCCCATGACGGCTACGTTTCATGTGGCACTTGCCGGTGTGAACGATGCGATTGGGCTCGCCCTGATCGAGTGGGATGACCTCGGCAAGGGCTTCTTCGAAACGGGCGACTTGGACCGAACAACCGTCTTCACGAAACCTGGGCAGCACACCGTGCGCGTGCGTGCATCCTTCCAGGACGGCAGCACAGTGGAAGCGGAAACGACGGTTTCCATGAATGGCGCCGCCGTCTGGGTGTCCAGCCCGCTCGACCGGGCGGTGCTTGGTTTTTCCGATCCGACCGTCGCGCCACCGGTCGTCGTCGAGCGCATCGGCGATCAGACCGGGCTGGCCAGTCCGATTGCCATGGCCCTCGACGAAGGACGTTCTCTTCTCTACGCCGCGGTGCTCACGCCCGAGCCAGCGATTCTGGCGTTCAATCCGTCGGCAGGCGCAAACGCGGCGCCAGTGCGGCGCATCGCCGGCGGGCTCACATTCCTCGAAAACCCCGTCGCCCTCGCGGTGTCGGCTGTCACCGGTCAGGTTGCGGTGGCCGACGGCGCGCGGATTCTCCTTTTCGGTACGAGCGATGATGGCGACGTTTCGCCGAAACGAATTCTCGAAGGCACCAGCACGCGGCTTGTCAAACCTCGGGCTGTGGCCTTCGGTCCTGACGGTGGAATCCTGGCGGGCGATGGACAGAACATTCTGGTCTTTGCACCCGGCGTGGATGGTAGCACCGCGCCCGCTTCGAGTGTGGCGATGGCCTTCCCGATTCGCGCGCTTGCCACGTTCCAGGATGAAACGTGGGTCGCAGGCGATCGCGGCGGCCTTGCCATGGTTCAAAACGGATCCGTCACTGGACAACTGAGACCGGCGGCCAGCTACGCGCCGCCTTTGTTCTTCTCCGCTGTCGGTGTCAATGCCGACTCGGTCTACGTTGTTTCCTCTCAACGGATTGACGTCTTCGCCCGGCCGTTGACGAGCCCCGCGGCGCCCGTGCGTGCCATCGTGGCCGGTCTCGGAAACGCGGTTGGGCTCGCACTTTCGACTTCGGGAATGTTGGTGCTCGACGCGGCCAGGTTCGGCCGGGTGCTCGGCTTTCCACTCGACACGAACGATCTCGCCTACGTCGATGCGCGCGTGGGCGGTGAGTACAGATTAGGTGTTGCCTATGCCGATGATAGCGGAGAGCTCTATGTTGGGCAGCAGCCCTATTACGATCAAGAGGTGCAGGTCTTTCGCCGTGGCTCCGACGGCAATTTCGAATCGTCGGCGTACCGCTCTATCGCAGGTGGCAACACCGGATTTGGAGGCTACGTCAATGGCCTCGCGGTGACTCAGACAGAGCTCTTTGTGACGCTCAACCGCGGGAATGCGATGGTGGTCCATGATCGAGCAGCCAGCGGCAACGCGGCGCCGCTGCGCACCGTTGGTGGCAACCTGACCAACATTTCCAACCCAGGCTATCCCGCGATCGACACGGTCGCCGCGGAGGTTTACATCCCGAATGCCGCCGATGCGGTGAACGGTTCGGTAACCGTTTTTACGCTCACTGCCAACGGGAACGTTTCTCCGCTTCGCATGCTCGCGGGCGCCAGCACCCTCCTCAAGGAACCTTTCGCTGTCGCAGTCGACTCTGCGAACGGGGAACTTTACGTTTCGGACCGCACCACGCGCGCGGTGCTGGTCTTCGGGAAAAGTGACAACGGAAACGTGGCGCCGCGCAGAAGCCTCGTGCCTGCCGCTGCTGCGTCTCCCGGTTGGCTTGGCTGCATCGCGCTCGACGTTGCCGGAGGGCGTCTCTTCGCGGCCACCACGTCCGCGGGGCCGTCCGAGATCGATGTCTTCGACGAGCACGCGACTGGCACCGCCGCGCCGCTTGCTTCGATTCTCGGCACCGCGAATGGATTCCCGCCACCTGCTCAAATTGCCTATTCCGCCAAGACCGGCCTGCTCTTTGCCGCGCAGTTTGGCGGCGTGGTGATTCTCGATCCCAGTCGCGTTCATTCGCATGCCCCAGCGACACTCCTCGCCGGAGGCGACGAGCTCGTGCAGCCTGCCGGCCTAGCGTACGACGCGCAGTCTGGCACGCTGGTCGTAGCGGATCCGGGGTTGGGCGGCGTCGCTGTCTACCGGCGGACGGACGGAGGCAAGATGGCCCGCGCGGCAACCATCGCCGGGCAGGCTACGGGCCTACTGCGGCCGATGGCGATTGCGCTCGATTCGAGCGGGAACATCACCGTGATTGATGGCGCTGTTCGGGCCGTCTCGGTTTTCGCCGCCGCGGCGTCCGGAAATGTCGCGCCACTTCGAACCATCGCCGGCACCCTGACGAAATTGAAGCAGCCCACGGCGGTCGCCGCTTCCGCTTCACGGCTCTACGTCTCCGACAGTTCCGGAAGCGTGTCTGCTTTCTCCTCCAGCGCCACGGGCAACGAGGCGCCGCTTGCCCGATGGGAAGGTCCGCACACCGGTCTCGCCCTTCCGGTAGATTTGGCGCTCCTCGACAGCGCCGGGCAGTTCGCGGTGCTTTCCGCGGGCCGAGCGCCGAGCGCCGCTCTCTTTCAGACCGCAACCTCCGGCGACGTTGCACCGCTTGTTTCCATCACGGGAGCGAGAACGGGGCTGGGCGCGCCCACGGGAATCGCGTTGATGAACGGGCATCTCATCGCGATCGACAATGGCCAGATGCTGCTCTTCGGTTCAGCGGGTGGTGGCAACCTGTCTCCGCAGGCCAGCTACGCACTCCCTGGAATTCAAAGTCCAACGCGGGTGGCCGTTTCGATCCCTGCTTCGATCCGTTGACAGGAGGTAAGCATGAGACCTGGCACTCTGGCGTTGCTGCTCTCTTTCGTCTTGATCTCCATGGCTCGTCCTGGCCGCGCTTCCGATTCCGAACCGCAGCACCATCTTCGACTCCTGCTCGACGAAGATGCGCTCGATCCGGGTGGCAGGACAACGGGAAATCTCTATGTGGTCAAAGACGGGCTGGTGGACAGCGACTTCACCGGGGTCGCGCTCTTGACCGCGGATTCCGGCCTCTCATTCAGCCCCGCTCGGGTGACCATCGACGCCGGCAAGGCGACGATTGGGATTACCGTTGGGCCGACGGCCGCAAGCGGTAGGAAAACCGTCCACGTCGACGTTGGCGGCCTGGGCGCCGACGCCTCGCTCGTGGTGAACTGTCTTTCGCCGCCCATCAACGATCCGACCTGGATTTCGGTCTGCGGAGATTTTGGCGCACCAGACGTTGTTGAATCTGGCGATGTGGTAACGATTACATTCAATGGAGGATGTGCACCGGCGCGCATCTGCATGACTGGCGCCGACGAAGTTCTGAGCGGTGCGTCCACCGGGCCAGGCGACACCACCGCGTACAGCTTCTCGGGTTGGCAAATTATACCCAGCCCCGTTTCTGGTCTCTGCGCAATCGGCGTGAATTCGGCGACGTTTCATATCAATCGAGGGGCCGATCCCATCTGCACAAGCCAGTCAGGATCCGGAGTTTCGGGCGCCGCGGTTTGGGTGGATGGTCCTGGCGGCTACGAATGGACTTCGCTCCACATGTTTCGCCTTCACCGTAAGAGCAGGAGTCCAGGGCCTCCGCCGGGGAGCTGCAATCCCCATGTCCGCAATGGAATCCTAGCGATAGAGAGCTGCCCGCCCAGCGTCACGGTCGAGAATAGCTGTGATGCCTCATCGGTGATCGCCGATCGCACTGTGGACAGCGTCGACGACCCCGCGAAATGCACCGTGACGATTACCAACAACGGGGGCAGCGATGTGACGGATCTCAACGTCGACGTTGATGTGACACCCGCGTTCAACGTGTCGAAAGTGGAGCCAGGCAGCGGTGGCAGCATTGTGACATGGCCGAAATTGGATGAAGTGGGCGTCGGCAAATTGAAGTGGCTCGCCAAGACGGTGAAGGCCAAGAATACCCTGACGCTGACGTATAAGCTCACGCCCGCGAAGGTCGCGGTAGCTGACGGAGTTTGGCTGCCTAACGTGGCCAACTGGGACGGCAGCAGTTTCTTGAGGGGTCCCAGGAAAGATAGGGATCCAGATGCAACGACAACAAAGACCGGCGGAAATCTTGTGTTCAGCAACATGCCGGAAGGCTATCCAGAACAACATAATAGAAACTCTTTCAAGGCAGACGGCAGCGTCGTGGAGGGTATTCTCTACAGGCAAATGGACGTTTCATCGAATGGGAAGTTCCGCGTTTTCGTGGAGCATTTGCTCGGAGATCTTGCTTTTGTAAAAGCCCATAATCCGCATCCTCAATTCGATCTCTTTCTGGTTTTTTACAATAACGGGTCATCGGACGTAATCGTTCAATCGACTGCGGAGGGTATCCAGCATGGGCGCAGCGATTACATTGCGATCGGTGTTCAAGCTATGAATAAATTTCTGACCGCCCATTTCAAGGGCGGAACTGTCGTTCACACTTGGAATGTTCCAAAAGGGAAGGCCAAGGTCTATCGCCTCGTCAATAAAGGGGTTGAGGCCGGGGACGCTATCGATGCGATTCTTGATCTCAACGCGAATGCACCGATCCAGATCGGTGTCGTTGTCTTGAATTCGGGACATGCCAACGAATTTGCCGCCAGCCCGCTTAGGTATGCTTTTAATGACTCTGGAACGACTTATCTCCATATGCCCGTGATACCGGCGGACGAAAAAAACCACACACGGGGAACATTCGAGCACTCCGACCGAGAAGTCGAATTCAATTCAAGCCGCTTCGACGCTGCGAGTCACCGCTATGCCTGGAGACTGGGCGAGCAGTGCAGCCGTACTCAGGCGATCGGCTGTCGCGACCCACGCGGGGAGTATGAAGAAGACCTCGACACGGGAGAAAACGGGAACAAAAAGCTCAGCGGAAATTACGGCGTGCTCTATCATGTTGTTTTTCCGAGTGTCGCTGCGCCAGTTCAGTTTCTAATCGAGAACGTTAACCCAGCGGAGAAGTATGGCGGCCCACTCTGGTTTAATGGTGCCCTACTGGAATACAAGTCTAAGAACGAAGGTTATCTCGATCCCTATGAGGCCGAAGGGATTGGTCGTGCGAAGTCTGGAGTAAGAGATCTGTACATCATGTCTCCCGGCCACGTGGGATTACCGCTGGCGGTAATTGCGTCGCCGTCCTACTTTTCGACTAAAGCGACCGCGACATTTAGCGGCAAGACAGCGGAATCGAAGAGCGTCATGGTTACCATCACGCCGAAAGGCGGTTCGGTCACCTCCGCAGTTGGTTGCAGCAGTCACGGCGACCCGTCTCCATCGAGCAGTTTGCCGCTGCTGGCCCTTTTGCTGCTCGTTTTCTCGCGCCGGTCGCGCCGGAGAAGTCGTTTCATCGAAATGAGATAGACTCTACGATATGCGCATAATCTCACTTGTTGCGTTGCTGGGTTGCGGCGGGAGCGCCTCATCCAGCAACTCCTCCGATTTGTCGGACGGTGCTCACGTCTACGCGACGCCCACACCCGGTGGAAATACTTTCGCCTGCGCAACGTGCCATGCCATCGAGGAGCCGAGCGCCGATGGCTTTCGACGCCCAGGCCATCCCATCGGTAATTCAACTCGGCGGCCTAGTTTCAAGAATGGTGCGCTTACTTCGTTTCTCGATGCGGTCAATAGCTGCCGCGGCGAATGGATGGCCGCCAAAGCTTGGCAAGCCGATAGCGTGGATTTTGTCGCGCTCGGATCATTCCTCGCCGCCCAGGTGCCCAGCGGAGCCGCGCCTGCGATCCATTTCGAAATCGTCGCGCCGCCCTCCTCGCTTCCCGCTGGGAATGCGACGATTGGGCACGATCTCTTCAATAAGACGTGCGTCGTGTGCCATGGCGCCGATGCGGTTGGTACAAACCGTGCGCCGGCGCTAAATACCAATTCACAAGCGAAGGACTATGTCTGGAAGCGCATCCGCACCAGCGGCTCAGCGGGAAGCCCGGTCTACCAAGGTCTTACGGGTGGTCGAATGCCATTCTGGGCGGCGGATCGGCTCAGCGATTCTGAAGCGGGTGACCTCGCTGCCTATGTGTCGTTACTCAAGCCCGCTGCTGATGGTGGAGGTGGCGGCGGAGGTGGAGGTGGGACGACGCCACCCCCTGGGTGCGCCAAGACGAGCCCCAAAATCGGACAGGTGGCCGATTTACAAACCCACTTTCACCGCGTCTCGGGCAGCGCCACAATCGTTGATGATTGCACCATCGCGTTGAGCCATTTCAACTTTGATGGCAGCGGTATCGATGTTCGACTCTACAGCGGGATCGGTGGGCATTATGAAGGCGGCTTTTCGATGGGAGACGATCTCCACGGCAAGGGCGCCTATACGGACGCGGCGCTCAATTTCACGCTTCCCGCAGGTAAGACGATGAACGACCTCGATGGCGTGAGCGTCTGGTGCGTCGACGCTGCGGTGAGTTTTGGCGACGGATTGTTTCACGCGCCTTGATTTCCACGAACTACTTTAAAACGATTAATCGACGCGATACCAACATCGATACAAGCGTTGCGTACGATGTTCTCATCTCTCATTTACCTCCCGGCGCAGCAACGCGCCACAGTGCGCTGGGGCTCTCGTCCGCGCCGCGCGTGGACTCGAACGCGATCCATTTTCCGTCGGCGGATGGGCTTGGCGCGTAGTCCTTGGTGTCGGCCGCGCGGGTTACGGCCGTGGGTGTGCCGCCGCCGGCAGCGATAATGAATATCTTCGGGTTCTTGAGCCCGCCGAACGTGGATGAAAAGACGATGCGACCATCGGGCATGAAGGTGGCGTCGCTGTGGTCGCCTGTGCCGGGCGTTGTTACTGGCCGTACGTCGCTGCCGTCCGCGACTATGGTGAATAGGTTCGCCGCGTCGCCCGCACAGCGGCGCTGGAAGACGAGGCGATCGCCATGCGGCGACCAGTTGGGCTGGCGATCATCGCAAGTCGAGTCGGTGAGCTTGGCAAGGCCGGTGCCGTCGCTGTGAATGCTGGCGATGGAGTGGTTCCCGCTGGCGGGCGCGATCTCGAACGCTAGCGAATTTCCATTCGGTGAAAAGCTCGGCTCCTGCCACGCGGAGGTGTCATCGTGGTGCGTGACGCGGCGCGGATCGGATCCATCTGAGGAGATGGTCCAGATCTCGGTCTTGTCCTGGCGATCGGAGGCGAACGCGATGCGTCCCGCGGTGGCATTCCAGCCGAACGAGGGGAAATTCACCGCGTCGTGATCGGGCTCGTCGAAAAGCGGCGTTGCTTTGAGCGTGGCGAGCGAGAGCTTGAAGAGCCCGGCGGGGCCGGCATTGTAGCCGTTGTGGAAGAGGGTGAAGAGGAGCGTCTGTCCGTCGGGGGAGAATTGCGCGTTTTGGGCGCTGGCGGGAGAAGCTGGGGTGTAGAGGAGCGCGGCGCCGTCGGAGCGGGTGGTGGGAGGCGAAACGCCGCCATCTGACTCACGACTACTGCTGGATGAGGTGGTGCAGGTTTCCCCGAACAAGATTGCAAGCGCGATGAAACACCACTTCACCGAATTCCGAATTCTGTAGGCTACGGGCATGGGCTGTCACTCTTTTTCGCGAGACCAAGTTGCTATTTTCGCGTTTCCGGTAAGCTTGCCAACGGCTTCTAAGGTGGAAAAATAAGCCAACCTCCGCCGTTCTTAACGGTTAGCAGTAATTCGCCAGCCTTGCTGAGTTCTGCCGTAATAATATCCGTTGCTGCAATGACCGGAGTTTTTGTAGCAGTCGCAATCTCTTGTGCCAAGCCATTCGCGTACTTCCCTGCTCCGCACGTTAACAATCGAATCGGATCGCTCCCATTCCATCCGGCATCTTTAATCATTTGGACTACGTTTGCCGCGCTTTTTTCCACGGTTCGGTTAAAGGCCCAATTTCCCTCTATTACCTGAGCAGCCCTACCAAAGCTCTTGTTCGATCCATGAATCACGAAATGAAATCCACCATCATCGATTTTCGCAGCCTTGTCGATCAGCTTTGCGAGAGCTTTTTGCTTGCCTGCCGCGCCTCCTCCGCCGAGGGCCAGGCGGGTGCTTCCCCCTCCGGCGCCCTTTCCAAGAAGCAGGCCATGAGCCGTACCGATCGCCATTCCGCCGTAGTACCAACTGGAGCTCGTATTGGCCGTATCGCCAACGCATGGTCCAAACCAAGCGCTGGCCACCGTCCGACGCAGGTATCCGGAAGCACCGAATGAAAGTGTATCGCCCCATCCCGAAACGAAGTCGCCGATATTTCCATAATCGGTAACTGCATCGAGTCCGGACGGATCCTTCCCATTAAGAGGATCGTTGCCGGAATAAACGTAGACGTTCGTTCCGCCCATGAACCCCATCGGATCTTTCTGCGTCCATCGCCCGATTCGCGGATCATATTCTCGAGCGCCGAAATGAACGAGGCTGGTGTCGGAGTCGTAGAGGCCGCCCGCGAACCCGAAAGGCTGGAAGCCAGGATTCGTATCGAGAATTACATTGCCGAAGGCGTCGTAATCCATCCGCTGCACGATCTCGCCCGTTGCCGAATTCACAACAAGCCTTGGACTCCCCAAATGATCAGTTACCAATGCATAGGCCAACCCGCCCCTGACGAAGTAATCAGGAACATTTGTGTCGGATGACGAATAAATGAACGTGCTAACAACGTTACCGGCTCCATCAAGCTCGGCTATGGGCTCTAGGCCAGACTGGTACACCAACCGCTGTGCGAGAACGCCGTTTTTCTTTTTTCCGACTCGTTCACCGACGGCGTTGATCAGGTATTCGATCTTCGGTGTTCCATCCGTTTTTTCGACGCTTGTTAAGTTGCCGAACGCGTCATAACCATAGGTGGTTGTTACCGTTGAATCGGTCCGGGTCTGAAGATCGCCGTTGGTCGAATAACGGTAGGTTGCTGTGGCATCGCTCAGCAGTCGATCCTGCGCATCGTATTTGCTCCCTAAGCGGTTGCCGCTATCGTCGTACGAAAACCCCGCCTTTGCGGTTCCATCCCTTGTCACACCCGATAAGCGCCCTGCCGCGTCGTAGACGTAATCATAAATATGCTTTTCGCTCGCGATCGTTTCTATCTTTTGGATGATCCTTCCAGCCTTGTCTTTGACAAAATGGAGATTGAGCAACTCCGACCCCGAAGCCTTTGCAACGTAATCCATTGCCTCGCCAAACGTGTTGTAGGCCACGCTGGTGGACAGCACGCCCAAGGTCGTTCCGGTTACGCGCCCGCTCGCCTCTTCTCGCTTGATGGCCAGCGCGCCTGATTGCATGACAAGCCCATCATCGTCATATGAATAATCAGCAATGGTAGCTCCATTTAGTTGAATAGACGTCATCCAAAAATCATTATTGAAAATGGCGTGCACCGATCCGGGGGCTACGCCAGCGTAGACAGTGCCCGTAAGAACGTCGCCGTCGTAAGCGAACGACACCGTTTCGCCACCTGGCGCCGTCACGCTTGCCAGTTGTCCTGTCTGGTCGTAGGTAAACGCTTTTTCTGCGGAATCGAAAGTAATAGAGGAGAGACGTCCCGCATTATCGTAGAAATAGCCGGTGACCGTTCCGTCGGCTCGGGTAAGCCGCGCGAGGCGCTGGTCAGCATCATACTCGCGAAGAATCGATAGCGAACCGTCATCGGTTGGGAAAGAATACTTTGTTAGAAGGTTGGTGTTGGAGTAGCTGAACAGGTGCTGGCTCTGCTTGCCGGGGGGCGTGAGGGACGTCACGTTGCCATTGGGATCGTAGGTGTAGCTCGCCATCTGATTCCCTGGTCCGGAGAGCTTCGTTATCCTTCCCGTGCCATCCCGAGTTATAGAAACAGTTTGCCCTAGGGAATCGGTTGCATTGGCGAGATAGCCATCGCTTCCATAGACCCAACTCGCACTCCTTGCATCCGCTTCGCTTCCTTGCGTTTGGGACGTAAGTCGCCCGTTTCCATCATAGGTTCGCTTGACGGGTGCTTCGGAGGGGCCGTTGATTTCCACGACGTTCCCTAAAGCGTCAGAAACTGTCGATGCAATTCGCCCTTTCGGACTCGTCCTGGTTATGAGTTTGGTGGAACCACTAAAAAACGTATTCGATGAACGGCCGTTTATCGTCACGGTATCCGCTAATGTCGCTATCGAAAGAGGTGAATCTGCATTGGCACGAGTTACCACGATCTGCTCCGATGCAACGAAATGCAACCCTCCTGGGGTCGTCGAGGTAAGCGACGAGACCGCTGGTGCTTGACCGCCGAAAACCGGCGACCCAGCCATTGTTGCTGTTTTCCGCACCCCGTTGGCAGATGTGCTCGTCCGGGTTCCCTGGTTTGCAAAATCCACCACCGACTTCGTTCCATCCGAGTCCGTTGTAATCGTTTGTCTGCCACCACCGGGAAGCGTCGCCGACGCGTGCGTCTCCGTTAGCCCCATCGCCGAGGTGCGCACCACCGAAAAATCAGCGCCGGCGTTCAGCAGCGAATCCGTCCGCGCCAACGTTTGCGCGCCAAGCGGATCGGCGTCTTTTATCAATCGTCCGAATGAATCATAATAAAAAGAATGAAGATTCCCATTCGGATCGGTGAGACTCGTTAAGAGTCCAGCGCCGTCGGTCTTTAATTTGACCATGTTGCCAGTAGGATCGGCAACGGTCGCCAAATATCCGTTTGAATCGAAGCTTAGCGGTGTTCGTTGCCCATACGGCCCAATAATGGCAGTCGGGTTTCCGCTGGAATCTCGTTGAACGCTCGTTACGTTTCCATACTTGTCCGTGACGCTAACCAGATAACCAGCTTTATCGTAACCGAACGTTATTTCAACGACTCCGGTGAGGGTGTTGGTGGTGGATCGATGCCGGCCCCGGTCATCGAATCGATAATATTCGCCGCCATCTTCCGATGGAACAATCAGCTCGGCCGCGCCGATTCCCGGTAACGGACTGGCGATCTTCCGGATTCTGTTGTTGTTCTGATCGGCGATATACAGGGCGCCATCGGGGCCGAATGCTACGCCTCGGGGTTGATTGACGGCCGCGGTAATGGCCGGTCCTCCATCGCCGGTATAGTCGTCCGCGATAGCAGTTAGGCTCGCGATGCTGCCGTCCGTGGTTATTTGCCGAACGGCGGATTTGCCGTTAAACAACATGCCTCCGAAGAGGCGCCCGTCTGAATCGAATGCTAGGGAAGTAATCTCGTCGGCATTTGCGTCGAGTGCGGAGGCGCCATCGTCCGTATTGTTGCCGGCGCGGCAACAGGCCCCAGCGCCGACGGCTGATTCAAGGTTTCCGTTTGGCATTAGGCGCAGCACCTGCCTACCAGACTGAAAATAGAGTGTGCCGTTCGGATCGATTGCCATGACCCCCAAACCACCCAACACGGCGTTTGTTGCAAGTCCACCCACGCCGCGTGCACACTCTTCGCGGTAGTTGCAGCTGCAACATGAAACCGCATCGCCATTACCAACCACCGTACTGATAATGCCGTCTGTCCCGACGCGGCGAATTCGGTTATTTCGATCTGAAAAGTAGAGGGTTCCATCGCGGGCAACTGCCACGGCACTGGGCTCGTAGAGTTGCGCCTTGGTTGCTGGTCCTCCGTCGCCACCGAACCCTTTGATGCCGCTACCGGCGACCGTGGTGATAATTCCGTCGGGAGCAATGCGACGAACCTTGTCTAGGATCGGTTGGGCGAAGTAGAGGCTTCCATCTGGGCCAATCGCCAAACTACGCGCGGTAAAGATACTTGCCTTCGTGGCAGGAATTCCGTCGGCGTTGCTTCCGTTCCACGAGGGGGCGTTGCTTTCGTTTAAGTCGGTGAGGGTTGTTAATATCCCTTTTGGATCGATTTTTCGCACAGCGTTGTGCCCATTGTAGAGGGTTAGAAAATAGAGACTTCCATCGGGTCCAAAGACCATGCTTCTGGGATCGTGGATCGGCGCCCCCAGGGCGGGGAGGCCATCTTGGCAGGCGGGCTTGCAACTACCGCCGGTGCCGGCAATGGTGGTTATCGTGTCATTGAGAGCGTTCGCGGATCGTTCGCTCCCGTTGCCGAGGTAGAGCGTATGGCCGATGGGGTCGTAGACGTGCTGCGCGCTCAACGTCCAGCCGCCGAGGCCGACGGCCGCCCGGGCATCGATGGCGCCAACTTGCGTTCGATATTGTTGCCAAAGCGTTAGGTCGCTCCGCGAGCGAACGCCGGTAATCCTGATTCCATTTCCATTATAGCCAAATCGATTGACGCCTGAATAAACGCCCTTATA
Source organism: Deltaproteobacteria bacterium (assembly GCA_023248955.1). GTDB lineage: Bacteria > Myxococcota > Myxococcia > Myxococcales > JAHFDP01 > JAHFDP01. The sequence goes on from JAHFDP010000033.1 coordinate 24,915, forward strand.
GGTATATCCGATTCGAATCGTCGCCGTTGCGCGTCCCTGAACGGCCCGTCCATAAGCGTCTTTGCCGTCCCAGGCGAAGGTGGTGCTGAGATTTGGGGCGGGTGAAAAATGCTGATTGATAATTTTGCCAGCGATCGCGATTTCCAGTTCAACCCCCGTGATGTCGTTTGGGAGCACATTTGTTAGCGGTATCTCCAGTGAAGCAGCTGCGGTGGCGCCCGCTGCGCGATTGCTCTGGTAGTGAAGCGAAAAGGGCGTTCCCACGAGATTGAGCGCTTCCCCCAGCGTCTGGTTCGCGCAGTTAATGATCGAGCCAGATACCTCGCCTCCGCACGGGGTGTTTTTGTTTTCAGCCGCTCGCATTTTTGCTGCGCGTGCACCGTCCGGGGGGTAGATTCCCCAATTCGAGTCATATCCCGAGAAGTGAACGACCGGCACCCGCCAAAGGCTGGCACCGGTGGCATATTTGGCAGCGAGCTGCTGTTGTTCTGCGGGAGTAATCCCATGCGCTGCTAATGCCGCTACGCTCGCCGCGTTTCCGCTCCCGTCGAGATCGAGTTGGGCGGCGCCGGCGTCTATAGAAAGTATTTTCACGACCATGCCATTGTCGGTCGCCACCCACGTTGCCTTCGCGCGGTCGTAGTACCCCTCCGGAACAGCCGTTCCAGTCGGAAAGCCGAGGAAATTATCGACGTACAAAATCACGGGTTGATTGAACGTCACCCCCACAGCTCCAGCGGCCACTGCTTCATCCGCGCTTAGCTCAACGGCATAGGTGTAAGCGCTCGTCGCAGGCAGCGGCCCAGGCATCGCCTTTTCACCATTGGTCCCAACCGTAAATTCCGTTGCTCGCACGTGGAGATCGGTGAGCGGGCGGCTCGTCCCGTCAGGCATCTCCATTCCAGCCTGTGTGCCTGGCGCAAAAAGGAGCGTCGCCTGCCGGGTTCCGTCACCGTCCTTGACCATGCTACCGCTCGCCGATTGCATCGTGGATGCATTGGGCGCTACCGTGGTGACCTGCGTGTCAAAGGCGGTCAGCATCGCTGGCGGTACCGGAGCGTAATCCTGCCAGGGTGCATAGACCGTTCGTTGAACGTCGATATATCCAGAATGTGAATAGTGGAGCGTGACATCGCCACCACCATTCACGACCAGGTCGAATTGGCCATCCTTTCGACTCATGGTGCTTCCGAATTCAGGATGTCCAAGAACCGTGACGAGAACCGCGGGTAGTGCGCTGCCATCCACGGCGCTTACCCGGCCCCGTAGGACGCAGGTTCGCGCCGGTACCATTTTTGTGAGATCGACGCCTGTTTGAATTGCATTCGGTCCGGTGTAGAGAAACGCGCTCGATTCCGCGAGGCCAGTGATTCCGGTCGGGTCCATGGCCGAAGCCACCGACGCCGGGTCCGGCGGCAGACAGAGTTGGCAACTTCCACCGCAGTCGACACCGGTTTCGCTGCCGTTCTTAACACCGTCGCTGCAGGTCGGAACTTGACATTTTGAGGCCTCACAGACGCCGCTCGTGCAGTCTTTTCCGACGACGCAGGCGAACCCGTTCTTGCACCCCTCACACGTTCCGCCGCCGCAGTCGGTGTCCGTCTCCGTTCCGTTCCTCACTGCATCCGTACACGTCGGAGCCTGGCAGATCGAGTTTGTGCAGACGCCGCTCACGCAGTCGCGAGCCTCTGCGCACACCTTGCCGCTCGGGCAACCCGCGCAGCTTCCGCCGCAGTCGATGTCCGTTTCTTCGCCGTTCTTCACACCATCTACGCAACGCGCGGTTGGTTGGCAGCGGCCGTTGCCGCAGAGGCGTGTCGTGCAGTCGTCACCTTTTGCGCACGCGCGGCCCACTGTGCAGGGCGCGCAACTGCCGCCGCAATCGACGTCCGTTTCTGTGCCGTTCTTGATGCCGTCGCTGCACGTCGGATCCGCTGGGGGCGTCGGCTTCGAAGTCGGGTGACAGGCCACCAAGGCAAGAACCGCCACCGCAAAGAGGCGCAAGATGAAGATGAGCATGAACTCCCCTGCGAGCTAAAGAATATCGCCTATTTAATATTCTCGACTACGCGCGAAAACCGTCAATCATTTTCGGTGGCGGACCGAATGCCACCTTAGATTATCTCCAGATTATCTCCGCCTCCACAACGGTGACCGCTTGGCCTTTAGGGTTCGGCCAAAATTACTTTGCTGCGTGTAAAATCCAACGGGAGCATTGCTTTGCCCTGCGCGTCGGCGGTGACGGCGGAGATCGCATCGCCACTTGGTACCTCGGTTACACGGTACCTTGTCCCCCTCGTAAGTCCTCGTAACTCGACGTTTCCCGAAAATGTCTCGGGCCCTGCGTTCACCTTGGTCTTTGGATCGTTTTCCCCGCCGGTCGCGCCAAGCAGCAGGCTGCGCGCATCGTAGCGCGTAAAAAACGAAAACTGCATCGCGCCGTTCGAAAGGCCGATGGCGTGCCCTTCCGGCTCGTCGAATCCAACATCGTAGAGGTTGCGGTAGGTGCCCCGCTCCGGATGGTGCGTCGCCACGTAGCTCATCCAAGCTTGCAACGTGGCCCGCCGCTCGCTAGCCAGGGTGGCCGCCGAAAAGAAGGACATGACGATCGCCCCCGGACCAACGGCGGTCGCGGGATCCCCAGAGACCGCATTGTCGTTGAAAGGATCGACATAAACGCCGACCGGCGATCGATCACCGCGGAGCGCTTTGAGTAGCTTCGTCTCGTGCCGTGCCTGCATATCGCTGCCTGGATCGCCGACGTTGTTTACCTCGTAATAAGGCATTTGGTAAATCGTCTTGTTTCGCCCATCGGGGCAGGATTCGATCACCACCGAAGACGAAACTGAATCGCGCATCAGTTTGTAGATTGCGGGCAGCGCAAAAAATGAATCGAGCGGCCCGCCCGGGAGCGGCGGCTGTCGAAAATCGGGCCGAACGGCAAGCTGCGCTTCCTGGCTGTCGATGTAGAGGTAATCGGCACCCCAGCCGGCGAATTTCTGCACGGCTTTGCGGACCAGATCGCGCGTGGCTGGGAGCGCCGGATCAAGCATGTTCAAGCCATCGTCATCGACCACCCGCTTCCCCGACTCGTCTAGTACCGCCAGCGGTTTGAGCTCGTCGTAGTTCTCCGCCTCAGGATTGAGTTGAATCGGTTGATACCAGAGCCCCACGTTGAAGTTTTGTCCATGCAACTCGCTAATGAATTGCGTGAGATCAGCTTCATTCGAAAATCGCCCAACGGGATCATTTTTGGGCGTCCAATCTCCTTCAGCATTAAACCAATCGAAATCGAGAAGAATGGTCTTAAATCCAAGCGTTTTGATATCTGGAATCAGATCGCGAATGCTGTCCTTAATCCAGCAACCGTCGGAATCGCACGACTTCAGCTTGCAGCTCGGATCCGGCGTGTGATCACAAGACGGCGACGCTGCACAGGCAGGCCGTGGCCTGCACGTGGTTCCACTAAGCCCCCACGTTTTCCAGAGCGGTCCATATGCTGCGTCGGGGGCATTGTCGTGGTTGAGTGAAAATCCCCCAAGCTTACTCATTACTGAAGAAAGCGTTCGCAGTGGATCGTAATAGTCGCCCTGGAATGATGTAAGCATGGCGCGTGGTGTGGATATCGACGTATTTGATTCACTGTATTGGCTCTTGGGGCGGTAGCTCACGCTAAGCTGGACGGCATCGGTGACCGAGAGTGGTAGCGCGACATGGACGGGTGTAGGCTCGATTACCGAGAGGGCAACGCCGCTGGTGCGCGTCCACACGGCATTGAGCGGCGTTCCTCCTTTGAGCATATCGCCCGTTTTTTGATAGCCGCGAAGTGGAGGCAGAGCGGTGAAATCATCCATATAAAGGGTTCCCGCCGTGGGTCCGTAAAGGATTCGCGTGTCGTTGTTAGTCCGGCCGTTAAGCGCCATTGAGGCAAGAATGATTTCCGAAACGGAAAGCGAGTCATCAATGGCTGAACCGGAAAGAACAATCGCCTCGGGAAACAGATCGAATGTGTCGATATTGATGCTGACCCGCCCACGACTGCCGTTTGCGTTCCCAGTGATGCGATGGCCTGTGCCCAATTTTGCGTCGCTCAAGGCAAGCGCGACGGCGGAATCGAAGGCGGGCGTTTCGATTACGGCGCCGGTGGAAAGAGCGAATAGATGCGTCTCGTCCGTCGATGCCACGACCAGCGTTCCGTCCGCGCGCCGCAGCGTGAATCGGCCATCCTGCCGGACTTGGAGCGACTGCACCGATGTGCTGATCGTCAGAGGGAAGGATTGTGGCGTTCCCGCTGGTGGCGGAGCTGTTTCGAAGTTTTCACACGAGTGGCAGCCCGTGAGCAGGATGACGAAAACGATTAATCGACGCGACATCAACATCCATACAGGCGTTGCGTACGGTGTTCTCATCTCATTTGCCTCCCGACGCAGCGATGCGCCACAACGCGCTGGGCTCTGGTCCGCGTCGCGCGTGGACTCGAATGCGATCCATTTTCCATCGACGGACGGACTCTGTGCCTAGTCCTTGGGATCGGCCAGGTCTAGAAATCGTAGGGCAGCATTGAGTTCCACGTCTAAATGCATGTTCCGCTGGCGGGATCGCACTTGCCCGAAGCACAGTCACGGTCGCTGCTGCACGAAGTAGGAGGCGGTGGCGTGGGAATGGTCGGAGCCAAATCCGAGAAGTGGGAGGTCTTGGCTTGAACGTGGATCGCGTCGACCACCGTCGTTGGGAGCGCGGTAAAGATCGTCGAGCCCGCCGCCGCTGTCTGGATAACAACGTCGGCAGTGGATTTGCCGGTCGGAATTTGCGAGGGCAGGACGGCCAACGTGACGGTCACCGGTACTGCGAACTGCGTTCCCTCCGGGCCAAACCGATAGGATGTCCCAACCGATTGACCAGGCGGAGCTATGGTAGCGGGGCTTTTTTGGATCGTGATCACGGTGTCCGACGAGAGCGCGCCCGCGGGGATCAACACCCCCGACCCATCCGCGACCGACAAGCTGCCGCCCTGCGATCCAATGGCGGAGATAACCGTGACGGGCTGCGTGTCCGCGATGCCTTCGATCGTTGCCGTGACCGTGGTGGCTCCTGACGCGATTCCGGTGAGAAGGCCTGTTGCGGAAACGGTGGCGATTGTGTTGTCAGCGGTGGTCCACAACATGATCTTGCCAGCCAGGGCGGCGCCGTTCGCATCGGTTGCCGAGGCCGTCAGTTGAAGCGTGGCACCTTTGTTGACCGCGGAAATCGGATGCGGACCGATCGCCACCTTGGCGACGTTGGTAAGCACAGTGACCAGGGCCTCTGCGCTTTTACTCCCGGAAGTGGCCGTCACGTGCGCGGCGCCAACTGCGACAGCGGTTACCAGGCCGCTCTGCGCATCGACGGTGGCGACAGAGGCGCTGTCTGTTGCCCAGGCCACGGCGGCATCAGCGATGGCCGCTCCGGAGGCGTTGAACAGAGCCGCCGTCAGCCGCACTGTGGCTCCGATTTTCAGGGAGGCCGACGCCGGCGTGACCGTAACGGTGGCAGGAACCTTGTCTGTTGGATTGTTGTCGGGAGAAGGTCCAGGGCATCCCGAAACAAGGGCCAGAAAGACGACAGCGTTAAATCGATTCGGCATGGTTTCTCTCCGTGAAAGGATCCTGACGGAATAACCGAGTATTAAACGACCGTACCTATTTAATCCGCATAATCCATACAACGCTCATATTAGCGGGCCGCGTTTCAGTGGCAGAACGTCCATTGATTACGCCCTGCACGTTGCCGGAGAGCGCATGGGAGTGGCTTGGCACCGCGTGAGAGTGGTTGGCGTTTGCGCCGGCGGTGTTGGCCGTGCAACTGGCGATTTGACCCCAAAGGCCGCCTCCTCCGGATAACCCATTCGTGATTCCATCCCCGGTAAAGCCGGTGCAAAACTCGGTGCGGCGGAGCGCCGGTGCCTCACCGTGAATATGGTCAGCGGACATGAGACCGGTGGAGAGATCGCCGCTCCCGTTCACCGCGACGTTGTTGGCATGCGCGTGATCCTGGACTGCGTCTTGTTGGGTAACACCGCTCGTGGCGCCGCCACGGAGAAAGCGTGCTTCGCCATTGAGGTTGGGAATGACCTGCCCATTTAATGGGCTCGCGGCATCGTTGAGTGTTTGTCCGTTGCATTCGACCCAGTTATCGGACAGAGCCGGCACACCGGGCAAGGTTTTGTGCCATGCGGAAATGGAACCAATGGGCATGACGCCGTCCACCGTGCCAGCCCGAATCGCATAGGGGACGCTCAACAACGGCTCGCGGGGCGTCAGCTCCGTCTCGCCGTCGAGGGTAATGCCAAGAAAGAGCGTGCGACCGTCCCAGAGGCCAGCGAACGGTACTTGCGCACCGAGCGTTACGACGTAAAAGCCGGCGCTGTCCAAATTAAGCGTGTGTCTTTCGGTCCAGAGTGCCACGCCACTTGTAGCAGAATCATAAATAGAGAACGTGGCGCCCTGATCTCCGCTCTGCGGTGTTCCATCCGTTTTAATGATACGGCCTTGTTGATCCAACGTTTGGGGAACACCAGCGTTGGCGGAAATGGATGCAAATAGAAATAAACATAAACAAGACCAGAATCGAAGTTCGCCACAGTTCTTCATACCGACCTCCGAAAGAAGGGGATTACTTCAATACGAATAAAAGCAATCCCTGGTGACCGAGCCTAACGAAAAATTTCGCAAACGATTATGACCAGGACACAATTGTAGCACGGCTCACCCGTAGAGCTCCGCAATGGGCGACAGTTGTTCTAAGTTCGGTTATTCCGTTAGTTCGAAAACTTTTTGTGACGGAATCGGTAGCCTGGACAGAACGGGATTACGGAAGGGAACATGGACGAACCCACGAATCGATTCACGAGCTTTGGGCGCACATCCAGCTGGTCCAGACGGTGTTACAATAACAGTGCCGATGACGAGCGTTGCCAAAGTCCTCATCACGGGAATCGCCGCGATCACCGCGTCAGCTTGTCGTTCGTCCGTCGCGCCGCGTGAATCAACCGGCGTGGCGAGCATCGCTGCACTGACGCCTTCTGGCGCGACTGCCGGCGAGGGTGCGTTTGTTCTCACCATTCTTGGCGAGGCGTTCGTCGAAGGTTCGACCATCCTCTGGAACGGGACGACCCGTGGCGTGACTTTCGTCAGCAAGTCGCAATTGACGACGCCCATTTCCGCCGCGGACATCGCCTCCAACGGAACGGCCAATGTCTCCGTGGTCAATACGACGCCGCAGGGGAAACGGGCGTCCAATTCCGTTGTTTTCACCATTAACGCACCGGTGCCGGCCGCGGACGCGATTAGTCCCGACGCGGTCGTCGCTGGCGGTGGCGCGTTCACGCTTACCTTCACGGGTGACCACTTCCTCCAAGCGTCGCTGGTCCAGTGGAACGGCGACGCACGCTCAACCACCTTCGTTACGCGCTCGAAGCTGACCGCTTCCATCTCGGCGGCGGACATCGCGGTCGCGGGCGTCGTCACGGTCACTGCGACGAGCCCGACACCCGGCGGTGGAACAACCAGCGCGCGAACGTTGACGATCGGCAATCCCGCGCCGACGTTGAACGCGCTCGATCCGGGCGTGGCCACGATTGGTGATAACGGCGTCCAGGTGACGCTGACAGGAACCGGTTTCGTCGCCGGTTCTGTTGTTGAGTTGGGCCCAATCGCTCGATCCACCCAATTCGTCGATGCGACGAAGCTCGTCGCAACCTTTCTGGCGACGGATCTCCTCTTCGCGGGCGAGACGAATGTCACCGTTGTCAACGGCGCGCCGGGAGGGGGAACTTCGAATTCGAAGCCGTTTACGGTGAACGCACCGGCGCCGATCATCGCGACGCTCGTCCCCTCGTCCGTCCTGGTGGGATCTGGTGCGTTCGTGCTGTCGGTGAATGGCAATCACTTCGTTCCGACGTCCAAGGTGAATTGGGGCAATGCGGCGCTGGCGACCACCTATGTTGGCAGCGGACAGCTCACCGCGCTCGTTCCGGCGTCGGACAGCGCGGTTGCAGGCCTAGTTAACGTCACGGTGTTCACCCCATCGCCAGGGGGCGGATCCACGGAGCCACAGCTGTTCACGGTAACCAATCCGCAGCCGACGCTCACGCTCACGAGCCCCACCGCGTCCTTTGTGGGCGACGCCGCGCTGCTTTTGACGGTGACCGGTACGGGCTTTGTGGCGACCTCAGCGGTTTCGTGGAACCTCTCGCCTCGGACGACCAGGTTCGTGAACGGCGGCACGCTGACGGCGGCCCTCTTGGCGTCGGATCTAACGACGGCGGGTACATTCAATGTCGCCGTTACCAATCCCGCGCCGGGCGGTGGGACGTCTGGTGCACAAACGTACACTGTGGGTAACCGCGTGCCGACCGCGACGAGCATCAGCCCTACGGCGGCCACCGTTGGCGATGGAGCATTCACACTGACGGTTAGCGGCACGAACTTCGTGAATGGTTCGACGGTGGGCTTTGCGGGATCAAGTCGCCCGACCAGCTTTGTTAATAGCGCCGAGGTTACCGCGACGATTACCGCGTCCGATCTCAGCGCGGCCGGTACCTTCAACATTACCGTCGCCACCGGAACTCCGGGTGGCGGCACATCCGGCGCGCAGACGCTCACGGTGAACAACCCCGCACCGAGCGTGGTTGCCCTCTCTCCGAATGCGGCGCTCGCCGGTTCCGGTTTGACGCTCACCGTGAGCGGCGCGGGCTTCGTGTCCACGTCCGTCGTGCAGTGGGCTTTTGCCGATCGCCCGACGACCTACGTCAACGCGAGCCAGCTAACCGCGGCGATTTTTGCCGGCGATTTGGCGAGCAGCGGTAGTTTCAATCTGACGGTCACGAGCCCCAAGCCCGGCGGCGGAACATCGTCGGCCGCGACGTTTACCGTGAACAACCCGGTGCCAACGACGACCAGCTTGAGCCCCTCGGAGATCAACAGCGGCGTCGCTTCTTTTATCCTGACCGTGAACGGAACGAATTTTGTCTCCGGTTCGACCGTGAGCTGGGCCGGCGTGCCGCGAACGACCACTTTCGTGAACGCCACGGAGATCAGGGCGGCTATCGGTGCGCAGGAGGTGGCCAGCGTCGGAATGTTCAGTGTTGCAGTAACGAATCCAGCGCCGGGCGGCGGTACGTCGAACCTCCAGACGTTCACGGCGAACAACCCGGCGGTGACCATCAGCGGGTTCTCCCCGAGCTCCGCCCTTGCAGGAGCTTCCGCGTTTCCACTTACGATCAACGGCGCAGGTTTCGTCGCCGCATCTTCCGTTCAATGGAACGGCGCTGCACGTCCGATGACGTTTATTGGCCCCACACAGCTCATTGCCGCGATCGCGGCGAGCGACGTGGCGGGCACCGGCACATTCAATGTAACGGTGACGAGCCCTCCTCCTGGGGGCGGCACTTCCGCGCCGGCGATCTTTTCCGTTACAAACCCGGTGCCGACGGCGTTGAGCATCAGCCCAGCGTCGGCCAGTGCCGGCGCGGCGGCTTTCACGATCACTTACAATGGAACGAATTTTGTTGCCGGTTCGACAGTGAGCTGGGCGGGCACCAGCCGCACGACCAGTTACGTTAGCGCGACGCAGTTGACGGCAACGATCGGCGTTGCCGACCTGGCCAACGCGGGAACTTTTGGCCTGACCGTGACCAACGACGCGCCCGGCGGCGGGACTTCGGGTGCGCAGAAATTTACCGTGAACAACCGCGTTCCCACGACGGCGAGCATGAGTCCAAACTCGATCAGCGCGGGCGCCGCGGCGTTCACCCTGACCGTGAATGGAACGAATTTCGTCAATGGGTCGACGGTGGTTTTCTCGGGCACAAGCCAGCCAACGACCTTCGTGAACAGTACGCAGCTGACGGCGCTGATTCCTGCGTCGGATCTGATCATGGCTGGGTTGTTTAACGTGACCGTGGCGACCGGAACTCCCGGCGGCGGAACGTCGGATGCGCAGCTGTTTACAGTGAACAACCTCTTACCGACGATTTCGAGCATCAGCCCCGCCGCGGCCAACGCCGGCGATTTGCTGCTAACGCTGACGGTGAACGGCACGAACTTCGTCGCATCCTCGACGGTGCAGTGGGCAGGCGCGAGCCGCACGACAACCTACGTGAGCGGGTCGAAATTGACTGCAGTGATCTCGACGTCAGACCTCTCGATCGCCGGTACATTCAATGTCACGGTGGACAATCCGTCGCCCGGCGGCGGAACGTCTGGTGCACAAACGTACACCGTGAACAACCTCGTCCCGACGCTCACGAACCTCACCCCCGCGGTGGTTACCGATGGCAATGGGGCGCTTACATTGACGGTGAACGGCACGAGCTTCGTCGCCGGCTCGACGGTGAACTGGGCGGGCGCCAGCCGCACGACAACCTACGTGAACGCGTCGAGTTTGACGGCGGCGATCTCGACGTCGGATCTCTCGGTGGCGGGAACCTTCAGCGTCACCGTCACCAATCCTGCTCCGGGTGGCGGACCATCGGGAGCGCAAACGCTGACGGTAAACAACCCCGTACCGACGACCAGCAACATCATTCCGATCGCAGCGACCGCCGGCGCGAGCGCCTTCACGTTGACCGTCAACGGAACAAACTTCGTCGGAAGCTCGACGGTGAGGTGGGCTGGGGCCAGTCGTACGACGACGTACGTAAGCGCCACGCAGCTTACCGCGTCCATCGCGGCCGCGGATGTTGCCGGCGCAGGATCGTTCAGCGTCACGGTTTTTAGCAGTGCACCGGGTGGTGGCACGACTGGTGCGCAGGCATTCTTGGTGAATCCGGCCGGCGGCTTTTTGTGGCTCGATGGCGCGGACGCAACGACGATCACGAAAAACGGCAGCAACCAGGTTTCCAATTGGGCGGACAAGAGCGGGAAGGGCTACGACGCCTTTCAGGCTTCTACCGCGAAGAGACCCAACTACGGATCGACCACCCAGAATGGCGTTCCGGTGCTTTCCTTCACCGGTTCGAGCGCGCAGGTTCTGCGTTTTCCGAGCAGCACACCAGTAACGAGCTATAGCGGTTTTTGTGTCTATGATCTGCCCACCACGATGAACTATGCGGCGGGGCGCTACTATCCGCTCGCTTTCGGAGGCGTCACCAACACGACTGGACTCTACTCGCTAGTCGAGATCGGTGATGTCTCGTCGCGTGACGCCAACGGCCTCAACATCGCCGGTGGTTTTGGCAACGTCGCGCTCGCAGCCTATTCGGGTATCTCTTCCTCCGGCGTCTGGCAGGTGCTGAGTTGGGTCTCGGGCAGCACGCACAACACCAGTGTCTTTTCGACGGGCAATGCGGCGACGATCACCAACCCGGGAAGCGACGTGGCATGGAACTTTACACTCGGCTCGGGCAGTGACGGCGATTTCGGCGGAATCGGCGGCCTCTCCTGGGATGGTCATTATCAGGACACCAACGTGGCCGAAATCCGTGTCTACAATCGCCAGCTCAACACATCGGAGCGCCAGCTTATCGAAGGCGTCTTGGCTTGGAAGTGGGGGCTGAAGAGCGCGCTTCCATCGGGACACCCCTGGAAGAATACCGCGCCTTACAACGTGGCCCCGACGATGACGAACATGCTCCCGACTTTCGCCTTGCAGAACGCCTCGGCGATCACCTTGACGGTGAATGGCACCAACTTCGCTTCCAACTCGATCGTGAATTGGGGCGGGGCGGCACGAACGACTACCTACGTGAACCCGGTCAAACTGACCGCAGCTATTTCCACCTCCGATTTCAACACCGCGGCAACGACCAGCGTTACAGTAACGACCCCGGCGCCGGGTGGGACCTCGGCCGGTCTTAACTTCTCCGTGAGCGCGACCAACCCGGTGCCGGCGGTCACGAGCCTCAACCCGACCTTCGTCACGGCCGGTGCGAGCGCGTTTACCTTGACGGTCAACGGCACGAACTTTATCGCTGGCTCGATGGTGAATTGGGCTGGTTCGGCCCGAACGACCACCTTCGTTAACGAAACCCAAATCACCGCGACCATCAACACGGCGGATATTGCCACGGCGGGATCGTTCAACGTCACGGTTACCAACGGAACCCCAGGTGGCGGGACCAGCGGGTCAACGACGTTCTCGGTCAGGGTGGTCGGACTCGTCCTCTGGCTCGATGCCGCGGATGCCACAACGATCACCAAAAACGGCGGCAACGCGGTTTCCAATTGGGCGGACAAGAGCGGGAACGGCTACAACGCCACGCAAGCGATCACGTCGCAAATGCCGAATTATGGTTCCATTACTAAAAATGGCAGCCCTGTTCTTTCTTTCACGGCCGCCAACTCGCAAATTCTCTTCTACCCGAACACGCCCGCGCTCTCGAGCATGAGCGTCTTCGCTGTTTTCAATCTGCCGTCGGCCATGGACTACACGAACAACGGGTACTTCCCGATCAACTTCGGCGGCAACAGCAATACGACTGGCAAGTACACCGGAGTTGCCTTCGGGCACTATGCTTCGGGGAATGCCAACGGTATCTCGATTTATGGTGGCTTCGGCAATGATGCGCAGGCCGCGTTGACGGGGATTGCCAATTCGGGCGTCTGGCAGGTGCTCGATTGGGTCTCGGGAAGCACCCACACCACGAACGTCTGGTCGAATGGAACCGCCGCCACGATGACCTACCCGGGCGGCGACGTTGCTTGGAACCTCAAGCTGGGATCCGGTAACACGAACGACTTTGGTGGAATTGGCGGCGAGGTTTGGGGAACAGGTCCGTATCAGACCCCCTACGTGGACTCCTACGTCGCCGAGATCCGCGTCTACAATCGTCAGCTCACGACGTTCGAGCGGCAGCTCACCGAGGGACAGCTGGCCTGGAAGTGGGGACTTCAGGCGTCCTTGCCCTCGGGGCATCCCTACAAGAATTCCGCGCCGTAGCTCCTGGTTTTGAAGGAACCCCGATCAAATCCGGCCGATGTCCGGCACGGCTGTTGTTAAACGATAGACAGTAGTACCCTATAGCCCAAAGGAGTTCCTATGAAAGCCTCTGGCCCTTTTGCGCTTCTTTTCGCCGCAAGCACCTTGCTCGCGAGCGAGACGCGACCCAAGATGTGCCCGCCGGGCACCTTCGTCGGATCTTCCTGGGGGAAGCGCACCTGCGCGCTCTGTCCGCCCGATACCTTCTCGGCCACCCCTGACTCCAACCAGTGCATACCGTGTCCGCCGGGGACCCGCGCGCCCAACGCAGGCTCCACCGCTTGTGCGATTCCACCGCCGTCGCCAGCCTGCCCACCGGGTACCTCCAAGAGCAGCGATGCCTCCGGAAAGCGCACCTGCGCGCTCTGTCCGCCCGATGCCTTCTCGGTCACCCCGGACTCCAACCAGTGCACACCGTGTCCGCCGGGGACCCGCGCGCCCAATGCGGGCTCCACCTCCTGCGCGACGACGCCTTCGAGCCCGCCAGCTGCGCCACCACAGCCATCCAACTGCACGCCGGGCACCGCCCCGCGCGCTGATGGAACGTGCGCGCCATGCGCGCCGGGAAAGTTCACAGCCATCGTGGGCGCTCTGCTGTGTCTGCCCTGCCCGGCCGGTACGTTCGCGCCCTATGCCGGTTCAATCGCGTGCAGTCCCTGCCCGCCGGGACGCCAATCGGCCGCCGGCGCCGTGGCTTGTGAATAGACAAAATGGTTGGGCTCGGCTTGACGGGCAAGTGAAGTGACGGAATTGGTGGCCTGAGGAGAACAATAGAATGGGGCGCTTTGTGCGATAATGAACCAATAGGCTATTTCGGAGGTACATTGAACGCTCGCCATTCGTGGTTGTGCGCTCTTCTCGCGGTAGCCACGACCGTCGCGGCTTGCGATCAGCGGGTGGCCGGGGCCGATCGCGCGCCTCGTCTCGGAAACGCCAGGTCGGCCGTCAACCCGACGCTTTCCCCTGCCAACGTGACGCTGTCGCAGGGACAAACGCAGCAGTTCACCGCAACCGGAACCGGGCCTTATACCTGGGCATTGCAAGTGAGCCCCTCGGGCAGCATCAGCAGCGCTGGTCTCTACACGGCGGGTAGCCCCGGTTCTAGCGGTGCCACGGACACCGTTACGGTCACCGACACGGGCGCTGGCAACAGCACCGGCACGGCCACGGTCACAATTTCCAAGGGCGTCAATGCGTTTAGCAACGGTGGCGGCAGCAACGGCGTCGTCGCCGGCAACGGATTTCCGATTTTGAGCAACACTCGGGCCACAAAGAAGGCTGCGCAAACGTTCCAGGCGGCCGCACCGGTTGGTGGCGCCACGCAGGCCATGGTGACGCTGGTGGCCGTGGACATGATTCGGGTCTCGGGCGGAAGCGGACAAAACATCAAGGCGGAGATTCATAGCCTCACGGGTTCCGGCGGGATCGACGATCAGGGGACTTCGAATGCTTTCGCAACGGGCACGGTGGATGCGCAGACGGCGTTGCCGACGCTGAATCTGAAAACGCGCGTGTTGATTCCCATGACCCCGGGTACGGCGTTGACGGTGGGGACAAACTACGCGGTCATCATCAAACCCGACGTGGCTGGGACCTTGAATGCTTTCGTGAGCGCAACCCCAGCGAACGATCCCAACGGCGGCGTCGCCTGGTGGTATGCGAAGCGATACCTCCCAGGTGGCTGGGTGGGGCGCGGCATCCTTTCTACCGGCCCGGCAGATTACACCAAGGATACCACGCACAACCTCTCGGGCAACGTTTTTATGGGTGAGGTTTACCCGGCGCCGACAACCTCCAGTATTAGTCCGAGTTCGGCCACGGCGGGTGGGGCGGGCTTTACGCTGACGGTCACCGGGACCAACTTTTTCGGGGCCTCGACGGTGAAGTGGGGCGGCAGTGCGCGCACCACGACCTACGTCAGCGCGACGCAGTTGACCGCCGCAATCAACGGCGCGGACATCGCGAGCAGTGGCACGACGAGCGTAACCGTGACCACACCCGCACCTGGCGGCGGTACGTCAGGCGGGCAGACTTTCACGGTAAGCAACAGCGCGTCCAAGTATGGTTTCCCTTTTCCGACCGGATCGGTTCGGGCGACGATCTGCTCTGGCGCGATGCTGGTCCAGCTTCAGGACGCGGGTGGCAACGCCATCACGAACTCAACGGGCGGCAGCCTGATCGTCGCACTTTCTCGAACGCTCCAAGGCGGCGGCAGTCCCACCGGAACGACGACCTACTATTCGGATTCAGCCTGCGCGTCGCAGATTTCGGCGCCGTTGACGGGTTTCACGATCGCCGCGGGGACCAGCACCAACACGTTCTACTTTAAGCATTCAGCGCAGGAGAATCTCACCATCACCGCGGCGGATGGAAGCGGCCAAGGCTACACCAGCGCTACCGCGAACGTGGTCGTCATGCTCAGCAGCATTCTCGCGGGGAAGACCAACATGAAGTTTTGGCTCAAAGCTGATTCGATTGGTCTGGGAAACAACGCAGCGGTCCCAACTTGGAGCGACAGCTCCGGCAACGGATACACCTGGACGAGCTCGGGCTCTCCGACCTACACGACGGCAGATAGCGCGCTGAACAATCAGCCAACCGTCAAGTTTGTCGGTTCCAGTGCCCAGTTTTTTACGAGTGCCTACACCAATAACTACATCACCGGGACCAATCCGTGGACCCTGACGGTGGTGGAGATTCAGGATGCCAGTGGGTGTTGCTCGAACTTCCTCTCCTGGTATCAGACCGGTGGACCAGGTGACGAAAACATCCAGGTCGCCAAGAGCGGCGCGCTGATGAATCTTTGGGCGGGCTCCGAGCTGTTCGGTGTGTCTGACGGAACCGCGTTGGGTACGGCGTACGTCACGGTTTGGCGTCGCATATCTTCGAATAGCTGGGACGTTCGGGTCAATGGTGTCCAGAAGGGCACGTCGTCGAGCACCGTTAGCCTCGGAACGCCGACGAACAACCTGCACAACGCCCAATTCACCATCGGAGCTGACGCGGACACGAGCGTGCAACGTTTCACCGGCCGTATTTCGGAGATGGTGCTCCATTCCACCAACCTTTCCAACAGCGATCTATCGAATGTCGAATGCGAGCTTGGAGACAAGTATGGTGTTTCTGTCTCTGGTGGCTGTACGAGTGGGTCCACAGCATCTATTTTGGCTTATTCCGCTTCGGTATCGCTGGTTGGAAAGACACTCTGCTCCGGTGTCATGACGGTGCAGCTACAAAACATCTATGGGGACTCCATCGCCAACTCGACGGGAAGCGCGGTCACCGTTGCCTTGTCGACCAAACTGCAAACCGGTGCGAGCACCACGGGGACCACCACCTACTATTCAGATTCTACCTGCACGACGCAGATTAGCAGCCCCTCGACTGGATTTACGATTGCCAATGGATCGAAGTCCGCCAACTTTTATTTCAAGCATTCCGCGGTTGAAAACATCGTCGTTGCCGCCGTCGATGGCAGCGGTCACGGGTATGCACCCACCAACGCCAACGTAACGGTAGCTAACAACAAGTATGCGTTTACAGTAGCGGCAACAACGCTTAGCACGACCGCGTGCACTGGTGCGATGACCGTGCAACTTCAGGATCCAAACTCCAGCGCGTTGACCAATTCCACGGGTGGCGCGCTCGTGGTCGCACTGTCACGGACACTCCAGGGTGGCGGCTCGCCCGCGGGCACTACCACCTACTATTCGGACGTGGGCTGCGTCACCCAGATTTCCAGCCCCTCGACTGGGTTCAGTATCGCCAACGGGTCCAATTCTAACACTTTCTATATGAAACATTCGGCGGTGGAGAACATCACGGTGACCGCGGCCGATGGCAGCGGAAATGGCTACACCAGCGCCACGACGAACGTGACCGTTTCGAATAGCTATCTGACGTTGAAGACCAACATGAAGTTTTGGCTCAAGGCCGATTCGATTGGTCTGGGAAACAATGCCGCGGTCTCGACTTGGAGCGACAGCTCCGGGAACGGGTACACCTGGACGAGCTCTGGCTCGCCGACCTACAAGACGTCCGATAGCGCGCTGAACAATCAGCCAACCGTCAAGTTTGTCGGTTCCAGTGCCCAGTTTTTTACGAGTGCCTACACCAATAACTACATCACCGGGA
>JAHFDP010000034.1 GCA_023248955.1 Deltaproteobacteria bacterium
ATTCGCTGGACCGCGCGTGATCGAACAGACCGTGCGCCAAAAATTGCCCGAGGGTTTTCAGCGCAGTGAATTTCTCCTCGAGCACGGCATGATTGACGACATCGTGCATCGCCGCGATCTGCGCGCGCGCTTGGCGCAAGTGATCGGTCTTTTGTAGCCGTGGAGTGGTCCGAAGCGCTTGCGTTGCTCTCGCGCTTGGCGATGTTCGGAATGTCGCCGGGGCTCGAGCGAACCGCGCGCGCGCTTTCGGAATTGAGAAATCCAGAGCGCACTTACCGCACGCTTCATGTCGCGGGGTCGAACGGAAAAGGATCGACCTGCGCGTTCGCAGCGGCGGGACTTTTGGCGGCAGGTTCGCGCGTCGGGCTCTACACGTCGCCGCATCTGGAAGACATCACCGAGCGCATAGCCGTGAATGGAAATTCGATTTCGCACGCTCGGCTCGCACGCGCGATTGCGGCGGTGTTGCGCGCGTGCCCGTGGGCGGAAACGGCGCAGGGCCTCACTTATTTCGAGTTACTCACGGTGGCCGCGTTTCTCGTTTTTGCCGAGGAGCGCGTGGATGTTGTGGTGATGGAAACGGGACTCGGCGGGCGGTTGGATGCCACCAATTGCTGTGTGCCGACGGTGGTTGCGCTGACGCCGATTTCGCTCGAGCACACGGATGTTCTGGGCTCCACGCTTGCGGCGATCGCGCGGGAAAAAGCGGGCATCGTGAAGGCCGGAATTCCGTGCGTGACCGCCGCGCAGCCGGAGGAGGTGCTCAACGAAGTGCGCGCGGCTTGCCAACGAAATGTCGCGCCGCTCGGCGTCGAAGGAATCGATTTTGGCTGGAGCGATACTCAAAATCTGTCTTGCGGCGACTGGTCAATCACCGCCGAGTTGTCGTTGCGCGGTCCGCATCAACGTACCAATGCTTCGGTGGCGATTGCCGCGCTCCGTGCCCTTTCCGAACGCGGTGTTCGCGTCGGTGCGCGTGATGCGCAACGCGGGCTCAAGGACGCGCATTGGCCAGGCCGATTCGAAACGGTCCGCTCCAATCCCGAGGTCGTGCTCGACGGCGCACACAACCCGGCGGGTGCACGGGCCCTAGCTGACACCGTCCGTGCCGTGTGGCCGGGCCGGGCGATTCATCTCGTCTTCGGCGCACTCGAGGACAAAGACGTCGCGCCGATGATCGATCGGCTCGTTCCTTTGTGCGCGAGCGTCGAGTTGGTGAGGCCCGGAAGTCCGCGCGGACGTGAGCCGGCCACGTTGGTCGAGCGATCACGAAAGTATTGCAATGCTGTACACGCGGATTCGTCACCGATACTGGCGCTCGAGCGGGCGATAGAACGTGCGGGACCTTCGGGGATCGTGCTCTGCTGCGGATCTCTCTACCTTGTCGGCGAGCTACGGCGCGCGCTGGGCGGTCGGCCGGAAAACACAGTCCCCGCAGAGTCGCTCAAGATTCGCGTTAGCTAGAATCTCGCGTCGCGGTTCGCAAGCGCTCGCGTGGTACGTTCGGCAGACATGGCGTTCATTGTCATTGCGCTCTTGGCCGCCGTCACGTTGGGGGTGCGCAACGAGCTTGTTGCGGTCACCGCGCGCAGTGAAGCGCGTGTTGACGTCGTTCGTGTCATGGCAAAGCATCCGCTCGATTTCACCACTTTGAAATTGGAAGGACCGCCGCGGATCGTTCTCGATTTGCCGGAGGCCGAGCTTGGCAAGGCACCGGCCGAGGTGCGCATGAACGACGGGTTGGTGCGCAGCATCCGCGCTGCTGTTTACGGTGCGGGGGCGACCGCGATTACGCGCGTGGTGATTGAGCTTTCGGAGGAGGCGCAGTTCGATGTCGTCGCGCTGGGCGTTGCCATTGAAGTGCGCGTGGTGCGGCCCCCCGTTGTGGCTAAGGCGAAAGCAGCGGAGGAAACGCATGCCTTGGTTGAGAAAAAAGCTGCGGATGAAGAAGCGCGACGAGTTCTGCAAGTGCGAGCGGACGAGGAAGCGCGCGTGATCGCGGAAAAGAAAGTAGCGGATGAGGCACGAATCGCGCTCGAGAAAAGAGCTGCGGAAGAAGAAGTGCGACGAGCCGCGCAAGCGAAAGTGGCCGAGGAGGCGCGCGTGATCGCGGAAAAGACAGGAGCGGATGAGGCACGAATCGCGCTCGAGAAAAGAGCTGCGGAAGAAGAAGTGCGGCGAGCCGCGCAAGCGAAAGTGGCCGAGGAGGCGCGCGTGATCGCGGAAAAGAAAGGAGCGGATGAGGCACGAATCGCGCTCGAGAAAAAGGCTGCGGAAGAAGAAGTGCGACGAGCCGCGCAAGCGAAAGTGGCCGAGGAGGCGCGCGTGATCGCGGAAAAGAAAGCAGCGGATGAGGCACGAATCGCGCTCGAGGAAAAGGCTGTGGAAGAGGAAGCGCGACGAGTTCTGCAAGTGCGAGCGGACGAAGAAGCGCGCGTGACCGCGGACCAGAAGGCAGCGGATCAAGCGCGTGCTATCGAATCCGCTCGTCTGCGTGAAGTCGCCGCGCGAGCCACCTTGCCGACGGTCACGTTGTTGGCGCAAGTGGCACCGGCGGAGGAATCTCCTGCGGACATTGTTTCAGCACCGCACGTCACTTCCTCCGGAGAGATCGTCGGCATTGGTTTTCGTTCCAGCGGTGCGATTGCCCACATCACCATCCGCACCAGCGGGCAGCTTCCTTTCACGATTCGCGATCTTTCTCCCACCTGCGTGGCCATCGATTTTCCTGGCGCGCGGATTCCGGTGGCCACCAATCGCTTGCCGCTCGATACCGGCTACTTTGCATCGAAGGTGAAAGGCGTACGGCCGCACGTGGATGGCCGCGGCGCCAGCGTCGAGATCGATCTCAAGTCGCCGGGCCGAATCTCTACCGCACAGGATCGCCGCGAGCTAACGCTCGACGTTGAGTAATCGTGCGACGCGTAACCATGCGCTGCCGCTCGTTCGTATTTTCCCTAGTGTGCTGGTGCGCGACGCCCCAGGCCGCGTTGCTTCTTTCGCCGCCCGCGACTGGCGAAGGGGAATTGTCCGCGGATCTTCTGGTTCAAACGTCGACGCCGGATGCGGTCGTGGCGCGTGGCTCCGTTCGACTTCGGCGCGGCGGGTGGTTGCTTCGCTGTGACGAAGCGAATTTCGATCGCGCGGGACGGCTCCTTCACGCACATGGTCATGTGATGGTCACTTCGGGAAATGCGATCGTGCTCGCCGATGCCGCCGATGCCGCATTCGCCGACGGGTCCTCGGTGCTCACGGGCGCCACGCTCTACTTGAAGCAGGAAATGGATCCGGGCGTCTTGTGCGGGCTCGGCTTCGCCGCGGCGCCGGCGGCGGGACGCAACGGTGTCACCGTCACTGCGAAAACGTGGCAGCGTCTCGACGCCGATCACGTCGAGGCAGGTGACGTGTCGCTGACGTCGTGCGACTGTCGCGTTGGCGACCCCGACTTTCGGCTTACCGCGCCGACCGCGACTTTGAGCGAAGAGGTCGCGGTGTTGCACGCACCGCGACTATGGCTGGGAGCGCTCGCGTTGCCGCTCGTTGTTCCGTTGCCGGTGCCGCTCACTGATCGCAAAAGCGGACTTCTCTTTCCGAAGATCATGCCGTGGGGTTCGTCTGGATTCGGGGTCGACGAGCCCTTCTTCCTCACGCTCGGCGAGAGCGCCGATCTTACTTTCGATGCAGGCATTTTCACGGGCCGCGATCCGGCGAGCATTCCTGGACAGCGTGGTGTGAAGGGACCGCTTGCTGGCCTGGAATTTCGTTACGCGCCTACGTCCGGTGCCTCTGGAAAAATCACCGTCTCTGATCTGATTGATTCAGAGCCGTCCGGTGGACCACGGCGCGGATTTCGCGGACAACGGCTCGCCGGCACGCTGCTTCATCGATCGCTGCTTCCGTTGGGCGGCCATTTTGCGATCGATGCCAAGATCGTCGGCGATTCCTCCTACTACACCGACACCACGGCGGACCTGCTCCAGCGCGCGTTTCCGTATGGGCGTTCCGACGGCGCGGCGGAATGGTCCGGCGAAAACGCCGTGGCTAGCGTTGGCGCGACGGCGTTTCAAGATCTCCGCGCACCCGATCAAATTCTCCTCGGTTCTAGCGCGCCGCCGACGTTTCAGCATCTGCCGTCGGCCCAGATCGCGTGGCCTGTGGTTCCGATCGGAGATGCGGCAGCATCGTTTTCAGTGCGCGTCGATCGTTTCGCGACTTGGAGTGGCGCTGGTGGCGGAGAAGATCGCACCGGATTTGCTCCTGCGGATTCCTGTTTTTCCGGATGCAGCATTCCCGCGGCAACCGCGTTTGCGCCCACTTCGCGTGCTGGTCTTTGGCGCGCTGATTCAGCGCCGCGTCTACTCGTTCCGCTGGCGCTCGATCGCTTCGCGGTCTTGACTCCGGAGATAGGTGCGCGTGCCGACGCTTATCATTTTGACGATCTCGGCCGCGATCGCGCGCGTGTCTACGTGTGGACCGGGACGCGGCTGACGACAGAAGTCGCGCGAACTTTCGAGAGCGGATTGCGGCACACCATTCGCCCCTCGGTGTCGTGGCGGATTTTGTCGCCGGCGTTCACAACGGGCGGTCCGCCGATTGGCGATCCCTTCGACGCGGGCGGTGCGGTCTATCGCGCGCGCCCAACCATGAGTGCGCAAGGTGTTCCGCGCGATTTGAATGCGGGAATTGACGGCGTGCCAGCGGCGCGTCGCGCGTACGACGAAATCGACGGCGCCGCGCCGGAAGCGGGTTTGCATCAGATCGAAGCGCGTGTAGTGACCGAATTGTCCGCCGCTACGTCCGAGGGACCATGGCAACAACTTCTCCAATTAGAAGTGGGGCAGGGCGCGCGGTTGGGGGCGACGGCTGTTTCGATGGCGCCAAGTGGTCTTGCGGAGAGTTGGGCACGTCTCTCGGCCGCGTTGCCGTCTGCGCGATCCACGATCATCGCGCAGGCGCGCTACGCCTGGCAACGGCCAGCGCGCGGTCTCTCGCTCGGTTCACTGGCGTGGACAACCGCCGACGCGCGTGGCGACGAGGTTCATGCGGCCGGCACTTTTCTCGCCGCCGGTGCAGGCGACACCTTGCGCGCGGGAATCGACGAGCTCTTTGCCGCCGCGCCCGTTCCGCAAGCGTTCTCTTCTGGCGCGCCGCTCAAGACGGTCGGTATCGGTGGAAGAGTCACGGTGCCCGCTTGGATGCGCGAGGGATGGTCGCTTCGTTACCAGGGAACTTTTTTTTTCAGCGCTGATCGCGCATCCGATGTGGCGCAACACGATGCCGGGTTGTCCTATGACAGCCCGTGTCACTGCGTGACGATTGGCGTCGGTCTCACGCTGCTCTCCCAAGCGAGCGGACTTTCGGTCGCCGGCGGCAGTTTGGTTCTCGATCTCAAGCAGCTTGGTTCATTGAGCGGTGCACGCTGATGACCTGCCCTCTTGCGCAAATAGAAATTTCTGGGAACGCAATCGCGCGCCCGTTGGTTTTCTTCACGGAGGGCAAATGGAGCCCAATGTGAACAAGCAAATCCTTGCGGTGGGAAAGCACATCCGAAAAATGCGCGCGGATCGACCGGGCGTGCGGTGGACGCAGAAGGAACTCGCGCAAAAGGCGGGCATTTCGACTTCGTTCCTCAGCATGATTGAACGTGGTGAACGCGCGCCGCACTTGAAGACGCTCGAACGTCTGGCGAAGGCGTTGCGAGCGCCACTGCCATCTTTTTTTTCGCCTGACTCCGGACGTCTGGAAGCGCAGTACCGTCCGCTGATCGCGTTGTGTCGACGGCAAAGCCTGTCGGGGCGCGACGTGAAGCGGCTGGTTTCGGTGGCGAAGACGATGTTTCGCTGAGACGAAGTTCGGCGTTTCGCCCTGTGTCGTTGGCGTGACGGTTGAAGGTCGGGACACTCCAACGGTGCTTCGTTATCGAGTACATAGGCCGAATGAAAAAGATCCGTCTGATGACTCCTGGTCCGACGCCCGTTCCCGAGCGTCTTGCGTTGCGCATGGCGCGTCCGATCTTGCATCACCGCTCCAAGGAATTTGAGGAGCTCTTCGGTCGCGTGCGAGACGGATTGAAGTGGTTGTTTCAGACGCAACAGGATGTGTTGACCGTGGCTTCTTCGGGCACCGGCGCGATGGAAGCGTCCGTCGTGAATTTTCTGAAACGTGGTGATGCGGCCATTTGCATCGACGCGGGAAAGTTTGGCGAGCGTTGGTGGAAGATCGCCAAAGCGCACGGCATTGAGCCGATCACGTTGAAGGTTCCGTGGGGCGAAGCGGTGGATCCAGCGGCGGTGAAACGTGCGCTCGATGAGCATCCGCGCGCCCGCGCCGTCTATGTGCAGGCCAACGAGTCGTCGACCGGCGTGGCACATCCGATCGAAGCGCTCGCGCAAGTGACGAAAGATCGCGACGCGCTTCTGGTCGTTGATGCGATCTCTGCGCTCGGCGCGATGGATCTGCCGATGGACAAGTGGGGCATCGATATTTTGCTGTCCGCTTGCCACAAAGCGCTCGGCCTTCCGCCGGGGTTGGCATTCATCGGTGTCTCCGAGAAAGCGTGGCGCATGAACGCTACCTCGGACCTGCCGCGTTTTTATTTCAATCTGAAAAAAGAGCTCGAGGCGCAGCAGAAAAATCAGACCGCGTTCACACCCGCGATTAGTCTGGTCGACGGCATGGATGAGTCGCTCAACATGATTCGCGAAGAGGGGTTGCCGGAAGTTTTCGCGCGGCACAAGCGGCTGGCGCGGATGGCGCGCGCGGGTGCGATGGGCATGGGACTTTCGCTCTACGCCAAGCGTCCGAGCGAAGCGATGACGACGGTGAATGCGCCCGCCGCGGTTGATTCGGAGGCGCTCGTGAAGCACCTCTTTAAAAAATACGGCATCAAGTTGGTGGGCGGCCAGGACGCGGCGAAGGGAAAAATTTTCCGCATCGCGCACCTCGGCTACTTCGACGAGTTCGACATGATTACCGTGATCGCCGCCGTGGAACGCGGGCTCAACGATCTCGGGCACCGCGTGCCATACGGTGCGGGACTCGCGGCAGCGCAGGCGGCGGGAGCGGAGCAATGAAAAAGCGCGTTTTGATCAGCGACGATCTTTCCACCGAAGCAGCCGCGATTTTTCGTCGCGCGGAAGGTCTCGAAGTCGACGTGAAAGTTGGATTGCCCGCAGCGGAGCTGGCGCAGATCATCGGCAACTACGACGCGCTGGCCGTGCGCAGCGCCACGAAAGTCACCGCCGATCTCATCGCGAAAGCGCCGCGCCTCAAAGTGGTCGGGCGCGCCGGCTCGGGCGTCGACAACATCGATCTCGCCGCCGCTACACGTCGCGGAATCGTGGTGATGAACACACCCGGCGGGAACACCGTGACTGTTGCCGAGCACACCTTCGCCATGCTGCTTTCATTGGCGCGCCACATTCCCGCGGCTACGGCTTCGACCAAGGGCGGACGTTGGGAAAAAAAGAAATTCCAAGGACGGGAGCTCTTCAATAAGACGCTCGGCGTCGTCGGCACCGGAAACATTGGCAGCGTGGTGGTGCAGCGCGCGCTGGCGTTTCGGATGAAAGTGCTGGCGTACGATCCGTTTCTGTCGGCGGAAGCAGCGGCCAAGCTCGGGGTGGAATTGGTCTCCTTCGACGACCTGCTCGGCCGCGCGGATGTGGTCACCGTCCACGTGCCGTTGACGGATCAGACGCGCCATCTTTTTGGTGCGACCGCACTTGCCAAAATGAAGCGCGGTGCGCTGCTCGTGAATTGCGCGCGCGGTGGCATTGTCGACGAGCAGGCGCTCGCTGAATCGTTGCGCGCCGGCCATCTGGGCGGTGTTGCGCTCGATGTTTTCGAACAGGAGCCACCCGCCAAAGATCATCCGCTGTTTGCGTTCGACAACGTGGTGGTGGCGCCGCATCTCGGTGCGTCGACCGAAGAGGCGCAAGCGAACGTCGCCGTGGCCATCGCCGAGCAGATGGTCGACTACTTGGTGACAGGCACCGTGCGCAACGCCGTCAACATGCCGGCGCTGACGACCGAGATGCAGAAAGCGCTCGGGCCCGCGCTGGTATTGGCGCAACGACTCGGCGCGTTGGCGGGGCAACTTTTCGCGGGGCCGATCGCGTCGGTCGAACTCGATTTCGCTGGCGAGCTCGCGCAGCAGACCACGGCGCCGCTCACGGCTGCCGCGCTCAAAGGCCTGCTCGCTTGTTACATGGACGAGCCGATCAACGAAGTCTCTGCGCCAGCGTTGGCGAAAGAGCGCGGCATTCGTGTAACGGAGACGCGCACCGCCGAAGCCGAGGATTATGCGCAACAGGTCACGTTGCGCGTGCAAGCGCCGGGCGGCGGCGTGGTGGTGTCGGGGGCGATTGTCGGCAAGCGTGAACCGCGTGTCGTTCGCGTGGGGCCGTTCGAAATCGACGCGCCGCTTTCGGGAACGCTCGTCGTGATCCACAACGCGGACAAGCCAGGCGTCATTGGCGCAGTGGGAACAGCGCTCGGCGAAGCGGGAATCAACATCGCGCAATTTGCGCTTGCGCGCGGCAGTGCCAACGACGGTGCTTTCGCGCTCATCAACATCGATGGCGCCGCCGCGGAGCCCGTACTGGCGAAGGTGCGGCAACTCCCCAACGTGCGCCGGGTGCAGCAAGTGTCGCTCGAGCGAATGGCTTGATCGAGGCCGTGGCAACCGCGCCGGTCAAGCCCCTCTTGCGTGGGCTGTCGCACCAAGTTGCCTTTTTTGTTTTTCTGATCGCCGGTGGATTTCTCGTGATGCTGGCACCGGCGGGACGGCCGCGCGTCGCGGCGATCATCTATGTCATCTGCTTGGAAGCGATGTATGGCGTCAGCACGATTTACCACCGTCCCACATGGAATCCCGCGGCACGCGCGCGCCTCCGTCGTCTCGATCATGCCGCTATTTTTCTGGTGATCGCCGGGACCTACACGCCAGTGTGTCTGTTGCCGCTGCGCTCGGTCGGCGGCACGCTCTATCTCGCACTGATGTGGAGCGGCGCGGCGCTTGGTATTGCGCTTTCGCTCTTCTGGCCACACGCGGCGAAAGGTTGGCGCGCCGCGGTCTATGTGTTGCTCGGCTGGGGCGCGGTAGCGACGTCGCCGCAAATGCTCACGCTGATGGGCCGGCAGAAATTCATGCTGCTCCTCGCTGGCGGCGTGCTCTACACGGTCGGCGCGATGGCCTACGCGTTGCGACGTCCGAATCCATGGCCGGCGATTTTTGGGTACCACGAAATTTTCCACGCGCTGGTCGTGGCGGCGAGCTTGTGCCATTTTGTGGTGACCGAACGAATCGTAATGGCGTTTTAGGAGCGTGCATGAAGAGGTCCCCGTGAACCCGTTTTCTAGAAATGCGCCTCTGGCGCCACCTTACGGGTCCACGGCGCCCGTCCAACAGAGGGCGCCGTGAATGTTGTGATTGTCGGCGCCCAGTGGGGCGACGAAGGCAAAGGAAAGATTGTCGACCTCTTCACCGAGTTTGCCGACGGCGTGGTCCGTTTTCAGGGCGGCGCCAATGCCGGGCATACGCTTGTCGTCGGTGGCGAAAAAACCGTTTTGCACCTCATCCCGAGCGGAATTTTGCATCCGGGAAAGCGCTGCTTCATCGGAAGCGGGGTGGTGGTCGATCCCGAATCGTTGGTGCAAGAAGTCGATCTGGTGAAGGCGAAAGGCCATCTTGCCGACGACGCGCAGCTTTGCGTCTCCCTCGGTGCCCACGTGATCATGCCGTACCACAAGCGTCTCGATCGGCTGCGAGAGCAGCAGCGCGGGGCCGGCGCCATTGGAACCACGGGGCGCGGTATCGGGCCCTGCTACGAGGACAAAGTGGCGCGGCGCGGTGTGCGCATCGCGGATCTGTTGGCGCCCGAAGCGTTGACGCGGCTGGTGCGCGCACGGCTTCCCGAAGCCAATGCGCAGATCGTTTCTCTGGGCGGCGAAGCGCTCGACGAAGCGCGCATTCTCAACGATGCGGCTGTTTCCGCCGCGCGGCTGCGTGCCTTCGCGGGCGATGTTTCTGCCGAGCTGGCTCGCGAGATGGAGCGCGGCAAATCGATTCTCTTCGAGGGCGCGCAGGGAACGCTGCTCGATGTCGATCACGGCACCTATCCGTTCGTGACGAGCAGCAACACCGTGGCCGGAAACGCGGCGGTTGGCGCGGGCGTTGGTCCGACGCAGCTGCACCAAGTGATCGGCATCTCCAAGGCCTACACGACGCGCGTGGGCGCGGGACCGTTTCCCACCGAGCTCTCCGACGCGCTCGGCGATCGGTTGCGCACCGTGGGTCAGGAATTTGGCGCCACCACTGGCCGCCCGCGCCGTTGCGGTTGGTTTGATGCGCTGGTGGTGCGCTACGCCGCGCGTGTGAATGGATTGTCGGGATTAGCGCTGACGAAGCTCGATGTGCTCAGCGGAATCGATCCGATTCGCATCTGCGTCGGTTACCGCGTGCACGGGCGCGAGCTGCGCGAGCTCACGCCCGACGTGGAGACGCTCTCCGCCGCCGAACCGATCTACGAGGATCTCGCGGGATGGCGTCAGCCGCTTCGCGATCTGCGATCGTGGGAAGAGCTTCCGGTGGCGGCGAGGCGTTACGTGCAACGCATTGAACAGCTCACGGGCGTGGAAGTGGCTGCGGTCTCCATTGGCGCCGAGCGGGGCGAGACGATTATCCGGCGCAACCCATTTCGGAAGAATTGACAAAAAGTCAATTCGCCCATGCCGTTGGGCATCGCAATGATCCTCGATCGAAAACTCGATTGATCGATTAGGATTCCCTCCCGAGGAGAATCATCGATGCGAGCACTGCGGATCGTTTTCGTTTTGGGAATGTTCGTCGTCGCCCTGCCATCGCAGGCCGCGCGTAGCAAGAAGAGCGATCCAGCGGCGGCGCGTGGTCACCGCGAAAAAGCAATGCAGCTCAACGCGGCGGGAAATACCGCCGACGCCGCCACGGAATTTCTCGCGGCCATCTCCGCGGACAACAACGACGGGGTCTCCCATGCGGAGCTCGGAAAAATTTATTTCGCGCAGAAGCGTTACGCGGAAGCGATTCCCGAATTCGACGCCGCCGTGCGGATCGATTCCAAGGATCCGCTGAACGCTTACAACTTGGCGTTTGCGTATAAGAAGTCCGAGCGGTTCAAGGACGCGCAGGCCGCGTACCAAAAATACATCGCGCTCAATCCCACCGATCCGGACGGTTACTATGGGCTCGCGGACTCGCTGCGGCTTGGCGGCGACAACACCGCGGCGTTGCCGGCGTTCGAGACCTACATCGCCAAGGCCGCGGGCCACGATGATCAAGCCAAATCCGTCGAGCGCGCCAAGCAGCGGATCGAGGAGATCAAGAAGACCGATACCGCGGCTCTGGCGGCGGCGCAGCAGGCCGAGGAAGAGGCCGCGAATATTCAGCGGGCCAAGGAAGCGCAGGCCAAGAAGGCCGCTGAAGCGGCGGAGCAGGCCAAGCGCGATCAGGTGGCGCGCGATCAAGCCGCTCGCGCGGCCGCGGAAAAGTTGCTCACGGATCAGGTAAGCGTCCAGGCCACGAAGGCGCAGGCGGCGCATGATCAAGCGCTGCAAGCGCCGCCTGCTCCACCGCCAGAAGTCGCAGCACCTGCCCCCGCGCCCGCGGTTGTTTCGGCTGCTCCTCCAGCCGCAACTCCAGTGGCGCCAGCTCTTGTGGTGGCTTCGCCGCCGCCTCCGTCGTCGCCTCTCGTCGGTCCTGCACCGATTGTTCACGCACCCGCTTCGGCGATTCACGAGCAGCCCGCGACGCGCGCCAAACTCGCCGAGGGGGACGGATTTTTCGCCGCCAAAGATTACCGCCGCGCGCTCTTCGCCTATCAAGATGCCGAGCGACTCGACACCGGCAGCGTGGAAGCGCTTTACAAATGTGGGCTTACCTATGCCACGCTTGGGTACTACCAAGAGGCGGTCGACCGCTGGGAAAAGGTGCTCACCATCGATCCCGTCAACGCGGGTGCCAAGGACAACATCGCACGCGCGCGTCGCCACATGAATGCGCCGAATGCACCTGTCGCCGATATTGCCGGCAGCGATGACGCGGGCGCGCGGACGCACTACGCCAAAGGCGTGGAGCTCATTAACGGGCAGCACTACAACGAGAGTCTTCCGTATTTGGACGAGGCGATTCGATTGAAGCCCTCCTACGCCGTTGCGTACATCGCGCGCGGCTCCGCGCACGTCGGGCTTGGTCAATTTACGGAAGCCGTCACGGACTACCGCGCGTCGCTTGGAATCGACGCATCGATGGCGTCGCCGCTCTTCGGGATCGCGGAAGCCTACCGCGGCATGGGCGACAACGGGCACGCGGTGGAATTCTATCGCCGCTACGCCAGCTCGACGGGCAGCGATGTGCGCGAAGATTTGCGCGTACATGCGCAGAAAATTGCGGATCAGCTCGTCGGGCAGTGATCGGACCGATCACGTTTGTATTTCAATGTATTACGGAAGTTTGGCGACCGGCGCGCAGTAGTCGGCGACGAATGCGCCGTCCATTTGCCCGACCGCGGTTCCCGATCCATCGGTGCTGAGCAAGATGACCTGGCTGAAATTTCCACTCGCCTGGCTGCCGGTTTTGGCGTCCGCTTCGCCTACGTAAACGAGGCCACTCCCCGCGTTGTACGTGGCCGATCCGGAGCCGGGTCCGCCGCTGACCTCCAACGTCGCGCCTGCGTCCGCGTTGACGTTGAAGGTTCCGATCCGTCCCGCCGGTGTCCGCAGGATGAGCGCCACCAGCCCCACGGAGGGCTGGCTGAAGAAGTGTGGGTTGGCGTCGAGCTTGGCGCAGAGATGATCGGTGTCGGACATGACGACGATGCGTTCCCGGCCGTTGGCGGTTTCGCGTTCACCGAACAGCGCGGTGCGGATGTTTGGCAGTTGTGCCGCGGGAATGGCATCGTGCCCGTTGACGCCGCCGTAGACGTAGTTGTCCGGCTGCGAGCAGGCGGCGAAAAACAGCGCGGCAAGGAAGCTCGAGCGCGAAAACGCGCGGCAATGGCCGATGGTTGCGGCTTTCTTCACGTCGATCATTGTACCTCCTCCCATGGTAAGTACGCGCGATGCCGTTTGCCGACGTCAAGGGTCAAGCGCACGCCATTGGTCTTCTTCGGCGATCGCTGTCCACCGGAAGATCGCACCACGCCTATCTTTTCGCGGGAACCGAGGGTGTCGGAAAAGAGCGCGCCGCGCGAATTTTGGCGCAAGCGCTCAATTGCGAATCGACGAATTGGCGCGAAGGAGTAACGGACGACGCCTGCGGAATGTGCGCGTCGTGTGTAGCGATCGAGCGTGGTGTCCATCCCGACGTGTTCACGTTGTCGCCCGAAGCGGAGCAGGTGGCGCGCGGGATCATGACCCGTTCGGATTTCGAAGGCACGCCGTCGCGCGACTTGAAAATTTCGCAAGTGCGGGAAATGCTCGGGCGGCTCGTTCTCAAGGCCAGTCGCGGGCGGCGCAAGGTGGCCATTCTTACGCCTGCCGAAGGGCTCAATGAGCAGGCGCAGAACGCGCTTCTCAAAACGCTGGAGGAGCCGCCGCCGGAAACGTGTCTCGTGCTGGTGACATCCGCGCCGGAGACGCTGCTGCCGACGGTGCGTTCGCGTTGCATGCTGGTTCGCTTCGCTCCGCTGCCGATGGAGCTGGTGGCGGAACGCGTCGTCGCCGCTCGCGGTGTTTCCAAGACGGATGCACTGGCGATAGCGGCGATGTCCCAGGGCTCTCTCGGAAAGGCATTGGCGTTGGATGCCAAGGCCATCGAACGCAGACGGCAAGCGGTCACGCTCGAGCAGAAGGCGGACGCGCTCGGCGCCGACGATCGCGATCGGCTCGACCTGGCAGAGTCGCTCGGCGATCGCGACAAGGCCGAAGCTGCGCTGGAAGCGTGGGAAACTTTTTATCGCGACGCGCTTTGCATGGCCGCGCAGGCCGACGCGCGGATTTTGGCCATGCCGGAACTTGCTGAAATGTCAAGTGTGTGCGCTCAGCGCCACAGCGCTCCGAAGCTGCTACGGCGGTTAAAAATCATTCGCGAATCGCAAAAGGCGCTAGCGCAAAACGGAAATCCGCGCTTGCAAATCGAAGGCGCCTTGCTCGCCTTTGCTGGAGCGTAAACGTGGACGCTGCGCTGACGGCTGCACTCAAAAACATCGCGGATGGAAAACCGGCTGCGTTCTACTTGGTGGTGGGCGACGAGTTCTTGGTGCGCCAATCAGCCGATGCGTTGTGCCACGCGCTCATTGCCGAAAAAGATCGCGGGCTCAACATGATTCGAATCGATGCCTCCGCCGGCGCTGCGGAAATCGCGGGCGAGTTGGGTACGGTGCCGATGTTTCGCGGGCGCAAGGCCGTGGTTGTCGAGGGCGCCGAAGCGCTTGCGGAAGAGAAAGACGCCGAGGCGGAGCTTTCGCGCGCGCGCGAATTGTGGGCAGCACCGGGTGGCAAGCGGCAGCGGGACGCGACGCGTCGGCTCCTCACGCTGGTACGTCCGTCAGGATGGGAAGCGGCGGACGTGGCGCTTGGGCAGAAGGGTGCTGCCAGTGCTTCGAAGTGGAAAAAAGAAATCGGCGCCGCGCCGACTGAAGAAGACCGCGGATGGTTGCAGGAGCTCGCCGCGTACGCCGCAGAAAAACGAATCGTCGCGCCGCCAGCTGATGTCGAGCGGCTCGTTGCCGCGGTGGAAAGTGCGCCGCCGGGAAATGTGCTCGTCCTTTGCGCGAGCGAATTGTCGGCACGTGATCCGTTGGCGCGCTTGGCCGAAAAACGGGGTGTGGCGCTCTCCTGCAAAGTGCAGCGGCGCGGTCGCGAAATCGGAACGCTGGAGCTCGAGCCGCTGGTGAAGGAAGTGCTCGATCCACTCGGCAAACGGCTCTCCGGTGATGCCATGCAGCTCCTGAAAGAACGGGTTGGCGATCACGCCCGCGCCTTGCAACATGAGCTGGCCAAGCTGGCCGATTATTCGGGTGATCGCGCGACGATCACTGGCGACGATGTGATGCAGGTGGTGGAGCGTTACCAAGAGGCGGAATTTTTCGCGCTCGGAAATGCCGTGGCCGAAGGAAATTTAGGAGCGGCGCTGAAGTTGCTCGATGCGGAAATGGCGCGCGCCAAAAATCCAACATCGGTAGCGTTGCCGTTTTTGGGCGGGATCGCCGGTGCGGTGCGACGGTTGCTCATGGACGCCGCGCGCGTGGAGGCGATTCCGGGCGCCGCGCGCGAGATGTCCTACAACACGTTTCAGGCCAACGTTTTTCCCGCTGTCGCCGAGGATTGCCGCGCGCGAGGACAGAAGGCGCCGAATCCTTATGGGAGCTATTTGTCGATGCAGCGCGCGCGCAAGCGTGGACGAGCGCGATTGGCGAAAGCGCTCGCGGCTTGTGCCCGCGCGGATGTGGCGCTCAAGAGCGGCGCCGATCCGCGGCGGGCAGTGGAGTCGTTGCTCGCGGAAGTTTGTCTATAGTTTCCCCCTCTATAGTTTCCCTCCCCCTTGACGGGGGAGGGTCAGGGTGGGGGTGCGCCTTTCTTACTTCGCCGCGGCCTTCGGCGCCTGCTCCGCAAATTCCGCTTCGATTGAGATCGTCACTTCATCGCCCACGATCACTCCGCCTTTCTCCAATGCCTTGTTCCACGTCAGTCCGAAATCCTTGCGGCTGATTTTCGTCGACGCCGAAAGTCCCAGGCGCGTCTGACCCCACGGCGTCTTGACGGGTTCCGAAGGACCATTCACCTCGAGAACGACTGGCTTTGTGACACCATGAATCGAGAGATCGCCGAGCACGCGCAAATGCCCCGCGCCGGCTTTTTCAACTTTCGTCGACTTGAACGTGAGTTTGGGATGGTTCGCCACATCGAAGAAATCGGCGCCGCGCAAATGCTCGTCGCGCTTGGCGTCGCGCGTGTCGATTGACGCCGCATCGATCGTTGCTTCGACCGAGGAGAGCGTAATCTCCTTGTCATCAAAATGGGCAATCGCGCTGGTCTTCCCGAAGGTGCCGAGCACATTGGAAACCATTAGGTGGCGCACCGAAAAGCCGGTGGTTGAGTGGCCAGAATCGAGCTCCCACGTGGAGGCGGAAGCAACGATCGGTGCAGCGAGCAACGCGACGAGAGCGACGGAAACGGGTTTCATAAGTTCTCCTTGGTGATGGATGTGGATTTGAGATGCGTGGCTTCAAAAAAGGATTCGCGGTATGAGCCCGCACCATGGAATCGCCGCTTCTGGTCACCTGCGCGCTGCCTTACGCCAATGGCCCGCTGCACTTCGGGCACCTCGTGGAATCGGTGCAGGCCGATGCGCTGGTGCGTTTCCAACGGCTGCGCGGCCGCGATGTTTTGTTCGTGTGCGCCGACGACATGCACGGCACGCCGATCGAGCTCAACGCGCGCAAGCAAGGCATCGCACCGGAACAGTTCGTCGAGGCGATTCACGCTTCGCATGTTCAAGACTACGCGGCGTTCAACATCAGCTTCGACGAATTTTACAAAACACATTCACCGGAAAACGAACACTACGCGCGTCTCTTCTTCGATCGGCTCAAAGCCAGCGGGCATGTGGTCGCGCGCGATCTCGAGCAATTCTTCTGCGAAAAAGATCAGCGCTTTTTGCCGGACCGATTCGTGCGTGGCGCCTGCCCAAAATGTAGCAAGCCCGATCAGTACGGCGACGTTTGCGAAAACTGCAACTCGACTTACGCGCCGACGGAATTGAAAGATCCGCGCTGCGTGTTGTGCGCCACGACACCGGTGCGAAAAAAATCGCGCCACCAATTCGTGCAGCTGTCGCACTTTGCCGACTACCTCGAGAAATTCGTTCACTCCGAAGCGCGGCTCCAACCGGAAGTGCGCCGCTTCGTCGATGGCTGGCTCGCGGGCGGACTCTCCGATTGGTGCATCTCGCGCGACGGTCCCTATTTCGGTTTCGAAATTCCGGGTGAAGCTGGGAAATTTTTCTATGTTTGGCTCGACGCGCCGATTGGCTATCTCTCCTCGACGGTGCACAGAGTCGGTGATGACGTCGCGCTGAAAAAATATTGGTCCGCCGATTCCGGCGCCGACATCTGGCACTTCATCGGCAAGGACATCATCTATTTTCACACGCTCTTCTGGCCGGCCATGTTGCACGCCGCGAAGTTGCGCGAGCCCGCGCGCGTCTTCGTGCACGGCATGCTGACGGTGAACGGCGAAAAGATGTCCAAGTCGCGCGGAACGTTCATCAATGCCAGCGACTACGTGCGCGCGGGATTCGATCCGGAACATCTGCGCTACTACTTGGCCTCGCTGCTCGGTCCATCGCCTGAGG
Organism: Deltaproteobacteria bacterium; assembly: GCA_023248955.1. GTDB lineage: Bacteria > Myxococcota > Myxococcia > Myxococcales > JAHFDP01 > JAHFDP01. The sequence goes on from JAHFDP010000034.1 coordinate 17,333, forward strand.
ACATCGATTTTTCGCTGGCGGGATTTCGCGATCGCATCAACGGCGAGCTGAACAACAACCTCGGGAATTTCTGCAATCGCGCGCTGAAATTCGTAGCGCAGAATTTCGAAGGGCGGTTGGCGGAGTCGTTTGATTCAGACGCCGACGCGCAGAGTCTAAAAAAACAGGTGTATGACATTTTTGATCATGTGTCATACAAATACGAAAAACTAGATTTGAAGGGTGCGATGGAAGCGCTGCGCGACATTGGCATCGCGGGTAATGGCTACCTGCAGAAGCGCGCGCCATGGTCGCTCATCAAGACCGACCGCGTCGCTGCGCACCAGGCGGTTTCGCTTGCGGCCGACGTGGCCAAGCTCATCTGCATCGGCCTCACTCCGATCGTACCGAAGCTGGCCGACGAGTTGCGACGGCAACTTGGAATCGATCGTCCGCTGAATTGGGCCGACCGAGAGCTCGATCTGCGCGGCGCGCGCATCGGCGAACCGAAAGCGCTGACGACGCAGATCGAAGCGGGCACGCTCGAGAAACTCATTGCTGCGCCAACAGCCTCCGTTGCGCCAACGGTTCCCGAAATCGATTACGCCCAATTTGAATCGCTCGATCTGCGCTGCGGACTCATTGTCGCCGCAGAGCGCGTTCCGAAGGCGGACAAGCTGCTCAAGCTCTCTGTCGATCTCGGCGATGCCGCGCCACGTACCATCGCCGCAGGCATCGCAGCAGCATATGAACCAGCCGCGCTCGTCGGAAAACGCGTCGTTGTCGTCGCCAATTTGAAAGCGCGCGCCATTCGCGGAATCGAATCACGCGGCATGTTGCTCGCTGCCAGCGGCGGCGCGGGCGGCCTCGCCCTCGCGGAATTGCCCAATGACGTCGCGCCAGGATCGAAGGTGAAGTGATGAGGCTGGACCGGCATATCGACGCCGCGAACGACGGCAGGAGAGAGCCCGGTGGAGGAGCCAGGCCGGCTTCGCCGGATGGCGGAGGGGGAGAGGTCCCCCTCTCTGGAGACAAGTGATGGGATTGTTTTCGAAACTATTCGGTGGCAACGCTTCGAAGCCCGAAGACTCGGTTTCCGAGATGGATGTCAGTGTCTCCGTCGCCGAACTTTCTGCGGCGCTTGAGTCTTCGAACGGCGGTCTACGAATAGATGCGCTGGCGATGCTCTCCGAGCGCGCAAGAGAATCGGGCGATGCGGAAGCCATCGAGGCCATCGCCGCGCATTGGCCCAAACTGCTCACAGATTCCGAAGAGCTCGTTCGCCAGCGCGCGCTTTCGTTGACGGCGATCGTGCCCGCGTCCGCCGATCGTGAATCCGCCCTGCTGCCGCTGCTCGACGATTCCGTTGCCGCGGTGCGCACCGCCGCTGTGTGGGCGGTTGCTCGCGCTTCGAAATCGCCGTCGCCAATTCTTGTCGCGCATCTTCACGACCCGTCGCCGCAAACGCGCTTCGCCGTGGCCGCGGCGTTGGCGCAGCTCGGGGATTCATCTGGTTTCGAGGAGCTCGCACTCGCCCTCGACGAACCAGCCGCGCGGCTCGAAGCGTTGCAAGCGCTCGGCAATCTCGGTGATGCGCGTGCGTTGGCGCCGCTGACCGCGCTCTTCGAACGGACGATGCTGGACGAAATGGATCGCGTGCAATGCGCCGGCGCGCTAGCGCGGTTGGGCGATTCGGCCGGCAAGGAGCATCTGCTGCGCGCGCTCGAAGAGAACGGTGAGTCCGCGCCGTTTGCCGCGGGATGGGCGGGTGATCTCGGAATTCTCGAAGCGGTTCCGCTCCTGGAAGCGTTGGCCGACGAGGTGGAGTCTCCGGCGCGCGGTGCGTCGCTACACGCGCTCGGTGCGCTGCGTGCGCCGGGTGCCGAGGCACGACTGCTTCGCGTGCTATCTTCTGATGACGGAGAAGAATCGGCGGCGCGCCTCGATGCCGCGGAAGGTCTTGCGCTCATCGGAACGCCAACCGCACGCAGTGCCCTTGAGGAAGCCGCCGGCCGTACCCAGGACGACGAAGTTCGAGCGGGCCTAGAAGACATCTTGAGCGAACTCGAAAAAGTTTCTTAAAGTTCGGTCCGTCATGGCCGGGCTTGACCCGGCCATCCACGAGGATTTCGATGCACGTGGATGGCCTCCCCGGGCTTGACCCGGGGATCGGCGGCCGGCCATGACGACTGGTGGGCCGGACTGAACGGATACAAAAAGGAATTGAAAATGGCGCTCGTTGATTCGCACGCGCATCTCGATTTCGAAGACTTCGCCGGCGATCGTCGCCATGCAGTGCTGGCGCGGTCGCGCGCGGCCGGTGTCACGCATTGCGTGCTGATCGGACTCTGGCGGAAAGAGGCAGGGCTCGCTTCCTGCCGCGCCACGGTGGAGATGGCCGCCAGCGATCCGTCTTATTTTTCGGCGACGGTCGGCGTTCATCCGCACGAAGCCGCGCTCGCACCAACGGCCGATCTCGACGGACTCGCGGCGTTGGCCGCCGATCCGCGCGTGCGCGCTGTTGGCGAGTGCGGGCTCGACTACCACTACGATCATGCGCCGCGCGAAACGCAGCGGACGGTCTTTGCGCGGCAGCTCGATCTCGCGGTGGCGGTGGACAAACCGATCGTCGTGCACACACGCGAAGCGGACGCGGACACGTCGGCACTGCTGGCAGCACAGTCGCGCGCGCGCGGCGTCATTCACTGCTTTACCGGCGATTCCACTGCCGTACGGGCGTATCTCGATCGCGGATTATTTATTTCGCTCTCGGGCGTGGTGACGTTCAAGAACGCAGAGGCGTTGCGCGCCGCCGCGAAGCTCGTGCCGCTCGATCGCTTGCTCGTGGAAACGGACTGCCCGTTTTTGGCGCCGGTTCCGCATCGCGGAAAATCCAACGAGCCGGCGCTCGTCGTGCACACACTTTTCGCCGTCGCGGAATTGAAGGGTGTTGCGCAGGAGTTACTTGCGCAGAAAACGGCGGAGAACGCGCGCGAAATTTTCGGACTGCCCGAGTCAAGTGTTGCCGACGGTCCCGTGCCGACGTGTCCCTTTTGCGCAGCTGCATAAATTTCTTTAGAAACCCTCAAGGAGAAAACAATGAAAAACGTCATTTTCGCTCTGGCTGCATCGCTGGCGTTCGCCGGATCCGCGCTGGCGAAGGAAACGAAGACCACGCTGAAGGTGACCGGTTGGCACTGCGCGGGTTGCGCGGGCAAGACGGAAGCGTCGCTCAAGAAAGTAAGCGGCGTGACTTCAGTAACCACCAACAAGAAATCGGGGACCGCCATCATCGAATTCGACGATGCGAAAGTTCAGGTCGCGGATCTCGAGAAGGTCATCGTCGATGAAGGCTTTGCCGTCGCGAAATAGCTCAAGCGGCGTCTAGCTTTCCCAGCCAGCCCATTCGTCGGCTGGCTCCGCTTCGGGACGTTCGCCTTCTTTGGCCTGCCAACGCTCGTCCCACTTGGCGATGGTCCATCCGCGCCGCCGGGCCTCGGCGCGAAAGCGCGTTTTGGGATTGACCACCGTGGCGTGTTCCACCTCTTCGAACAGCGGCACGTCGGCGACGCTGTCCGAGTAGACGTAGCTCTTCATAAGATCCAGCCCCACGCGGCGCGCCACATCCCTCACGTGCTCGCGTTTGCCTTCGCGAAACACCAGCGGCATCAAGAGCTCCTCGGTGTAGACGCCTTCGCGAATCGCGGCGCGCGTTCCGAGGGACGCGTGTGCATGCAGAAACGATCCCACTTCGTCGATGATCACCTGCGGAGATCCACTCGCCATCAGCACGAAGTGTCCCGCAAGCAGATGGCGCCGTACCGCGCGCATTCCTTCGCGCGTGATGCGTTTCTTGATGTGCTGCAGAAAGCAGGCGCGCGCGTGCGCTTTGAGCTCATCGGCGCGCAGCCCCACCAGCGACCGACTCGCCAGCGCAACCATGTCCGACTCGGTGAGTTTGCCTCGTGCGTAGTCGTAGAGCGCACGCGGGAGGCGGCGTCGTGCCTCGTCTTTCATCAATCGATACGAGAAAAGGTACCAGGTGAAGATGGCGCCACAGTTGCCGTCGAGCAGCGAATCGTCGACATCGAAGACCGCGGCTGTTCGCTGGAAGGCTTCCATCGCGCATCCAGTTTAACAATCAACGCTGGGCTTGTTGCAAAGAGGGCGAACGCGCCGGCGTCGGGTTGACGGGGACAGCGCCCGTTCACGAAATGGAGCCTTCGCTTCCTTCGAGGAGAAATCCACATGCGCCGCCTAATGTTCATTTTCACCGCCTTGACAATTTCGCAAGTCGCTCGTGCGGCCGTCGATCCCGCAGCAACGCCCGGCTGGGAGCAGACCAACAAAGAAGACGAGTTCATCGTCTACACGCGCGAAGCCAAGGGCGGCCTCAAGGAAGTGAAGTTGGTGGGCGACATGTCCGCGCCGCCGTCGCGCGTCTTCGCGGCCGTGGCGGATCTCGATCACTACAAGGATTTCATGCCTTACACCGAGGAGAGCACGGTGCTGGCGCGGAGCGAGGGCGAGGTCGTTTTCTACTCGAAGATCAACGCGCCACTGGTCTCGCGCCGCGACTACGTGATCAAGTTGAAGCCGCAGCCGGGCAAGTCGGAAAACGAGACGTGGCGCTCGTCGTGGACGCTCGACACCACGCACGGTGGCGGGAAAAAAGCGCCGACGGATGACGTGGTGCGCACGCCGCTCAACGATGGTGCGTGGACCATCACGCCGCTCGACGGCGGCAAACGCTCGCACGTGGTTTATTACCTCTATACGAACCCGGGCGGATCGCTGCCGATGTGGATTATCAATAAAGCAAATACGAAGGCGCTGCCGGATCTTTTCGCGGCAGTAAAGAAGCGCGCGGGCGCAAATTAAGCGTCGCTCTCTTCTTCCGTCGCGGCCGCCGCTTTCGCTCCAGCCTTCTTCGCATCGTTTGCCGCCTTCTCCGCGGCTTCCGCATCCAACTCCGCCTGCGGCCGCAGCGGAATTTCGTAGCTCTGAATCCGGCCGCGCTCCTTGAGCGATCGCAGCACCGTCTCCAGCGCCAACCACGGGCTTTTGGCGTTTACCTTGACGAGCAGCGGCGACGCCTTGCGCGGAATCAGCGACACGGAATCGACCTGCCCGGAATAGACGACCACCGAAAAATTCGCCTCGAGGTCGGATTCGACGATGACCTGACAGGTGCGGCCTTCCATTGTTGCGGTGGCGGTGAGCACGGGTTCTCCTAATGGTGCCGAAAATAGGCGCGGACCAATAACGCGCCAATAAGTGCCAGCGCCATCAGCGCCAGCGTAATGAAAAAGAGCCGTCGATCATCCTCTTTATTCGCGCTAGCCATGTTGCGCAGCTCGGGCAAATCCGCCGCTCGCGTCCATCGTGCGCTAGCATCTCCGCGTCGTACCAGATCGTCGGGCGCGATCATCTTGTGCTTCCACATCGCCTGAAACTCGGCCCACGACGCGAATGTCAACTCATTGTCGCCATGCTTGACGTGAATTTTCACCGGGCACTCCGTTTCACCTGGACCTCATACCAGTCTTGAATTGACTCGATCAAGAATCGACGGTCTGCGCAATTTGATACGCACCGGCCATTATCAACGGCCATTATTCTTAAGAGAATTCCGTAAGCCGCATAAATGGATTCGCGTCGGGCTGCGTTAAATATGGCCCGATATGTCGCCTATTATTCAAAGATCACAGCCGCTTGTGTTCTGGAGTGAAAAGCTGGCGAGGGTGTTGCATTAGGTTCGGTTCATCAGCAGGTTGCCCCACTGCAGAAGGAGCCTCGAAAATGTCCGCACCCCAGCTTAGCCTTGCGAAGACCAACACGGCGCTTCCCACCGTCGCTGGCCTCGATCGTGGGGCCCGCATTCTGGCGCGGACGTTTTACAAGGACCTTCGCGAGAATGGCTACACGCCGAACCAGATCCTGGCACTCTCGACTGAGCTCATCGAGCTCATTACGCAAGAGATGCGCGAAGCGAGAGACGAGAACGAGACGATTTCGTAAACGTTGCAGACGGGACCGCGCGGTTCCCGCTCGCAAACTTCAGCGGACGATGCGTGGGTCGAGTCCGATTTGGCGAATGTTGAAAGTTGCTGCGAAGCCAATTCCTGCGACGACGTTTCCGCCTGCGCCGGCTAGTCTCAAGCTCGCTTGACCGCTCCGTGCGCGCCGCCTAGATTCCGGCTCCTCTCAGAGGAGAAACACCATGGCACGTTTTGCGATCAACGGTTTTGGCCGCATCGGCCGCAACATTCTGCGCGCCGCCGTCCAGCGCGGTGAGAAGCTCGACATCGTCGGCGTCAATGACATCGACAGCCCCAATGCGCTGGCGCACCTTTTTAAGTACGACTCGGTGCACGGCACGTTTGAGGGAACCGTCACGCACGATGAGAAATCAATCACGGTCAATGGCCAGCGCATTGAAGTCTCCGCCAAGCGCGATCCCGCGGAGCTGCCGTGGAAAGCGCTCGGCGTCGACGTGGTTCTCGAGTGCACCGGCCGTTTCACCGACCGAGCCAGCGCGGAAAAGCATCTCTCCGGGGGCGCCAAAAAAGTGCTCATCTCCGCGCCCGCCAAGGGCCAGGACCTGACGCTCGCTTACGGAATCAACCACGCCAAATATGATCCGACCAAGCATCACATCATTTCCAACGCCTCCTGCACCACCAACTGTCTGACGCCGGTGGCCAAGGTCATTCTCGAGAATTTCGGTCTCGAGAAAGGTCTCATGACAACGATTCACAGCTACACCAACGACCAGCGTATTCTCGATTTGCCGCATGAGGATCTGCGCCGCGCACGCGCTGCTGCGCTCTCGATGATTCCCACCTCGACCGGTGCCGCCAAGGCCGTAGCCGAGGTGATTCCCGAGTTGAAAGGCAAGCTGCACGGGCTTGCCATTCGCGTGCCTACGCCCAACGTGTCGCTCATCGATCTCACTTGCAACACCACGAAAGAAGTGACGCCGGAAGCCGTGAACGCCGCGTTCAAGAAAGCCGCGGAAGGGCCGCTCAAGGGCGTGCTGCAATACAGTGAAGAGCTGACGGTATCCATTGATTATAATGGCAATCCGCACAGCGCGATTTTCGACGCGACGAACACCTATGTCGTCGAGAAGAATCTGCTCAAAGTAATGGCCTGGTACGACAACGAGTGGGGCTTTTCGAATCGTATGGTCGACGTGGCCAAGATGATTGCATCGAAGCTTTAGGCCCTTCATCAATCCTGCGATGAAGACCATCGATCAGCTCGACCTCGCCGGTAAGCGCACGTTCATCCGCGTCGATTTCAACGTTCCGTTGGAGAAGGGCCTGGTCACCGACGACACGCGCATTCGTGCGGCGTTGCCGACGATTCGTCATGCCATCAAGCAGGGCGCGCGCGTGATTTTGGCCTCGCACCTCGGCCGTCCAAAGGGGCGCGACAGCAGGTTCACGCTCGAGCCAACGGGCGCGCGACTCTCGGAATTGCTCGGTCAGGACGTGGTGCTGACCGACGATTGCGTCGGCGATGGCGTGAAAAAAATGGTGGCCGATTTGAAGGAAGGCCGCGTGTTGCTCCTCGAGAATCTGCGCTTTCACCCCGAGGAAGAGGCCAACGCCGAAGATTTTTCGCGCGCGTTGGCGGCCAGCGCGGACGTTTGGGTGCAGGAAGCGTTCGGGACGGTGCATCGCGCGCATGCCAGCACGGCGGGCATGGCCAAGTTTGTCGCCGAGCGGGCCGCGGGGTTTTTGGTGCAACGCGAAGTTGAGTTTTTGTCAAAGCTGGTGAAAGCGCCGGCGCGGCCTTATGTGGCGGTGCTCGGCGGCGCCAAGGTTACCGATAAGCTCGGCGTGCTCGATCATCTGCTTTCGAAGGTGGACGCGGTCTGCATTGGCGGCGCGATGGCGTACACCTTTTTGGCCACGCAAGGTGTAGAGGTCGGCAACAGTCGCGTGGAAAAAGAGATGCTGGGCCCCGCGCGGCGCGTGCTCGAGCATGCTGCGCAAGCGGACGTGAGCGTGGTGCTTCCGCTCGATCACGTTTGCGCGACAGAGCCGAAGGCGGGCGTCGCCCCGCAGATTATCGACGGCCGCGCCATTCCAGTAGGACTGCTCGGTCTCGACATCGGTCCGAAGACCGCGCACCTGTTCGCCGAGCGGATCGGTAGTGCGCGCACCGTTTTTTGGAATGGCCCGATGGGACTCTTCGAAGTCCCAGCGTTCTCCGGCGGCTCACAGACTGTTGCGGATGCCATGATCCGAAATCACGAAGCGGTCACGGTCGTCGGCGGCGGCGATTCCGCGGCCATGATGGAGAAGCTCGGGCTCGCGAAAAAAGTTTCGCACGTCTCCACCGGCGGCGGTGCGTCGCTGGAATTCCTCGAGGGCCGAGAGCTGCCTGGCCTCGTGGCCATCGGCAATTAGCGGGAGCGCCATGACGCGTCGACCCTTCATCTGCGGCAACTGGAAAATGTTCAAGACCTCCGCCGAAGCCGCGGCGTTGGCGCGCGAACTTCGTGCGCAAGTCGGTGGCGTCGCCGCACAGGTAGCGATTGCGCCGCCGTTCACCGCGCTGCCCGCTGCGCACAACGCGCTCGTCGGCAGCAGCGTCGAGCTTTTTGCGCAAAATTGCCACTGGGAAGCGAGCGGTGCCTACACCGGCGAAGTGAGCGCGCCCATGCTCAGGGAACTCGGCTGCGCGGGCGTCATTCTGGGCCACAGCGAGCGGAGGCAATTGTTCGGCGAGACGGACGCCACCGTTCAGAAGAAGCTCAAAGCCGCACTGGGCGCGGGTTTGACGGCGATCGTGTGCGTCGGAGAAACGTTGGCCGAGCGGGAAGCGCAGCGCGAAACAGCAGTGGTGTCGACGCAAGTTCGCGGTGCCTTGGCGGGCGGGCTAACCAGCGCCGACACCGCGCGCATTGCTTTCGCCTACGAACCGGTGTGGGCTATTGGCACCGGAAAAGTCGCCACCCCGGCGCAAGCGCAAGCCATGCACGCAACCATTCGCGGCCTCTTGCGCGAGCGTGTGGGCGGCGCGGCCGACGGCATCCGCATTCTCTACGGCGGTTCCGTGAAGCCGGACAACGCCGCCACGTTGCTCTCCCAGCCGGACATCGACGGCGCGCTGGTCGGCGGCGCTTCGTTGCAAGCGGCGGATTTTTCCCGAATCGTCGCTGCTGCCCGTGAGCGCGTCTAACTCGGCCCGTCTAATCCCTTGAAAAATCCGCGCTAGTCTGTTATTCGCGGCGGTTCCTTTTGGAGTGTGCATGCCCGCTTTGTTGTTCGCGAGCCTCTTAGCCGGAAGCCTCACCACCATCCACGTGGTCGTGAGCATCTTCCTCGTTATCGTCATTCTCCTGCAGCCGGGGAAGGGCGAAGGCATGGGCGCGCTCGGCGGCGGTGGCGCGGGCTCTGCTTTCGGCGCGCGCGGGTCCGCCACGTTCTTGAGCAAGGTGACCACCGGTTGCGCCGTGGTGTTCATGCTGACCAGCCTTTCGCTTTCCTACTTGGCGACGCGTTCGGGTTCGGTCGTGTTGCAGCGCGCCCGCGCCGCAGAGAAAGCGGCACCTACGCCGGTGACGCCGCCAGCTCCAGCGGCACCGACAACGCCCGCGCCCACAACGAATCAGGCTCCCGCGCAACCGATCGCGCCGGCGCAAGCTGCACCGACACCGGCTCCCTCAGCGCCGGAAAAGAAGTAGGCAGATCGCAAAGCCCAGGTGGTGGAACTGGTAGACACACTATCTTGAGGGGGTAGCGCCGTGAGGCGTGCGAGTTCGAATCTCGCCCTGGGCACCAAAGTTTCCGTTTTGTTTTTTCAGACTTGCCGGAATTAGCGCGTCTGGTTTTCCCTCAAGCGCCGTCAGAGTGCCGTAAACTTGGCGGGTCTGAGCCTCCAAAATGTCCACGCTCCTTGCGCTCGCGCTTTTCGCCACAGCCGCGGAAAGGCCGCTCTATTACGATCGGCCCATCGTCGCCGCGGATCTCGAAGGTCGCTCACTCCGAGAGCTCACTCTCTTGCGCAATTGGATTTTCGCGCGCGCCGGAAACAAGTTTCGCAAACAGTGGCTGAACGACTTCTTCACCAAGCAAGATTGGTACAAGCCCACTGGACTCAACGAAAAGAAACTAAGCGACAGCGATCGCAAGAACGCGGACGCCATCGCCCGTTACGAGTTGGCATTGCCGCGAGAGAAGCTCAAGACGCAGCTCGATCTGCTCCTCGAGAAATCGCGCTACGCCGACAGCGGTAACGAGGCATTCGCATTCTCGACCGATGGTAAGTTCGCACTCTCCGGCGGGAACAACGCCGTCACCGTCTGGCAGATCCCGTCGGGAGCGCCGTTGCGTACGCTCAAGCTCCCTGACAAAGGGCGTCTTCGCGCGCTAGCCCTGGACGCGGACGGGATCGTTACCGCTGCTTGGGAATCTTCGCCGCTCATCCGTCTCACGGTCTGGGGTTCGAACGGTGACATCTTGCGTACGACGAGCACCGATGTCACCGATGATGGCACGGTCGGCGTGTTCGACCTCTCGTTAGATGGGAAGATATTTGTCGATGGCATGAACTTGACGGCCTGGGATTCCCGCTCTGGAAAACGGGGTCGCTCGCTGCTTTCCAAGGAGTTCATGGTGCCGGCACTCACGTTGGATGGCACACGCGTCCTTAGCGGCAACGACAAAGGGGAACTCATTCTCTGGCGTCTTTCGGACGGGGCCCAGATTTGGAAACACGCAGGCTTCCCCAAAACTTCGCAATGGAAGTTTTCGATGTCGCAAGACGGTGCAACGGCCCTTGCAGACGCCGACGAAGGCAAAGCGATGCGTATCGATCTGAAATCCGGAAAGACGTTGTCTCGAACCGAAGCTGTGGTTGACGGCCCCCGCTCACCGGATGCTCGCTACGGCCTCGTGGCGAAGGAACGCTCGCTGCGACTCGTGGTGACACGAACGAGGGCCGCCTCACTTTCGTCCGTGCAGTCGCAAGCGAAGGCAACGTTGCCGAGTCCCCATGCAATCACCGCAGAGCCGCGCCGCTCGATCGGCCCAATGGCGTGCGTTCCATGTGACACGACGACGCTCGCACCAGCGGCGAGCGCAACTTCCACCGCCTGTCGCAATTCTGGCTACGGTAGGTAGAGCGACGGACCGGCGACGTGAAAGGTGGCAACGAGCAGGTCGGCACGCGCGCGGGCTTCGCGCAGATCCTTGGCGAGACGAGCGGGCACGCCGCGCGAGAGATCGTGGGCCGTCACGGCAACACGCATTCCGTCCAACTCCAGCATTGCCGCACCAGCACTGAGTCCCGCCGCAAGAACCCCCGCCTCGCGCAACGCACGCGCAGTGGTTGCACCGTCCGGTTCATTCGTATTCGCGGAATGGTTGTTGGCGATGCCAGCGACGCGAATTCCAGCAGCGCGCAATTGCCCCAGGGCCGCCGGCGCATGCGTGAGGCGTGGGAAGACCGCTGGCAGCCCGACCGGTCCTTCGAGATTGACAATTCCAACGCCCGACAAGGCCGCGAGCGGTCTTAGCGGTGCGCCTTCACCGCGACCAAGAAAGACGTCGCCGCCGAGCCATATCTGCGCCGCAAGAAGAAGGGAAAACATGCCGACCATATTCTTTCTTCTACCTGCTTCGGCCGGCCGCATGAGCCGCCGATGGTGCTAATAAAGTATTCTTTACTAGTCGTTCTTTTTGGTAAAGGATCCTTTCCTAGGGGGCGCCCATGCGAAAAACCGGTCGAACAGTCACGCAGTCCGTTGCCGGCGAGAATGTGCTCGCGTTCGTTCCTCATGCATTGCCGCCTCGGAACCCACCTTTCGACGTAACCGGCTCTCGAGCATCTCTCCTCGCGCGTGCCGAGCATGCACTCGCTCGGCTCGAAGTCGCTGGGGAAATGGTGCCGTCGCTCGACTGGTTCATCTACGCATTTGTTCGCAAAGAGGCCGTCGTCTCCTCTCAGATCGAGGGAACGCAAGCCACGCTCGAAGACCTCCTTCACTTCGAAGCCGAAGAAGATGGCAAAGCGGTCGACGATGTGCGCGAGGTTTGCAATTACCTTACGGCCGTTGGCTACGCGCGGGGGCAGCTCCGAAGGCCGAAAGGTCTGCCGCTCTCCATGCGGCTGCTCCACGAGGCCCACCGACGCCTCATGCAGGGCGTGCGCGGCGCAGCGAAACAGCCGGGCGAAGTTCGCAGAAGCCAGAACTGGATTGGCGGGACGCGTCCCGCCAACGCCGTGTTCGTCCCGCCTCCGCCGAACGAACTGCCCGCCTTACTCGGCAATTTAGAGAAATTCCTCCACGCCCAAAACGGTCTCCATCCGCTCGTGCGGATCGGGCTCGTTCACGTCCAGTTCGAAACCATCCACCCCTATCTGGACGGCAACGGTCGCATCGGGCGGCTTCTGATCACGCTTCTCTTGGAGCACTGGAAGCTTCTCTCTGCGCCGCTCCTCTATTTGAGCCTCTATTTCAAGCGGCAACGCGCTGAGTATTACCGTCTCCTTGGCGAGGTTCGCAGGAGCGGCGATTGGGAAGGGTGGATGGACTACTTCCTCGAAGGTGTGGCGACGATCGCCGACGAAGCTGTTATCGCCGCCCGCGACATCCACGCGCTGGTGAGCGCGGATCGAGAGAAACTGTTGGGTGCGAAGGACGCGTCGGTAACCGCGATCCGTTTACTCGATGAACTGCCGAGCCACCCGGTGATTAGCATTCCTCGCGTGGTGACGCTCCTCGACACCACGAGGCCGACTGCCGGAAAGGCCGTCGAGGTTTTGGAGAAATTGGGCATCGTGGCCGAGACGACCGGGAAGCGTCGCGACCGGACGTTCGCCTATCGCGCGTATCTGGAAAAGCTGCGCGTGGGCACCGAGCTTGAAGAGACTTGATAAAATATCAACCTCAAAAAAGGTGCCTTCAGAATGCCGTAAACTTGCTTTGGTCTGGGCTTCCTGTGCCCTTACCGCATCACGGCTGGCTGTCGAGCCAAAAGACATGCATGTGGTTCCAATCGTCGCTTGCTCGAAGACTATCGAAAAATGTACATTCCCCGCGTGCGACGGATCTTTCTGCTCTGCAGCGTTGCCGTTCTTTTGGCTCCACGAAGCTCGCTGTCCGACAACCCGATCGTGAAACCCTCCACGCCCGTGCCCCACCCGAGCGTGCGCTACCTGCATCACGATGCCACCGGCAACCTCGCGGCGGTAACTGACGAGAGCGGCACCGTCCTGTGGCGCGCCAAGGTTCGTCCGTTCGGCGCTTCGCTAGCGCCCGCGGACCGGCCGCCCGAATTCGCGGGCCAGCCCCGCGCCCAGAACACCTGGCCGGGCGGCGGTGGCGTCTACCTTTTGGGGATGCGAAGCATGGCTCCCACGCTGGGCCGCTTCTTGACGCCCGACCCGCTTTTCCAGAATCAGGCCAAGCTCGAAAACCCGCAGCGTTTCAATCGCTACAGCTACGCGCTCGCAAACCCCTACCGCTACGAGGATGCGAGTGGCCTCGAGCCGACGGTCGAACAGCAGACGAGCCGCCGCCACCTCCAAGCGTTTTTCAGCTGGGCCGACGCTCAGCCACACGAGACGCTGCTGCAACGGGCCAAGATGTTCATGTACGGCCCTGTTGTCCCACCGGGCGTTTTCATCGCGCTCAACAACGACAAGAACATTCGCAACAGCGATGGCAACCAGGTCGACCTCGATTGGGGCGCGCGTCTGGCGGGCTACGCGGCGCTCCTCGTGCTCCCAGAGAAGCTGCTGCTCGATCGAAATTCGCAAACTTTCAAGGATTCCCTGAACAGCGCCGTCGATACCGTCTATTTCTCGGCAAAACAGGGCTGGAATGCGATCGATGTAGCGGGAACAAGCCTCTCCAATTGGGGAGCCGCGATCGACTATCTGCGTAGCCAACCGCAAGATTGGCATAACGCCCAGGCCTCGCCCTGGAGGCTCGAGAGCGACAACACCGAAGGTATCCGCACCTTGGTGCGCTACGTTCTCTTCGGCGGGGACGTTCGCGACTATTTTGATCCAGCGACGGCGGGTAGCGAATGAGGCGCTGTCGATTCGTCGGCAGCTTTTCAGCCCGACGCGCGATCTTAAGACTGTGCCTTTCAATCGCGGCCTGCCTCGCCTCGGCCGCGCGGGCCGACTTGAGCGATTACCAGCCCACCTCAATGTACGACGCCAAAGGAACAAGTGGCCCGCGCGGCTTTGCGAGCGCCGCGCCCGAGGAGAGCGTCGACCCCTTTTCTGGCAATCTGATCATCTCCCACACAGACCTCATGCTGCCTGGCAAAGCCGGGCTCGACCTGCTGCTTCGCCGCGTCTACAACAGCAAGATCCACAAGAACTACGCCGCGATTGCGAGCAACAACAGCGACTGGATCATCAAGGGAAAGCAATTCGTCGCACCCTCGCCGGTAGGGCTCGGATGGACGATGCACCTAGGCCGTGTAGTCGGCGCGGCGGCTGGTCCCAACAGCAGCCTTTCCTTACCGCGCTACTACGAAGCCACGGATGGATCGCAGTTTCCCTTCTTTCAAACCACTGGCACCGGCTGCGAAAGTGGCTGTCTCGTCTCGAAAAAGGGGCACAACCTCTATTACGTGAGCAGCGATCACGTCTGGCGCATCTCGACACCGGATGGGCTGCTCATCACCTTTGGCCACGTCGTCTCTGGCGTGGATGCGTTTCAACCCAATCTTTTCTATTACGCGACCGAGATTCGCGATGTTCACGGAAACGCCATATCCATTCAATACCGCAACGATTCGGCGGTCTATGCTCAGCATTTCATCGACTCAATCACCGACAGCGCAGGCCGTTTCATCCAATTCAACTACGCGCAGGCGCCGGGCGGGATGCTGCAGCTCTCCAGCATCAACGCCGCCGGTCGAACGATCACCTACCATTATGCTTCCAATACCGCCTGGCCGGGCCAGCGCGAATTCCTTACCCAGGTTGATCCTCCGGCCGGCCACTCCTGGCAATACGATTACGCCGGTTTGTCAAATGGAACGTGTGGCAACCCGAACCGCTGGTGCGAGCTCACGCGCGCCATCTACCCGACCGGCGGGGCCATCGATTATACCTACCGGGACGAGCAGTTTTTCTCGCACACCAATCCGATGCAGGTGCGGGCGATGGCGAGCAAAACGCTCACCGATCGCACAACGACGCTCGGTGTCACGACCTACACCTACAGCCGCGGCGCGAACTACTCCGGTGAGGAGCACACGGTCATCACACGACCCGACAATAGTCAGGAGGTCTACACCTATTTCGGTGTAGGGCAATCCGCCTATGACCCGTGGGGATTGGCGTGGAAAGCGGGTGTCTTGCTCAAGAAACAGATTCGCGCGTCCGCGAACGACCAACCGCTGCAGATCGAAACCTATACCTGGGCACCCAGCCCAAAGATCGCCGATGAGAGCTGGGGCGATCCCTGGATCGGCTACGACCTCGGCATCTACGCTCCCCTTCTCGCCAAATACGAGGTCAAGCGCGGTACCCTCACCTGGACCACCACCAATGACTCTTTCAACTCCTTTAATCTTTCGCCGCGCTGCACGACCGAGACAGAGGCCGTGGCCGATGGACAGAGCGGGGCGCCACACAAACGATACCACCTTCACATCTACCAGCAGGTGTATGCGCAGCAAGACGGCCTCTATCGATTTCACAATCTCCTGGCGACCGATATTCTGAGCGATCAGGCCTTCGGCGATGCCTGCGACGAAACGAAAACCACCCAGCTCGTTCGGCCGATCAGCGACGAAATCAATCTGCAGGAGTACGACACGATCGGCCAGCGCAAAAAAAGCTTGGTGAATGGCCGCGTGACAACTTTCGCTTACGACGCTACCGGCCAGGTTACGAGCAGAATCCACTACAGCGGCGGCACCAGTGACAATCCCACCAACGGGACGTGCGAGAGTTTCCGCGATTACGTGAGCGGCCAGCCGATCAGCGTCGGATATGGCGCGGCGGCGCCCGATTGCAGCACTTCAAGCGAACTTTTCACCGTGACGCGCACCTATTTCCTCGACGGAACGCTGCAAAGCGAATCCAATGGCCGCGGCAACATCCGCAATATTGTGCGCGACACGCTCGGCCGCGTCACACAAATCGCCCAACCGGACGGCTCGGGCGAAGCTCCCACCCTGGTGACCTATCCCAACCGCGACGGTTTCGACGGAATCACCCGCACCACGCAAGGCGCGAGTTGGCGCGAGATCGAGGTCGACGGTTTCGAACGGCAAACAATGGAGCGTAACTCCGCGGGACGCTTCGTGCGCCAGGAGTACGACGCACTCGGCCGCGTCCATTTCCAGGGCCTGCCTACCGCATCGGCCACAGCGCCCGATGGCAGCACCATGATCTACGACGCGCTTGCGCGGCTCGTGTCGGTTACGCGCAACGACGGGTCGGCCATTCAATACACCTATGGCGATAAGAACGGCGCCGACACCATGACGATCGCCACCGTGATCGGCGGCGCGACCAAGCGGCGAGTGGTGGAGACACAGCGTTCGTATGGCGGACCCGACAAGGGTCTCTTGACCCGTGTCCAGCTCACCGGTGAGAGCGCCCCGGCGACCGACATGTACAGCTACCTCATCGGCGGCGAGCTCACCGGAATCGACTATGCGGGCCGCAAGCGCACCCTTGAATACGACCTTCAGAAAAAAGTGATTCATGAATCGCAGCCGGAATCGGGCGACACCTACTATGGATACGACAGCGCGGGCCATTTGCGCTGCCGCAGCCGCGATGTCTCCCACTGCAGCGATGCGAATCTCGAGGACCGCGTCGCCGAGCTGCTCACAAGCATCGACCTGCTCGGCCGCCCGACGAGCATTCAACGCAACAACGCGAACGCGCACGATACCTTCCATTACGTCGGGCCCAATCTCATCGATCGGATGACCGATTCGGTTGGCACGCATACCTTCGACTATTCGACCTCCGACCGGCTCAAAAAGCGCACCAGCTTGGTGAACGGCATCACCTACGTCACGGAAAATGTTTACGACGCGTATGGCGCGCTCGATCACCTCATCTACCCGTCGGGCCGCAGCATCCACTACGTGCGCGACGGCGATCATCGCGTCGATTCGGTGGTCGATGAAACGGCTGGTACGACTTACGTGAGCCACGTCGGCTACCATTCGAACGGCAATGTGGTCGCGCTCTCCTATGGGAACGGCGTCTCGGCCACGTTCACTCCAGATGCCATGCAGCGACCCAAGTTTTTGACCGCGCAGGGGACCGCGCCGGTGCTCGATCTCGATTACACCTTCGACAAGCTCGCCAATCTCACAGAGCTCACCGACCACCTCGACTCAACAGAGTCGACGACATTCCAGTACGACGACCTCGACCGGCTCACCGATGCGCAGGGTACCTGGGGCAACTTGCACTACACCTACAATGGCGCCGGCGATCGGCTGACCGAGGAGCAAAACGGCGTCGCCAACACCTTCACGTACGATCCGACCTCCGGGCGCCTCACCAGCGTGTCGGGCCGCGACAACCAGAGCTTCGGTTACGACTACCAAGGCAAAGGAAACCTCACGACCCTCGTCGACCCGGGCGCGCAGGACTACAACTACGACTTTGACGTGGAGGGCCGGCTGCGAGAGGTTTTGCGCTACGACAATGGCACCGGTAAAAACCAGCAGGACCTCGCGACCTACCTCTACGACGGCCAGGGCCTGCGGATGATCAGCTCCCACGATGGCTGCCAGGGCAGGCGTGTCGACCACTACGACCAGGGCGGCAGCCGAATCGCACAGAGCGACGACAAGGGCATCATGCTCACCGAGTGGGTCTGGGCCGCCGGCCGCCAAGTGAGTGAGCTCGATGTTCGACCCTTCTCCGTCAGCGCGACCGATCTCGACTTTGGTTCGGTAGAAACCGGCACCTCGGCTTCGCGCACGTTCACCCTCATTAACCGAACCCCGAAGGCACGGGTGTTGAGCGAGCTGTCGAATTCCTACCCATTCTTCCTCGACAACGCTCCCATCACCGCGTCCGCCGATGGCTCGACGACCCTCTCCGTCACGCTCCAGGCCTTCTGGCCTGGACTGGTTGAAAGCAAGCTGGCGGCCTGCGCGACCGATGGGCTTGCCGTGAACGTTCTGCTCCACGGCAAGATTACCGCGCCCAAGCCCGTCTTCTCTCCACCCTCGATCGATTTTGGTGACGTGCCCTACGGCGACACCCCGACGATCAGGGTGAACCTGCGCAACGATGGCGACGCTCCGCTGCGGATTAAGGGGTGGAAGTCCTCCCTCGCGGGACTCACGGTGAGCCCCGCGGGGGCGCTGACGATTCAACCGGGCGAGACGAAGAACCTCGCCATCGCCTACGACGCGGTCAACTCCTGCGACGGCGACTTCGCGGGTACCCTCGCACTCGACAGCAACACACCGGGGGGAGCTACCCTCTCTGCCAAAGGCGCGGTGCTGGCGCTTCGCCTGGGGGGCGGCGACTTCTTCCTCGGCAGGGGGAGCGCGGGAAGTATGACCTTGCCTGTCACCAACGTGGGTCACCTCTCCATCAACGGCGATTTCGCGCTCTGGGGAGCGCCAGGTTTCACGGTGAGCCCCTCCTCCGCCACACTCGCGCCCGGCGACATGGTGAAGCTCCAACTCGCCTACAGCGGGAACGCGCTGCAGTGGTCGCCCTTTGGCGATCACGCCACGCTCACCTGGAGCCTTCCCGGCTGCCACCCAACCTGCGACGCGCAGATCCATCTTTCCGGCGACGCGCAGACCACCAGCGTGCCCACCTCTGGCAACCACCCGCGCGCGGCCATCGCGGGGAACGCGCTCCACATCGTCACGAACAGCGTGAAAAAAAGCGACCCCTGGTGGGAACCGTCCAAATCGACGCTCTACTACGTCGTGGGTAGCGGCGGCGCGTGGAGCGACGCGGACCCCACCGGGGGACAGATCAACATCTGGCCCGGTTTCCTCGCGGGGGCCGCGGACGGCGTCGCGGTGTTCGGCTACACCCACGGCAAAGACCCCCCCCTCCACGTCAATCGCTACAGCCCCCATGGGGGTGGCATGAATTGGGGCGCGGACTGCGCCACCAGCGACCGGATCGGACCGCTGCTCCTCGACAAGGGCGGTGCATGGCTCGTGGGCCAGGGTCTGCTGCGTATTTTCGATGCCCAAGGCGCGTGTCAGGGAGCGGCCTCCCCGCTCATCGCCAACGTCGGCGGCGCCAGCGGAGCGGCTTTCGATCCAGAGGGGCGCATCGTGGCTGTTTCGGGCGACGGCGCAACACAGCTCGATCCCGTCGTGCGCTCGAAGCGCTTTGAGCCTCAAGGATTCACGAGCTTCGATGGCGATCCCCAGATCGCGGTGGACTCAAACGGCGCGTGGCATGTGATCTGGTCGGCGATCTTCTACGGCCTCGATTACAACCCCAAGGTGAAGTACATGTGGCGCGCGCCGGACGGAATCTGGAGCGACCCTGTCGTGATCCATCCGGGCTCGGGACAGGCACAGAGCGCACGGCTGGTCGTCGACGGCGCAGGAACGCTGCACGCCGCCTGGGTCGATGGGGCCTGCACGGTCAAGGAGTCTGGCCTACTGCGGATGTTCTACGGCGAGAAGGCGTTGACCGAGACCGCGTGGCACCTCACCGATGTCACCGCCAAGGGCCCGGACCTCTACGATTCGCTGGCGCTCGCGCGAACCGATACGCATCTTGCCGCGGTCTGGAGCGTGGGCGGCGACGGCGGCTTCGTGACATACACCGGCGCCATCGAAGTGTCGGGCGATGCAGATGGAGGAGTTGCCGACTCCGGGAACGATGCTGGAGACATCGACGGGGGCAACGATGCCGGTTCCGTCGACAGTGGCTCGATGGATGCGGGGGATGCCGGCGGCGATGTCGATGGCGGGGTCGATTCGGGTACCGTCGATGGAGGCACGGACGGCGGGGATGGCGAGTTGGACGCGGGTGGCGCGGATGGAGGCACGGACGGCGGTGCCACGAGCGATGCGGACGCCGGCGATACGAGCGATGCGGGATCGGCGCCCTCCACCCCTAAAAGTAAAGGCTGTGCCGGCTGCGGATGCTCGGGGAGCGGTCCGGCGTCGCTCTTGGACCTCCTGTTTGGGCTTATTGTCGCAGCGCGGCTACGGCGGTTCCGTTAGATTCGTTAGCCGCAGAAAAACGCCTCCGGTCCCAGCTACGAGACTCCGCGTCGCCCAGGCCTCGAAGAAATATGGAAAGCGGGAGACACGTCGGACTCGGTGAGCCCCGCCGTCAGCAGTGCTTGTCGAGCAGTCCCGTCAGCACCTTCAGATTCACCGGCTTCTGCACCACCGCTGCGGCATCAATTGGCCGCTCTTTCAAGTTGGCCATGGCCGAAACCACCACCACCGGAATTTCAGCCCACGCCGCATGCTTTTTCTGCTCATCGCGAAACTGCCAACCATTGACCTTAGGCATCATCAAATCGAGGAGGATGACGCAGGGAACGAGTCCGGCTCGCAGGAGATTGAGTGCCTCCGCGCCGTTGCCTGCCGTCGAGACATTGTAGCCAGATTCCTCGAGCCATCCGGCCATCGCCTCCCGCAGATCGGCATCCTCCTCCACGAGGAGAACGCGCTCGTCGGGATGCAACTCCTCCGCGTTTTCCGTTGTCATAAGGCTCCCTAAATCTTTCGAAACATATCATCCGTTCTCAGTTAGGCACCGCACGTAAACTCCGCAAGCGGGCGAGCGGCCGATCGATGCTCGGCGTTGGCCCGCTGTTTGCTTTGCTCATCCACACCATGACGAGCAATGGGGCTCGGGATGGTTTCTTGCGGCCCAAAAGGCCGCGTTTTGAAAGAGGGAAGACGCAATGCGGATGTTGAAATGGGTGGCGGGGATGGTTCCAGCGCTGTTCTTGATGGGCGCACCGGTGAATGCAGAGGCGCGTGTGGTTGGCGTCCGGAGCGGTATTTCGGCAGCCAGTCCGGGCGCGCACAAGGCGAAAGCCCCGAAAGCGCGCAAGACCAAGTCCAGCAAGGGCAAGAAGGCAAAACACGCACGGAAGTCGAAGAAAATCGGTACGGGAACGGGAGTCACGGGTGGCGGAAACGGGAGCGCGACGGTCGCCGCGGCCACTCCGGCTCGCGGTCCCAACGGTCGTTTCGTGAAGGGTGGAAGCGGGTCCAAGGCGAAACACAAGAAGACGCCCAGCAAGTCTGGCAAGACCAAGAAGGGTAAGACGGGCAAAGCGAAGCGTCCTCGGAAGCCGAAGACGCCGGCGCCGCAGCCGCCAGTGCAGCAGTAAAAACCGAGACTCGAGCGGGAGCCATTGGACCCGCTCGAGTCTCAAATTGAGACGTCGGACCTCAACTTGAGACAACCAATTCAGCGAATCTTGACCCCCATGGCCAGGCCTTCCGCCGTCGGCAAGAGCGTGGCTTTCCATCGCCCGCCGTTCGCCAGCGTCGCGTTGAATTCGCGAAGCGACGCAATCTGTTCCGGCGAGCGCGATTCGTTGCTCGGCAAATCGGC
Source organism: Deltaproteobacteria bacterium (assembly GCA_023248955.1). Classification (GTDB taxonomy): domain Bacteria; phylum Myxococcota; class Myxococcia; order Myxococcales; family JAHFDP01; genus JAHFDP01. The sequence continues at coordinate 38,852 of JAHFDP010000034.1, forward strand.
GACGCCGCCCCAGCCAAAGGCGTTGTCTCCCAGAACGACCCCGCCTAGGCGAAGATGTTGCGCAGCCCAGTTGAGATAGGCGGGATAGCTCACCTTGTCCGCGTCGATGAAAACGAGATCGAAGGAAGGTTCGTTCGCCAGATCGCCAAGCCGCTCCAGCGCTGGCCCAACGTGAATGTGCGAGGCAGACGCAAAGCCGGCTTTGGCGAACGACGCCCTGGCCACCTCGGCATTTTTCGGCTCCAGTTCGAAAGTATGGAGAACGCCGCCGGTACCCATTCCGCGCAGAAGGCAGATGCCGGAGTAGCCGCCCAATGTGCCGATCTCGACGGCGCGACGTGCACCGCAAGCGCGAGCGATCACCTCGAGGTGACGTCCATCGAGACCGCTGACTTGAATGGCTGGAAGTCCTTCGCGAATCGAGCGCTCGCGTACCTCAGCGAGGATGGCGTCTTCTGGCGCCAGAACGCGTTCCGCATAAGCGGCGATGCGGGGATCGCCCTGTCCGTACCCTTTTTCCATGGTGTCTCTCCTTAGCCCAATCGAGTATGTCAGCGCTATGAAACGCGCGTTCGGCACGGCTGCGGTGGTTGCGGCACTCATGTCGCTGGCGGCCAGCTTTCTCGGGCCGCAGCTCATCAGCTGGTACGCGGCGCCGCCTGCGGGTGTCAGCTCACCGATGGTGAATTGCACCGGCGCGATCGACTGGGCCATGCGGCGCTTGCTCCAAACGCAACTGGCTTTTGGAATTGCTGGGGCCGTCCTTGGCTTGATCATCGGCATTCGAACGCGGCGGCCGGCAGCACCAGCACCGTCGGAGAGCGGACCGCGGACTCCGTGATCGCGTTGCTCGTCCGACATCCGCGTGGTGCCTATGCGGGCCGTGTGCTTCGAACAGCGTCCGCCCGGTTTCTCGAGGAGCTTGACCTTTCCACTGCGCACCTCTCGCTCGTCGTAGAGACCGACCGCGGCATTCGCGCGCTGAACGCCACCTTTCGCCAAAAAGATCGTCCGACCGATGTTCTCAGCTTTCCGATGGCAAAGACGCGTCACGGGCCGCGCCTTCTCGGCGATGTCGTGATTTCGCTGGACACCGCGCGTCGCCAAGCGGCTGAACGCGGCCACCCCCTGTCCGACGAGCTGCACCGACTTTTAGCCCACGGTCTTTTGCACCTCCTCGGCCATGACCACGAAATCCCGTCCGATGCAGTACGAATGGCGCGCGCCGAAGATCGGCTCCTGGGCCAAGCGGGGATGGTGCGCGAAGGCGGGATGGTGGATACTTCCAAGGTGGTCGCCAGCAGACCCAGGAGGAGTCGATGAGCGAAGTGTTCGAGGTCGACCTAGACGCGGAGCGCGTGCTTTTTGACGGCGCCTGGATGACCCGCGACGAGCTGGCTGGTCTCATCAAGCGCATGATGGAGTCGGGCGATTTTCACGTCGCTCGGCCTGGTGGCGCGCTCGAGCAGCTCGGTGCCGCGATGTCCGGTGCCAAGGTGTTGCACCTGCGGGTGTCGCCGCAGTTGGCCCAGGCAGTTCAAGAGCTAGCAAGTCGCACCGGCCGTTCACCGTCCGCGATTGCGCGTGGAGCCTTGGTGCGTGCGGTGGCCGAGAATGCCGCTGGTGGGGCCGCTCCTTCGCTCACGCCGGCTGCATCTCAACGCGTGGTTGCGGTGACCGAGCCCTCGCCCGAGGAAGAAGAGACCCCGATGATTTTGACACCCAAGCGGCGTGGCGGTGGAAGCGGCGGATCGGAACCCGATCGTTCTGCTACACCAGCGGCAAAAGAAGCTTGGGAGAAGTCCTAACCGCCGCTCGAGGATTGGCAATGACCGAGGAATTGACCCAACTGCGGACGCGCCTTGACGCGCTGCGGGGGGGACTTTGACGTCGAGAAAAAGCGCGCGCGCATCGCCTCCATCGAGGTAGAGGCTGGCGCACCGGCGTTTTGGAATGACAACGCCCGGGCGCAGACGCTCCTGAAAGAAAAGTCGAGCTTGGAAGCCACGGTCGGGGATTTCGAGCGTTTGGTGCGGACGCTCGACGATGCGGTGGCCTATGCGGAGCTGGCCGGCGAGGCCGGCGACGCTGCGACGGACGCGGAAGCCACGCAGGCATTGACCGCGGCGCGCACGGCCATCGAAGCCATGGAATTCGTGCGCATGCTTTCCGCTCCGCAGGATCGCTGCAACGCCATCGTGGAAATCAACGCCGGCGCGGGCGGCACGGAGTCGATGGATTGGGCGCAGATGCTCTGGCGCATGCTGACGCGATTTGCCGAGCGCAAGGGTTGGGAAATCGAACAGGGTGACTTTCAGCCCGGGGAAGAGGCGGGCATCAAGAGCGGTTCGTTCATCGTGCGTGGGGCCTACGCGTATGGGCACCTCAAGCCAGAAATCGGTGTGCACCGCTTGGTGCGCATCAGCCCGTTCGACGCCAACGCGCGCCGCCAGACCTCGTTCGCTTCCGTCTTCGTCTACCCAGAAATCGACGACACCATCAAAGTCGAGA
>JAHFDP010000035.1 GCA_023248955.1 Deltaproteobacteria bacterium
TGATGAAGTAGTCGTCCGATAGCGCGATGCGCTCCAGTTCGACGGCGATGTCGAGCAGCGGATTTTTTCCGGTCACTGCGAAAACTTCCTCGGCGATGCGTTTGATGATCTTCGCGCGCGGGTCGTAGCTCTTGTAGACGCGATGCCCAAAGCCCATCAGTCGCCGCCCTTCGCCGTCCTTCACCTCTTTGATGAAGGACGGCACGTTGGCTTTGGATCCGATCTGCTTAAGCATGCGCAGCACCGCTTCGTTGGCGCCACCGTGCAGCGGGCCGTAGAGCGCCGCCGCGCCAGCCGCTACCGCGCAGTAGGGATCCACGCCCGACGATCCCACCGCGCGCACCGCGCTGGCGGAACAGTTCTGCTCGTGGTCCGCGTGCAGAATGAAAAGCACGTCGAGCGCGCGCTCGAGAATTTTGTTGGGCTGGTATTTCGGTTCGGCGATGCGTTTGATCATCGCCAAAAAATTTCCGGTGTAGGAGAGCTCATTGTCCGGATAAACGTAGGGCATGCCGAGCGAGTGGCGGTACGCCCAAGCGGCGAGCGTTGGCATCTTGGCGATGAGCCGCACCATGTGCGCGCGGCGGATGTCCGTGTCTTTGGTCTTCTTGGAGTCCGGATAAAACGTCGACAGCGCGCCGACCGTGGAGACGAGCAGTCCCATCGGGTGCGCGTCGTAGCGAAAACCTTCGATCAGGCCCTTGGTGTTTTCGTGCAGGAAGGTGTGGTGTGTGACGTCGTGCACGAACGCGTCGAGCTCGGACTTGGTTGGCAATTCGCCGTTGAGCAGAAGGTAGGCCACCTCGAGGTAAGTCGACCGCTCGGCCAGCTGCTCGATGGGATAGCCGCGATGCTCGAGAATGCCTTTGTCGCCGTCAATAAAAGTAATGCTGCTGCGGCAAGCGGCAGTGTTGAGAAAGGCCGGGTCGTAGGTCATCAACCCGAAGTCGCCTTCGAAGGCTTTGATCTGCCGAAGATCCATCGAGCGGATGGTGCCATCGTTGACGGGCACTTCGTACGTGCGTCCGGTGCGGTTGTCGGTGACGGTGAGCGAGTCCTTCGGCATGGTTTCTCCCCTCGAACGAAGGAAACACGAGGAGGTTAGCGCGTCAAGAATGAGGTTGCTCTTCATTCCATTGAGTAAAACTACTCAATGGAATGAGTATCGTTCTAGCGGAGAAGAAACGGCACGATCGCCGCCGCCACTTTCTGGGGAACCTCGAGATGAAGATGGTGACCAACGTTCGCGATGACGTGCTCTTCCCGCTGTGCGATGGCATTCGCGCGCGCACGTATGATCTCCCGCGGCAGCGGTGCGGTGTTTGGCTCCGCGTAGACGAGAAGCACCGGACAACGAATCGCGCCCAGCATCGCCAGCACGTGGGCTTCCGAATAGGGATGCGGCGAGCGCACACGCAGTAACGGATCGTGCTTGAAAACGTAGCCTCCGCCCTCGGTTCGCCGTGCGCCGCCGTCCAGCATCAGCTCCAGCGCGTGCGGCGGAAGTTGCGGCGCTGCATCGTGCAACCGCGCCAGCGCTGCCTCTCGTGAAGGATGTGCACGGGCTTCCGTCCTCACGCGCGCTAGGCCCGCTGCGTAGCTTCCCAGACGCTCTGCGGCTTCGTCCGCTTCGGCGGTGAGCGGTCCCAACGCTTCCAACGCCACGACGCGTTCGACGAGATCCGGCGACGCGGCTGCCGCGAGCTTGGCCACGATGCCACCGAGCGAATGACCGATGATCGGCGCGCGTGAAATGCCCAGCTCGCGCAGCGCCAGGAGCGTGTCGGCCACGAATTCCGCGAGATGATAAAAACCGCCCGGTCCGACGCGATCGGAATCACCATGCCCGCGCATGTCGATGGCGATCGGTGCGAGCGGTGGCGGCAACAGCGGCGCCAAAAGATCGAACGATGCTTTGTGATCGAGGTACCCGTGCAGCATGAGCACGGGCTTCGTTCCGCCCTGCGCCGCCGTGCGCCATTCGCGAGCCGAGAGACGCAGCCCGCGAACGTTGATGAAGCGATCGATCACTGCGGGTTAGGCGCCATGAACTCGCAGGCCGTGTGGAACTTCGATTGATTCAGATCGACCTCGGCCGACAGACAACGGTCGTGCAAGATCTCTTTTCCGCGTGTTGCGAAATAGCGAGCGACCATGTTGACCAGATAGTTGTTCATGTCGAATGGCACGGTCACGTTGGGAATGTCGAAGCCGTGCTCGCCTTTCGGGCTGAGGTAGGGCATCGACAGCGCGCTCACGCCGCAGTTTTGGAACGTCGCAGATTGCGCATCGGTGCAGGTCTTGCGCTCGAGCTGTTTGCGAAGTGGCGGTACCAGTCGCGGTGCACCGAATCCGTCCAGGCAGTCGGTCCCGTCGTCGGCGCAGGCGTAGCCTGTGGGGTCGAGCAGCATCGGCGGTTTGTCGCAATGCGAATTCGCGTTGCACAACACATCGTCGAATTTCGGAGCGCCGCCGGTATATCCGGGTTGGTTGGGCACGAATCGCGGGAGCTTCGAGAGCGCCTCGACCACGTGGTGGCTGATGAGAATCTTGTTGGTGGCGTCGTCGATCACGCCGGCGGCGCGTGCCATTTCGATGCCCGTATTCACAGGAACGTTCATGTCACCGACGGTGGCCATCACCATGACGTTGGCCGGTCGGCCGGCGCGCGCGGCGAGCAGCTTCTCAAAGAAGTGCGGAGCATAGGACGCGGTGTCCGCTGGCTCGAGGATCGTTTGGGCGAGACTCATGAAGCGACGAAAGTCCGGTGACTGCCGTTCGAGACCGAATCCGCGCGCCACCGAGATGAGCGGCGACCCCAGCGGAAATTCTCGGCCCAAGAAAGCGGGTGGCGTCTGCACGTGGCCGCGCGCCTGGCTCGTGAAATCGTATTCGAGATCCTTGAACGTCGAGATGACCTGCTTGGGCGGCGCGCTCGAGCAGTCCGTGGCATCGGAATTGGGTGTGCAGACGGTGATGCGGATGCTGTCGCCCTCACGGAAATGGCCAGGTGTCATGTCCCACACGCCTTTTTCGTGCTGAGGATCCTTGCTGTAGTCGACGTTGTAGATGGGGCCGTCCGCGGGAATGGGAATGCGGATTTTGAGCTTGGGGCCGGCCACCTGAACGCGGAACTGGCCGTTGGTCAGGTTCTCCACTTTGACGAGATCGCCCGGAGCGGCTTTCATGTGCTCGCCGCGCGCGATCAGCATGGTGTGTTGACCGTTGACGAGCTGCGCGTCCCAGGCAAAGGCGTCCTGCTGCGCGCATTCGGGTGTCGTGCAGCCCTTGGCCAGATCGCCGTCGTCGTAGCACTTGCCGAAATCGGTGTTCCATTTGCAGCTCAAAATGAAGGGTCCCATCACCTCGAGAAACACCGCTTCCACCACGCCGCCCTGGATGCTGCGAATGCCGATGTCGGCCATGCCGCCGCCGCCGGAGACCGGCACCGCGGCGGAGACGGAGGGCTCGATGGCCGGCAAAATTCCGGAGAGCATGCCGCCGAGCGAAATCCCCCACACGAAAAAGTCGCTGCCCGGATTGTGTGTGCCATCGGGGAGAACGTCCGGGCCGCTCACGTCGGGAATGCCATCGCCGTTGAAGTCACCGGCCACGACGGTTTTTCCGGTCTCGAGCATCGACGGCATCTGCACTTTTCCGTCGAAGGTGTGAAAGAGGCGAATGAGCTGAATCCAATCGATGACCGATTGGCGGACCACGTCGCGCGTGTGGAACGTGTCGGCGGTCCAGAAGTCGCCGCCGGAATCGGGCTTGCCGTCGTTGTCCAGGTCGCGGGCGCGGCCGCGCGTGATCGACTCCGCGAGCGGCGTTAGGCCAAGCCCCGGGAATGCCGTCTGCACGGTGAAGCGCGTGTCGGCGCCCATGCCGTGACCGAAGGAATCGATGCCCACCCAGGCGATGCCCTGCCGTGCCAGCGCGCCAGCGAACGCGAGGCCTTCGCTGCGCTCGCTGGTGTAGCCGTGGCCGTAGATCGCGACGGGGAAGGGCGGTTTGAATTTGTCGGTGGTCTTAGGAATCGTCATCCAGAAATAGACTTTTTGCGTGGCGATCGTTTTCTCGCCGTTCACGGTTCCAGCCAAGCGATCGACGTGAAAGACCGCGTCGTAGGCCGGACCTGCCGGGACATTTCCGTGTGTCGCTGGGTCGAGGAAATTCGGTGTGTCGTAGCTGCCGAGCACGAAGTAGTCGACGAACTTGAGCTCGTTGACCAGCGGCGCGAACCGCCCGCCGCACGACGGATCGGCGATCGGATCGCAACCGAAATAGGCGGCGGCGAGTTTCTTCAGCGCGCCGCGCACTTGCTCGCTGGACATGACGTAGGTGTTGGGCGAGTTGGGGGTGATGTCGACCTGCGGGAGCAGCTTCATCACGGTTTGCGCGACGCCATTTTTGGCGCTGGTGACCGGCACCGCGTCCGCGAGCCATCCCAACGTCCCGCGACCGTAAAGGCCTTCGCGGATCGCTTCCAGATCCGCCGTGGTGGACTGCGTGGTGAAGCTCCAGGCGAAGCGCACGTGCGAGAGATCCACGCCGGACGGAAGATGGCTCGGCAGGCCGCGCAACGCGGCGGTCTGCGCGGCGTGGTTGATGCCGGGAAACGGCGAATCGACGGCCTTGCCAGTGGCACCGACGATCTGATCAGTAAGGATGACCGCGTACGTCGTCTGCTGATCGAGCGGTCGCACCGGACGGATCAGCATGGTGTTAGTGGCGCGCTCCCAGAACGTCATCAGGTCGTCGTACATCTGCGGCGCGGTGTGCGTTTTCTCCCAGTCGGGATCGACGTCGTGAATAAAATTGGGCTGAGCGCCAGTGGTAGCGAAGAGCAGGTTCGATTGAGTGCTGAGCGGATCGTTCGGAAAATAGTTGTCCGTTTTGGGAAGGACGATGGGGAAGTTTCCACTGCTGAAGTCGAGCGCCACGTGTTCGCCGGTGTGCAAATTGATGACGTAGACGCCGTCGTTCCCCGCGTCGGTGTCGTTCTGAATGGCGTAGAGTTTTCGGTAGTCGATCGGCGAGTCGAAGTTCACCGAGATCGGCGACAGGGTGCCCCAGCCGTCGACGGTGTCGAAGTTGACGCGCACGTTGTGCTCAACCAGAGTTGGCGCAACGAGTGACGCGTTGATGCGCAGGCCGGTCGGCGAGGTGGGGTCGGGCCGCGCAGCGATGTCGTTGGGAAACGGCACGGTGGGCAGTGGCCGCGTGGTCAAATCGAAGAGCACACGCGGACCACCAGCGGGAATGGCGGGCGCGAGCGCGCTGAGCGCATCGCCTCCACATGCGGCGAGGAGCGTCAGAAAAAGAGCGGCGATCGAGCGTCGCAGGCCTGCCTCCGCGAATTGATTTTATGTCAAGTAGCGCAAACGAGTGGTTTCGTATTACCAGGTCAAGGTGGCGCGAGCGCGTCCACCGTAGATCGTTGCCAGCGCGCTGCCGTCGGCGAGCGTGAAGGCATCGCCAGGTAGCAAAACGCCACCTTGCAGGCCCAGCACCAATTCGAGCGGATCGGACAGCGCGAAGCGGTAGCTCACGCCACCGTCTAACTCGACGCCGTAGTTTTTCCCGACCGGAGCGGTGAAGGCGTTGACGCGCGAACCGCCCGACGCGAACGAGTTGTAGACGTCGAGGGGATCGTTCACCGCCCGCGCCCAGAGCACAGCGCCCACGAGCTGCAAACGAGGGAGCGGCCGCCAATGGATGGTGGGTTTCGCGTAGAGCGCGTTGGTCACCGCGCCGTTGGTAGGCAAGAGGTTGATGCCGTTGGGCGCCTGGCCAAGAAGGGCGGGGTCCGAGAGGCGCGCGGCGGAACGCGCGGACTGCCAGGCCACCAGCTCGTCAAAGAGAAGCAAGCTGACTTTGTAATCGCGGTTGAACGAGAAGTTGGAGGCTGTGGCGTCGAACGGATTTGTGTCACCCGAGGCGTAACCGAGCTCGAAGCCGCCGTCGGTGCCGTCCTTGCCGAACGCCGCGCGCAACACCGCTCCGGCTTGGCGCACGGCGAGCGTTGCGGCGTTGACGTTGCGCAGGTAGTTGGTCGATCCGCTGACCACCGTGACCTCGCCCTCGCTCGTAAGGTTGTAACCAAAGAAGGGTTCCTTCGAGCGGAAATAAGCGTCGCCCACGGTGACGTCGAGCGTATCGGAGGCCGCGGTGCGGAAGGTCTGGTGGCGCCGCGCGACGTAGACGCCCAGCTCCTCGTGCTCGCCTTTCCAGCGCAGCGCCGCCAGGCCTTGGTACGCTTTGTCGGCGACGTGGAAGTTGAACTGTGTGTCGTCGACGAAGAGCCGTGCGGTGGCGTCGCTGTAGACGATGTCGGCGCCGACGGCGAGGACGAGATCTTCCTTGTTGCTGCCGCCGGTGATCAGCGCGAGAGGCTTGGTCGCGAAGAGCACGCGGTCGACCAGATCGCCAAACTGCTTGTCGCCGAAGTCGACGTTTTCTTCACCGTCGCCCGCGTTGGCGATGAGCCCTAGGCCCCATTCGGAAGCCATCTGTCCGAGCATCACCAGGCCGACGGGCGTGGTGTAGTGAAGGTAGAGTTTGCGAACCTGAAAACCGTTGAGCGCGCTGCCGCTGCCGGATCTCTGTGCCGAAGAGAGGCCGCCAAAGTCACTGGCCGCGCCGGGGCTCGAAGAGAGCAGACCCGACAAAAGATCAAGTTGCATGCCGAACTCGAATTTGCCCTTTTGCGACAGCTTGGGCTCGATGCGCAAGCGGTGCAGGCTGAACCGCGTCTGCCCGAGACGATCGAACGTGGCCGGGCCGCTAGCGCCGCGCACCTGATCGATCGGGATGTCGGACTGATCGCCGAAGCGCAGGCGGTAGCTGCCATCGACGCGAAACGCTTCCGGAGATTCGGAGGGCGCGGGAGTTACCGCTTCCTCGTCGGCCAAGGCGCGCGCGGAAAAAGCAAGGGCGACTGCGAGTACGAAACGATGCATGGTGAGCAGCTCCTTCACTCGTCGGTAGCGCACCTTGGAGGCGCTGTCTAGTGCAGGATTTCCCCTTGTAGATTTCCCCTCCTCCCCTTTGCGGGGAGGGGGGAGCGAAACCGAATGCAATTGACGTGTACCCCCACCCCTGAACCTCCTCCGTCAAAGGGGAGGGGAAATAGACTCTAGGGGGAGGGAAATAGAGCTCTACGGGCAGCTACCGACCGTAAAGCCCGCGAAGGGATGCGCGTCTCCCGCGTCTTTGAAGAAGAGGCACTGCCCCGCGGTGGCCGAGACCGAGACGTCGCTGAGGCTGATCATGCCGCTTGCCTTGAGCGCCAGGTCGCCGGCGACGACGGAGAGCATCGCCTGCGGCGTGCTGTTCGTCGTCGAGTCGCTCCCGCTGCTTCCGGAGGAGGAGCTGCTGCTGGAATCGCTCTGCTTCAGGAAGCGCACGCCTGGCGTAGTGCCGCTGAGCGCGACTTCGCTGGTGGCCTTCAGCATCCAACCTTTGAGGTCGGTCCATTGCGGAGCCAGGGCGGAAAAGTCATGCGCGATGACGAGTTTGAGTGACGGCACCACGTCGATCTGCGTGTCGTCGCCCTTCTGCGTGACGGTGAGGTCGAAGCGACGGCCCGAGGTAGCGTTTACGTCGATGGCGAGGAGCGGCGCGGCTACACCTGCAAGCGGCTGGAACTGCACCTTGGTGGTGTCGTCGCCCAGTCCGAGATTTTTGACGGAGAACGTGTCGCCGGTCGTGGCGTTGACGAGTAGCGTTCCGCTGGCGCTGGCGCCGCCTAGGTGCGCGAGGAACGTTCCGTCGTAGTGTTTCTCGGGTGTGGTGGTGCAGCCGGAGCCCGAGCCGTTTGATCCGCCGGAGCCGCCCGACCCGCTGCCGTCCGAACCGCCGGTGTCGCAGGTCTCTCCCGCCTTGCCGAAGAGGATGTCCGCGGCCAGCGCGGCATCGAGCGCTTTCGCATCCAGTGCAGCCGAGAGCTGCTTCTTGTTGGCATCGAGCGCGACCGTGAAGAGTGCCGGCGCGACGGCAAGCGATACATTGTAATACTTACGATCACCGACCGCTCCGAAGGAAACCTGAACAGCCTGATCGACGGAGAGGAGGCCGGTGAATAGTCCATCGCCTTTTTTCTCGAGCGAGGCTGAGACGGCGCCCTGCGCGAAGGCTGGCCAGGAGCTCGGCAACCTTTCTCCAGCGGCGGCCATCAGCGCTTCCGCGGAAGCCTTGGCATCAGCGATATGCACCTGAACCGCGGCTTTGGTCTTGGAGATGTGGAAGGTGGCCGGGTTCAGATCGTGCGTTTTTCCGAGCAAGAGGTCGCCATCCAGCGCGTCGTCGGCCTGCGCGGTAAAGCGCACGCAGATGGGCACCGCGACGAGCTCCTGTTGGCATTTCGCGTCGGTCGTGGTGCCGCCGTTCCCGTTGTCGTGCACGCAGGCATCGCTGCCATTCAGGCAGTAGAGCAGGCTTGTTTCCGTCGAGGCACCGGCGTCGAAGTGGGCATCGTTGAGGAGGTGTTTCTCGAGCCAATCGGCGGCGTTGTCGGCATCCTTCGAGTGGTCGAAATTGTTGACCGGACTTGGTGGGCTGGTGGGGCAGGTTTGGCCGGAGGGACAGTTGGGACCGGAGTTGGATCCACCGGAGATGTTGCTGGCGAATTTGGAATCGCCCAAAAACTTCAGCGCGTCGGCCATGCCTCGGGCCATGAGGCGGAAATCGGCGTTAGCGGTGGCGGCCGTGAGTTTGCTGTCCATTTTGATGAGTTTGACGCCATCGCTGCTACCGCTCCTGTCGGAATATTTGTAGCATCCGTTTTGGAATGCGGCGAAGACGACCAGGCTCATCAGATTTCGTGCGGCGCGTTGCATGGAACCTCCTGAAGTGATGAAAAGATAACAATGCAGCAGGTTGCTGTTCACGTCCAATACGGAGGTCCCCCAAGTTTGGTTACAGCCGGGTTGACTTTTTGTGGCACATTGCCGCCATGGATCTCACTGCGCGCAACCGTCAAGAGCTCAAGGGTCTCGGTCATCGACTTTCGCCCGTCATTCAAGTTGGGGCCAAAGGCGTCAGCGACGCGCTCGTGGAGGAGCTGAAGTCCGCGCTGCTGGCGCACGAGCTCGTCAAAGTGAAGGTGAGCGGCGAGTCGCGTCACGACGACGCCGACGCGCTCGCCGCCCGCGCGGACGCAGAGCTGGTGCAGGTGATCGGCCGCAGCGTGCTGTTGTACCGGCCGCATCCCGAGCGGCCGCGGTTGCTCCAACCGAAGGCGCCGAGTCAGAAAAAGACACAGCCGAAGAAGCTGCGGCCGAAGACCAGGAAACAAGTCATCAGACGATGAGCGAGAAGGCTGCGCCCGCGCGCGCCCGCAGCGCTTTCAAATCGAGATGGGTCGCTCAACGTTGTTCGCCACGCGCGGATCCACGATTTGGCGGAGTGACTCAGGGCAGCTTGAGCCCAAGATGCATCGCCAGCGCGGCGTCCAGCGATTCCAGCGCCTCCTTGTAGATTCGACCGGCCTTGGCGACCACGCGGCTGCGGTCGTAGGTCATCACCATCGATGCATTGGCCACGCGGCCCGAGGTCAGCGTCGAGCGGGGCTTGCGGAGGTCGACCATGTAGGCTCGTGCGGCCCGTTCGGCTGTGTATTCCTGCGTCGGGACGACGGTGACCACCGCGCCGAATCGATTGGCGATGTCATTCGACACCACGACGCACGTCCGTGTCTTGCGGGGCTCCGCGCCGACGGAGGGATCGCAGGCAATCCACAAGACTTCCCCGCGTTGGTAGGCGACTGGGTCAGTCGGCTTCATCGTCCAGGAGCTCCAATTGGCCGGCTTCGAAGTCTGCCAGCAGCGCGCGGGCGTCGCCACGGCCCTTGGTGTAGTCAGCGGCAAGTGCTCGGCGCCGCGCGACTGCTTCGTGCCGTTCCAGGCTTTCCACGAGGAGCGCGCGAGCAGCGGTGGCGCAGGGCTTCTTGGCGTTTTTTGAGTACCTTTTTAGCTTCAAAAAAGTCTCTTTCTCGAGTGTCAAATTGACGCGTTCCATGACGCTAAATATAGACGATTTTAGCGCCCATGCAAACGGAGGAGCGTAGAAGCGAGCGCTAGTTTTCTTCCCGCACCGAAAGCCCGTGCTCCTCGGCGGCGCCGGCTTTCTGGCGTGAAATCCAGCCAACCTGACAGCCGCTCACGTGTGCACCGCCGGGGCCAGCGTCCGCGAGCCACGAGAAGAGCCGTCGCGCTTCGGTGTGATCGATTCCGAGGGCGGCGCTGAAAAAAACGATCGCGGTGGCCGTCAATTCGTCGAGCGGAACGCGCTTGCCGTTCTCGTCAAGCTCCACACCGCCGTAGGAGAGATCGAGCCGCGCGCTCGACGCCTGCGCGTCGAAAAAAAGGACGGCCAGCTGCTGTGCGCGGCCGTCGGGGCGAAGACGCGCCTCCACTTCCGCAAATGTGGCGCGCCAAACGTGAAGGCCGGGCGCGCTTCCGGCATCGCGAAAAGCGGCGTGCGTAAAACCGGCGTGGGCAATGGTGGCGACGTCTTTCCCGATCAGCCGTCGCGCACGTGCCTGGTCGGCGCGGCGATGGAGATCGCTCGCACGCGCGCGCAACGCGAAGTTGGTAGGCAACGCTGCGGCGAGTACATCGATCGCTTCGGCCGCGCCTTCGAGATCGCCGAGTGCTTCCAGCGCGGTACCCAAAAAAGATCGCGCCGGTTGATGGGCGGGATCGAGCGCCAGCGCTTCGCGTTCAAGCGCTAGCGCAGGCCCCGCGCGGCCTTGCGTGAGGTGATCGAGCGCCTGGGCGTGAAGTGCGTCGGCATTCATCTGCGACATGGCGTGAACTTTACCAGGATGAGCGTTAGAGTTTCGCCGCCATGCTTTTCGCTCTGCTCCTGGCGGCGCTCGTTCCGCCGCATCCGTTGACGCCACTGGCTGCGCGGCATCCCGGTGGCGCCGAGGTTCGCGACTTGGCCGCGGACGTGGAGCTCGAGCTGACGATTTCGGCCGAGGGTGCGGTGAGCGAAGCGAACGTCGCGGTCTCCGCGGGTGCAGCGTTTGACACGGCGGCGGTGGAAGCGGCGCGCGCGCTCACGTTTGCGCCAGGTGAATTGGATGGGAAAAAAACGACCGTGCGGATTCGGTACCTCGTGCATTTCGCGGCGCCACCGGTGGCCGCAACGGTCGGGGATGCGATCTTGCGGGGGCGTGTTCTCGAGCGAGGGACGCGCGATCCGCTGTCAGCCGCGACGGTGGAAATAGCCGGTGCTTCGACGTCCACCGACGAAGAAGGCGCGTTCGAAATTCATGCCCCCGCTGGTGATCAGCAGATTGTGGTTAGCGCACCCGGACACTTTTCCGCCACTGTCGATGCTGCGCTGCCGGCGGAAATTCTGGTGCGTCTCGCCAAGGACGATCTCAATCCCTACAGCGCCGCCATCACTGCGCCGCGCGGCGCCGGTGCCACAGTACGCACGCTGGCGCGCGACGAAGTGCAAGTGGTTCCGGGCACGCAGGGTGACGTGTTGCGCGCGGTGGCTGATTTACCTGGCGTGGCGCGGCCGCCACTTGGGCTCGGCGTTCTGATCGTGCGAGGCGGCGCCCCGGAGGACACCAAGGTTTTCATCGAAGGCGACGAAGTGCCGCTGGCGTTTCACTTGGGCGCGCTCACGGCGGTCGTGAACACCGACAGCATCGACGCGCTCGACTTCATTCCTGGTGCGTTTCCCGCGCGCTTCGGACGCGCGACTTCGGGCATCATCGACCTGCGCACCCGCGCTGGCGGCGATCGGTTGCATGGTTATCTGCAAGCGGATCTGGTCAACGCCACCGCGTTCGCCGAGGGACCGCTCGGATCGCCGGAGACGGGCACGTTTCTCGTCTCCGCGCGGCGAAGTTACCTCTCGAAAATTCTCGGAGCGGTGCTGCCGTTGACGGGCGCCGATCTCACCGTGGCGCCAAATTTTTGGGACTACGAGGCGCGCGCGGATCTCAAGCAGCGTGTTGGCGATCTGCACTTCGGCGTGCTCGGTTCGCAGGATCATCTCGACTTGACAATTCCTCAAGTCAACGCCGACCCGCGTGATTCGGTTGGTAGCGCGACGGGCTTTCATCGCGCTTTCGTTTCCTGGACGCGGTCGCTCGGAAAGATGGTCAGCGCGTTGCAGCTTGCAGGCGGTTTCGATCTCGTCGATGTGGCCGCGACGCGCGCGGTCACGGCGCACGCCAGGACGTACCGGGCCACGGTGCGCGAGGAGTTGCGCGCGCCGATCGCCCAATGGCTGACCCTCGCCGGCGGCCTCGATGCGCAGGTTGGCAGCTACGCTTACACGTTCACGTCGCCCAATCCGTTTTCCAATGGTGCGGGTGGATCGGCCGCGGGTGCCAGCGCGGCACTTCTGACCGAAAAGGTCGCCGCGACCGCGATCGAGCCGGCCATTTATGCGCAGGGAACGGTGACGCTCGGTCGCGTTACACTCGTGCCTGGCCTGCGTTACGACCATTCGGATCTGGTGAAGAACGGCTGGCTCGATCCGCGTTTGGCGGCGGCGCTCGATCTCGGAAACTACGGTGGCGGTGCGTTAACGTTGAAGGCAGCGGCCGGTCAATTCCACGAACATCCGCGCCCCGATTTGCTGATTCCGCTCTACGGAAATCCGGCGCTGCTCCCCGAGAAATCCATGCAGGCTTCGGTTGGCGCGGTCTGGACGCGCGAAGCGGGGCAGGTGGAAATCACCGGCTATGCGGCGCAACTTTCCGAGTTGCCCGCGTTCACCACCGCTGTTGCGCCGAGTGCGGGCGGCGTGCTTTCGCCATTGAATTTCGTTTCCACCGGCACGGGAACGTCGCGCGGCCTCGAGCTGCTCGCGCGCTGGACGCCGCGTCCGGGCACGTTCGCGTGGCTTGCGTACACGTTCAGCCGCAGCTTTCGCGACGATCACCAAGGCCGCGGGCTCGTTCGTTACGATTTCGATCAGCCGCACGTTCTGACCGCGGTGGCCTCGACGAAACTGCCGGGTGGATTTACCGTCGGTGCGCGTTTGCGCTACGCGACGGGCAATCCCACGACACCCGTGGCCCGCGCAGTCGTGGACGCACGCAACGGAGGTGCCTTCGCCATCGATGGCGATTCCAACACCGATCGGCTGCCCGACTTCTTCGAGTTGGATCTGCGCGCCGACAAAGCGTGGACCTTCGATCGCTGGACGCTCGGCGCGTACCTCGACGTGATGAACGCCACGAACCACGCCAACGCCGAGCGGTGGAAATACAACTACGATTTCTCCGAGCGGACACCTTATTCGGGCGTGCCCTTTTTTCCGTCGATCGGACTGAAGGCGCAGCTGTGACCCGTGTATTGCAAACGCTATCGTTTGTATTTTTGGCGAGCTGCGCCGCCGCGTTGCCGAACGAAGACGGCGCCATCGTCGACAAACTTCGTCTGCTGGCCGCCCGTGCCGAGCCGCCAGAAATTTCACCGGGCCAAACCGCTGCGCTCGACGCGCTGGTGATCGACCCCAAGGGCGGTGGTCGTTCGCTGACCTACACGTGGCTGGCTTGCGATCCCGATCTCAACAATTTCTACGGCACGGTCTGCTCGAACGGCGATCGCCTGCGCGATCTCGCGGCGCTGGCGCGCGATCCATCCGTGCATTCGCTCGGCACCGCGCCCACGGCGAGCTACGCGGCTTCGTCGCAAATTTTCGCAGGCCGCGCCTCGGATGATCCGCTGCGCTTTTTTGGCGTCTCCGCGGAAATTTTGCTGGTGGTGAGCCCAGGCACCTTCGAACAGGCGGCGGCGGGCACCGTGGAATCGCAGACGGCGTTTTTGCGCGTCGCCGTGAGCGAGCTGCCATCCGCGATTCAAAACGCCAATCCAACGTTCATCGATGCGACCGCGACTGGCTCGCCGCTGCTCTTGACGATGACGGCGCCACCGTCGGCTGCGCAGACTTTTTTCGAGCTCGATCCGACGGTGCCAGAAGGCTACCGCGAACGGCCGGAAGGACTGTTCGTGCGTTGGTATGCGACCGCAGGAGTATTCACCGCACGGCCGGATCTCGATGACGGAACGCCACCGGTGAAGGGACGGGCGATGAATATAGATGCACCGACGGGGACAACGGTGGCGGTGGTGTTGCGAGATGGTCGCGGCGGCGTAGCGTGGAAGAGGGTGGTTGCGAAGTAGCCGCGCAACTATTTAAAGCCCGCAACAGGGGTTCGATGGCTATGCTATCGTTTGCTGCCCAATGCCTGAGATTGCTCGCTTCCTCGGGATCGTCGTAGCGATGCTCTACAACGATCATGCTCCACCGCACTTCCATGTGCGGTATGGCGGACATGAGGCATCTGTCGTCATCGACCCACCGGGGCTGCTTGCAGGGAGGTTACCTCCGCGCGTGTTCGCCCTGGTCGTCGAGTGGACCGTTATTCACCGCGAAGACCTCCTCGCGGATTGGGAGCGGGCGCGAACACTGCAACCTCTCCTACCTATCGCGCCATTGGAGTGAGATGATGATCGTGAAAATTACCGAGGTGTCCTGTTTGGGCGGCACTCGGTTGCACCTTCGGTTCGATGACGGTGCTGCGGGAGAAATCGACGTTGCAAAACTTGTCCCCTTCTCGGGAGTTTTTGCGCGGCTTGGAGAACCCGGCGAGTTTGAGAAGGTCTACGTCGACGCGATGTGGGGGACGATTTGTTGGCCCGATGGCTTGGACCTGGCGCCGGAGGCACTCTACGAAGAGGTCACCGGAAGAAATCCCCTTGCCGGCGCGAAAGAAGGAACTCATTCGCCACCCTTAGATCATTGAGCACGTGTTGTTCTGCAACGATGGGGTGCGGGATCCGCTTTATCGCCACTATGAAGAGCCTGACGGCCGAGCGCCCGCGGCGTGATCGTCTCCACGCGAAACGCTTGTTTGATGATCAACCGCAACGCCCGTGGCGCTTCGGGAGGCGCTTGGGAAGACGAGGTGCGGCGCGTTCTCGCGCAGCGTTTTCAAATCGAAACCGTCTATCCCGCAACCGCAGACGAGATGTCGGCGACCGTGCACGCGCGCGTTGCAGACGGTGCGTTGGCGGTGATCGCGGGCGGCGATGGTTCGTTCAACGCGGCGTTGCGCGCGCGCGCCGATGGACCGCTAGCCATTCTCCCATTGGGGACTGCCAACGATCTGGCTCGCGCGCTGGGGCTTCCGCTCGATCCGGTGCGCGCGGCAGAGCGCATCGTGCATGCGCCTGCAAATCGGTGGGATCTTCTGACGGTGAACGGCCATCCGTTTTGTACGGTTGGTGGAATCGGCACCGCCGCCGCGGTTGTCGCCGGCATCAAGGCTTTGCGTGCGCGAAAAGGTATCGGAGCGGCAGTTGCGCGCCGGCTGGGATCGCGCATCTATCATCTCGTCGCCGCGCAAATGATTGTGATGCGTCGACTCGTTTGCGAGGACGTCACGATCGAAATCACGCCTCCCAGAGGCGGTTCGCATGAACAGGTTCGCTGCCAAAGCGCGCTGATTCTGGTGGCCAATCAGCCGACGGTTGCCGGCACGTTGCGCGTCTCTCCTCGATCGCACACGAATGATGGCTTCTTCGAGTTGTGTATTTTTCGCGCGCGCGATCGTGTCGAGCTGCTGGCCGCCTTGGCCAAACTTCTGGCGGGCGTGCCGGTCGACGGCATCGAGGTGCACACAGCCTCGGCGGCTCGGTTACGCGTTGATCGCAAGATGACATTTTTCGGTGACGGAGAAATCTTGACGGAAGCGGATACCTTCGAAATCGCCGTCGCGCCGGGCGCCATTACTCTGGTTGGCTAGCGGCAGCGCCACGCAAACGCAGCGCCGCTGCGAGCGTCGGCACATTGGGCGTCCAGCGCGGCAGCAAGGCGGTGATGGCGATCTCCTCGAGCTCCGCAAGAACCAAAACGGACGTCGCGAGTTGCAGCGGCCATGCGGGTCCATTCGCAAACATAACGAACGAAGCAGCGCCGATGAGATAAGCGCTCAACACCGCGCCGCGTGTGTGGTAGCTCGTCAGCCGCGAGTATTTGAAAAAACCGAGGGTCACCGGGAGCGTGTAGGCGAGCACGATGGCGACGAAAACGGTGGCGTGAAATCGCACGAAATCGTTGCGCAGCCAGTAGGCGTCGAGCGGAACCGTCATGTAGAGCGCGAAGTCGGCCCAGCTGTCGAGCTTGGTTCCGAACTCGGAGGTCTGGTTCAGGTAGCGCGCCAGTTTGCCGTCGACGATGTCGCTCACCAGCGCCAGGGCGAACAGGATGAGAAACGCGCGGTCTTGGGCGTAAAACGCAAGCCCAACGAGCACCGGCGCCGCGCAGAGACGAAAAATACTAAGTATATTCGGTAATGTCCAGCGCATTGGGTGTGTCTTACCCCACGCGCCGTTTGAGGCCCATGGTCTTCATCACCCAGGCGGCGAACGGATGAATAACGAGCGTGATGACGAGAAGCCATTCAACGATCGCGATCGGAAGCGAGCCGAAGAGAAGCGCGACGGCAAGAACGCCGAGGAGGCTGTCGATCTGATCGAGGATCCAGAAAATGGCGCGTGTGTTGCCGTGAGCCGCGTCGCCCGGCGCGATGTCGAGCCGGCGTTTCAAGAAGCTGTTGGGCAATTCTCCGAGTAGGTAACCTGCGCCAAGCGCGGCTCCCCAGAGGAACGGCCGTTCTGCTTGGACGATGGAAACGCACCAGGTCCGGGCATTCGGGATCAGGTCAAGGAGCGTGGCCAGCGCGCCTCCTGCGAGTGGCATCACCACGAGACCGCGTAAGGTCTTGTTGGCGCCGAAGAGGCGGCGACCGCCGAAGGAGATGCCGCTGTCGAGGGGAAAGCGCGCGAGATTCGCGAGAGCGCCGGATCGAATCACAGCGATGTGCACGGCGCCCGCGCCGATGACGGGTAGTGCAAACCAGAGCGCGGCCCAGAGATCCAACGCGGCGAAGTTAATTCGCTCGCCCCAAATCCTTGAGCACCCGCATCGCCGCATTGTGCCCAGCCGCGCCAATCACGCTTCCCGCTGGATGGCAGCCCGCGCTGCACGAATAGAGCCCTCCGATCGGCGTCGCGTACGGCAATCGATCCGAGAATCCGAAGGCATTATCCACGTGGTGAATATGGCCGCGGGTGATGCCAAAGTATTTCTCGATCTTCGCCGGATGCAGCGGGAACGTGTCCGCTACCAGGTCGCTCGTCCCCGGCGCGAAGCGGTCGCAAATCGAGAGCAGGTGCTTCACGTAGCGCTCTTCCTCGGCTTCCCACGTCGTGCCCTTGAGCTCGTACGGCACCCACTGCACGAAGAGCGCGGAGTTGTGGTGCCCCGCGGGATCGCGCAGCGTCGGGTCGACGGTGGTGTGGATGTACCACTCGATGGTCGGGAACTCGGCCAGCTTGCCGGCCTGCACCGCGGCAAATCCTTCGCGCAGGCCGCGCATGACGTCTTTCTCCTCGGGGAGGAGGTGGATCGTGGTGCCGTACTGGCCGCGATCTTCCGGAAGGCATTTGAACTTCGGCAGTCCCTTGAGCGCCATGTTTACTTTGAACGTCGTGCCGTCCTTGCGGTAGCCGTCGATGCGCGCGTTGTAATCCTGCGGCAGCGCGTCGCGGCCGATCAGCGATTGCATGCGGAACGGATCGGCGTTGCACACCACCACCTTGGCGCGCACTTCCGTGCCGTCCTTGAGTAGCGCGCCCGCGACCGCGCCTCTTTCGAGAATCAGCCGCTCGACACCTTTGCCCGTCTCGATCGTGGCGCCCGCGGCCCGCGCGGCCTCCGCGATTTTTCCGCTGACGGTCCCCATGCCGCCTTTGACGATCATCCAAGTGCCGTCGGATCCCGGCAGCCGGCACATGTTGTGAACGAGAAAATTCATCCCGGTGCCTGGCGTGTCCCAGGTGCCATTGAGGCCCGAGAAGCCGTCGGTGACCGCGTACATCGCGCGGACCAAGTCGCTCTTGAAATCGAAGCGCGAGAGGTAGTCGCCGACCGATTTGCGGCACAGGTCGATGAAAACTTGGCGCAGCGCGGGGCGCACGTAACGCTCGGCGGTGCCTTCGATGGAGAGCGGCTCCTCGAGCCACGTCGGCGCCACGTCGTCGCGGATGGCGCCGATCTCTTTTTGCAGCGCGACGTTCGCTTGCCAATCGCGCTCCGAAAAGAAGGAGATGAACTGCTGCTTCATCGCGGCGGTGTCGGAACCGAAAAGGAGATAGCGGTTGCCGGTGGTGGGCAGGAAGTAGTGCGGATCGCGGCGCACCAGCGGCAAGTCGATGCCGAGTTTTTGCGGCAGTTCCGGCGGCATGAGGCCGAGCAGGTAGGCCCCGGTGGAGGTGGCGAGCTGCGGCACTTTCGTGAATGGCCGCTCAGTACGGACGGCGCCGCCGATGACGTCTTTGTCCTCGAGGACGGTGACCTTGAGCCCGGCGCGGGCCAGCATGAGCGACGTGACGAGGCCGTTGTGGCCAGCGCCGATGACGAGGACGTCAGAAGTTAGAGGCAGCATGCGAAGTCACCTTCCGGAAGGCAATGGGCGGGTTTACCTGCGGCATTAAACCCGTCTGGTATCAATCCGCCGTCATCATCTGTTGTTTGATCGTAGCCCTTGGCCCAGCCAGAGCAGTCGTGGCCTGGATACTCAATGTATGAATCACCGATCTGTAGCAGTTCAGAGTTAGTTGTGAAGCGGCGTGAGAGGAACGTTCGGGAGATCTCGTCCATTGAGCAGAGGTGAGTCTGCCGGGCGCCCCCGCAGGCCTTGGTGCATTCCCATTGAATCGCGGAGTTTCCAGTGCCGATGTTGGCGTGTGCGGAGCCGCAATAGACCCCGATGGAAATTGCGTTTCCCCCGTCACGAGTAATCGTGAAGGCACTCGCCGTAACTCCACCATCGGCATCAAGAGAAAGCTTGCCGGCGTCGAGTGCATCGAGCTGTTGCTGAACCGAAACGAGTTTTTGGGTGATCGCCTTTTGCAGGGCAGCTTGCACGGCGGCGTCAATCGCCGCTTTGAATGCCGGCGAGTCAGCGACCGTGTTCGGAAACGTACTCGCGTCCGAACGGAGGTCATCGGCGATGGCGTGGCTATCGATCGTTACGGGCTGAACGCATGCAACGATCGATAGCCACCCGGTGGCGAAGAGTCGCTTGGCCACCGGAGACCAGCTCCTTACCGCACCGAGCCCGAGTACATGAGGAATGGGACGAACGGCGCCGTTCCCGCGGCGGTCTTGCCTGGCCAGTTGAGCGGTGCGTTCTCGGGCTCGATGGAAATCAGGAATCCGTCGGCGGCAGAGACATCAAACGGAACGTCGAACGGCGCCGTGGTGGAGATGCCGGTGGTGCTGCCAGCCTCGCCCGAGACCGCGGCGTCGAACGTTCCAACGCTGATGAAATTGTATTTGGTGAGGTCCTCGCCGGTGTCGAAGAGCCACGCGCTGTACTTGAGGTGATAGGGCGCGAGATCGGGGAGGTCGGTCGCTTGAATGACGAGGTGGCCGTTCTTCACATTGCCCGTGGTGAAGACCTGGAGCAAGACGGTTGGGCCGCTCGCTGGTCCGAAGGGGCTGCCGGTGCTGAGCACCCGCGACTGCGTGCCCGTGGCCGGAATGTTGTACGCGGAGTAGCCCGTTACGGTGAAAGAGGTGTTGTCAAAGCCAGAAGAGAAGAGCGCCAGGCAGTTGTCGACGGTGTAGTTGACCGGATCGCAGATGTAGCTGTCCGTGCTCTTCTCCATCAGCACCGTCATCAGTTGACGAGGATCGTGGGTCAGGGTGGTGATGGCTCCCGACTTTTCGAGCGTGATGGCCAAATAGCCGTTCATGGTGGTGATCACCGAAGCGCTGGTCACGGGATCTGTCCCCTTGACCGAGCCGATGGTTCCGAGGTCGTACGGCGTCTTGGGATCGAAGGCAGGTTCGCCGACCACACCAAGTTGGGTGAACGTGGCGGTTGGACCCAGGCTGCGGGTCTTGACCCCGGCGAGGTTGTAGACGTTGATGGCGGCCGTCGGCTCCTTCCCGGCTTGGGCCGCCAGCAAATCGACCTCGGTGTTGAAACGGCCGAGCGAAATCCACTTGTCCTTGGAGCGATCCATGGGCGCCTTGGCATCCGTGAGGATCGCCCAGAGTCCGTAGAGCGAGCCATCGCCGCCGTGCGCGGCGTCGGCCAGCGGCCAGAGAATGCCACAGCCATTCGAACCGCAGGAGAGATCCAGCGTAAGCGTGGTCAGGTTGGTCTCGTATTTCGGGGTCTCCGAGCAGATTCCCCTGCTGGTTCGGCAGTAGCTGCTGTTGCTGACGGAAGCGCAGACCGTGTCATCCGTGCAAGTCACTTCAGAATGGGGGATTATCGCCGGCACCGACGACACCTTCGCTTGACCGCCGAAGCCAAGGGCGCCGTTGGAAATATTCGTCTGGTTCTTGAAGCCGTTCGGCTGGTTTTTCCAAACTCCGGGCACCAGGAAAAACGGCGCCGTCTTTCCTGCGGCCGAGAGATCGGTATTCGGCGCGCTGGCGACTTCTGGCGTCGGCTCGAGCGAAATGGCCACCGCTTCGATGTTGCTGAAATCGTCCTTCGGTTTTCCGGCCCAGAAGATGGTGGGGCCGCCGCCGCTGGCGTTGGCATCTTGCGGGCCTGCGTCGTTTGCCCGCCAAGTCGCCACGCCCCCGGCGTAGTCGATCATCCACACCTGGTAGCCGAATCCGATGCTCTTGAGCGAAGGCCAGCCCTCGAAGTCGACGATGATCAGGTTGCTGACTTTGTTGGCGACGCCCGCGGTATTGGCGGTGAGCGTGATGTTCGCGCGCGCTTGCGAGAGGTCGACGGGGAAATCCATCGAAACGACGGTCCCGCTGATGGTTCCTTGCAGAATGCGCACGGTGCTCGGCGTGGTGGGCGTGGCGCCGGAGGATTCGAGCGTAACGAAGAGCGTGCCTTTGCCGACCAGCGTGGTCAGGTCGGTTCCGGCCGGCGCTGCGAATTGCAAGCTCGCCGCCGGTGTGCCGCTGGCCGCGCCGCTGGCGTCGATGGCCTGCATCTGTTTCCCGTCGGTGGTGATGTTGAAGTTGCCGATGCCGATGGTTGTGTTGGCCGTGGTGTCGAGCGCCCACACGCGGTAGTTGGCGCTGCTGAGCTTCACCAGGTTCGTCGCGCCCAACGTGATGCTGGTCGTGGAAAGGGAGGCCGATGCGTTCGGAAGGCGCGACGCGTCAAAATTCATTCCGCCAGGACCGGTTGCGCCGGTTGAGTTGCCGCCGCGCCCGCCATTGGCGCCAGGGGCGCCCGGTAGGCCTTGAATGCCTTGTCCGGCAGGGCCTGGCGCTCCATCTTTTCCGGCGCAGGCGGTGACGGCGACAACGAACAGAACGGCGGCGCGACGCATGATTGCTCCCTTGAAAAATGGACGAGTGTCAAAAACGGGCGGAAGGTAGCAGGACGCGTGCAAACGGCGCAATCCGGCAACTGCCGGACGATTCGGAAGACCTAAGAAGAAACTCGAACCCGTTTCCGGCGTCGGGGACCGCCGAAGGCCGGTGAAAACTAAACCCAACGTTCGCGATGATTGGGGCCACGCCATTTCGTCATGGCCGGCCAAGGAGCCGGCCATCCACGTGTATCTTACCGGCGTCCACCGCGTGGATGGCCGGGTCAAGCCCGGCCATGACGGGTTGGGCCGCCTCACCTCAAGCGAGTTGTGGAATTAAACCAGACTATTTGACCAGCTTGAGGTGGTTCTTGCGTGCCGGACGTGGGGGCGGCTCGTCGTCGATCGGCGGTGCTTCCGGCTCTTGCGGCAGTTCGATTTCTTCCGCGGCGACGGCTTCCACCTGTTCCTTCAACGTCTTCAGTTTTTCCACCACCTCGGGCGGAATCGAATCCTGCCAGACGAACGTTTGCCCGTCCGCGGCTGTGGCGCCCCACACCGCATGCCACGGCACGCTTACCGCTGACGGAACGCCGGCGAACGAGAGCGTTTCGCGAATGCCACGGACGTCGACCACCAGATCCGCAGGCTGGAAACGGTAGCTGAAATTGAGACGTAGCTCGGGGTCTTCGCGAAAACGTTTGGGCACGCGGACGCCGAATTTGCGCGCATCGAGGTGCAGCATGCAGGGCCCTTTCTCGAGGAAAGAGGCCACCACTGTTTGCCGATCAGGTGGATTTGCGTCGTCGCTCAAAAAACGTTCTCCCGAGAGTGATCTGGGTTGTCGAATTGCGAGGCGTAGAGTTTTGCGTAGGCGCCGTCGAGGGCGAGCAGCTCGTCGTGGCGGCCCTCTTCCACGAGGCGCCCGGCGCCCAGCACACAGATGCGATCGGCGTGGCGAATGGTGGACAGGCGGTGGGCGATGACCAGCGTGGTGCGGTGTTCCATGAGCGCGGCCAAGGCGCGTTGCACTTCACGTTCGTTCTCGGTGTCCAGCGCGCTGGTGGCTTCGTCGAGGACGAGGATGGGCGCGTCCTTCAGCAGCGCGCGGGCGATGGCGATGCGCTGTTTTTGTCCGCCGGAGAGGGTGACGCCTCGTTCGCCGACCAGTGTGTCGAAGCCCTGCGGTAACGCGTCGATGAAGTCGAGCGCGCGCGCAGCACGGGCCACCTCGCGCAAGTCGGCCAGGGACGCGGCCGGGCGGCCGTAGCGGATGTTGGCGGCGATGGTATCGTTGAAAAGAAAATTCTCTTGCGCCACCAGCGCGATTTGGGCGCGCAGGCTCGAAAGCGTGAGCGTGCGGAGGTCCGCGCCGTCGAGGAGAACGCGGCCGAAAGTTGGATCGAGAAAACGCGGCAGGAGATTGGCCAGCGTGCTCTTGCCGCTGCCCGACGCGCCGACGAGGGCCACCATTTTCCCGCGCGGTATTGCAATCGTGATACCTCGTAATACAAGCTCGCCGCGGCCGGTTTCGCCAGGGCGGGGAGGGTAGCGCAGGCTCACGTCTTCGAAACGGATTTCGTCCACGAACGGCGCGGCGGGTGTGGTATTCGGTGCGTCGGCGATGTCGGATTTTTCGTCGAGCAGCGCGAAGAGGCGCTCCGCGCCGGCGACCCCTTGCACCACGAACTGCCCCACGCCGCCGAGGCTCTTGAGCGGTTGGTACATGAGCAGCACCGTCGCCGCGAACGAGAGCAGCTGCTCGCCGGAGAGCGTTCCGCGCGCGATGGCGCCCATGGCTGCGTGAATGCCTAGCGCGAATCCGACCACGCCGACCAATTCCAGCGTGGGTGTGAAGGCGGCGCGGACCAAAAAGCTCTTGCGCATGATGGCCAGAAAGCGCGCGTTCTCTTCGGCGAAGCGAGCGCGCTCGCGGCTTTCCGCGCCGAAGGCTTGCGCAGTGCGCACGCCCGAAATCGATTCGTGAAAAGCTTGCGTGAGACGGCCCATCTGCGCCTGGCCTTGCGTGGCGATGGCTTTGAGGCGCTTGGCGAAACGGACCACCGGAACGAGTGTGACGGGGACGGCCACGAAGGTGAGCAGCGCCAATCGCCAGTCGATGTAAAACGAGAGCGCAAGCAGAAACGCCAACTGCATCGAGTCGCGCACGTAAGCGGCGATGCCATACGTGACGGCGAATTCGACCGAGCCGATGTCGGTGGAGAAGCGGCTCAGGAGCTCACCGGTGCCGCGTTGCGCGAAAAAGTTGGGCGAGAGCTCCAGGATTTTTTGATGCAGCGCCGCGCGCAGATCGGCCACCACCCGTTGGCCGAGCATGCCCATGAAGAAGAATTGCCCGAGGTAGCCGACGCCACGCACCAGGCCAACGGTGAGCAGCAGCCACGGTAACGCGGTGGGAAGATCGCTCTGCACGCGGCTGGCGATGGCACTTGGCAAGAAGGCCCACACGCGCGCGAGGCCGTCCGCGCCTTCGTGGCCGCCGGAGACGACAAAGCGCAGCAGCGGGCCGGCGAGGAAGGCCGTGGCGCTGGTGGCAGCGCTCATGAGCACCATGCTGACGAACGCCAACGCGAACGCGGCCGTGTGGGGGCGCATCGAGCGGAGCAGGCGGGCGTACGTCGCAAACATAAGCCGGTGAACATGCCACGCCGCGCGCCTTGACGAAAGCGGACGGGGTACGGCAAATGCCGGAGGTGTCACCGAAGCTCAATCAAGCGGGAGACGTGCTTTTCCGGTGGCGTTCCTTCACGCCGATACCGGTGATTCTCCTTGTGGGTTGGCTCGTGGCCCAGTCGCGTGGCGCGCCAAGTTGGGGGCCGCGGTGGGCTTGGCTCGGCGTCGGATTTCTCCTCTGCTCGCTCGGGCAAACGCTTCGGGCCTGGGTGCTGGGCCTGGCGCGCGATGGCACCAGCGGTCAGAACGAAGTGCTCATCGCCGAGTCGCTCAGCACCAGCGGGCCGTACCGCTGGACGCGCAATCCGCTCTACGTCGGAAATTTTTTGATCGTCTTCGGGCTCGCGCTGGCGACGCATGCGCTCTTGGCGGCGGCCGTGGCCACGGTTTTCGTGGTGGCGCAGTACAACGTCATCATTCTCGCTGAAGAGCGGTTTCTCGCTGGGCGCTTTGGCCCAAACTACGCGCGCTATCGCGAATCGGTGCCGCGATTTTTTTCGTTGCGAAAGCCGCCACCCGCGGGCGTGGGTGCGCCGTTTCGAGCGTGGCGTGCGGTGCGCAAGGAACACAATCCGGCGGCTGCGTGGCTCTTGGGGCTGCTCGCCATCGACGCTATGGATCGCGCCGCGATCGGTATTGAGTATCGCTGGACGCTGGTCGCCGCAGTCGTCGTTGTCGCTGCTTGGCTCAGCGTCAAAGGCTGGAAACACCGCTGGTGGTCGGGCGAATTCAAGAACGATCTGCGTCGTCGTTTTCGTGATTTGCAGGTCCGTTGATGGATGGCGCCGCGTTCGAAAAACGGATCGCCAAGCGCTTCGAGGAGCTGTCGCGCTGGGCCGCGAGAGAGCGCACCAACGCGTTTCGAATTTACGACAGCGATCTGCCGCACGCGCCCTGGACCGTTGATTGGTACGCCGGACGCGTGGTGGCCGCTGAGCGCGTGACGTCGCATGCGATGTCGCTCAGCGAAGCGGAGTTGGCGTCGGAGCGCGCGGCGGCGGTGGCGGCGATTGGTGCGGCGCTGAAAATTTCGGAGGAAGCGATCTTCGTGAAGCGTCGCGCGGCGCATGCGGTGCGCGGGAAAATCGATTCGCGATCCGATCAGCATGTCGTCGAGGAAAACGGTTTGCGGTTCGAAGTGAATTTGTCGGACTACCTCGACACGGGGCTTTTTCTCGATCATCGTCCGCTGCGCCGCCGCGTTGGTGCGATCGCGTCTGGCAAGAGGGTCCTAAATCTTTTTTGCTACACGGGCGCATTTACTGTTCACGCTGCCGCTGGCGGTGCGCGCGAAACGGTGAGCGTGGATCTTTCGAAAACGTATCTCGCCTGGGCTGAGCGCAACTTGGCGCTGAACAAAATGACCAGTCCCAAGCACCGCTTCGTCTGCGCGGATGCCATCGAATTTCTCGAGCGGGAACGTGGCGCGTATGACGTGATTGTGCTGGATCCCCCAACGACTTCGCGATCGAAACGTGGGACCGAATTCGATGTGCGCGCCGATCATCCGAAGCTGCTCGCGGCCGCGCTGGCGCTGGTCGCGCCGGGTGGCGTCCTTTTCTTTTCGACCAACGCGCACGGGTTTGCGCTCGACGCGATCGCGAAGGCGAAGGCGCGGGACATCAGCACGGAAACGACGCCGCTCGATTTTCGCGCGGGCGTTCACCGGTGTTGGGAGATCTCGCGATAGGCGGCTGTTCCTCGGTTGGCTAGCCCGCGGCTAGCCGTCGCTGTCGGAGCTCCGCCAGGCCGGCCACCGCCATCACCAAGAGCACCGCGCCCTGCGCCAAGAGTCCCTCGCGCGATCCGTAAACGCCCAACGCTGGAATCGTGAAATGCAGCGCGAGTGAGAGCGGGAGCACGGCGGCTTCTTGCAATGAGCGCACGGCTTCGCCGGTGACCACGACCGCCAGCACCGCGAGAACCGCGCTGGACGTGGTCATCAGCGTCTGCGTCTTTAAGCGCAGCCCGATGTACTGGAGGCTGAAGACCGCCACCGCGAGGAGCACCGCACCGACCGCCGCGCCGGCAGCAATGGACGAAGCGAATCCCGGCGATTCCAAGAGGAGCGATCGGTAGAAAATGACCACCTCGAACGTCTCTCGGAAAATGCACAAAAAGGCTACGCTGCCGATGGCCCATGCGCTGCCGCCGGCCATGCGCGAGCGTGCGGAGAGCGCGTCGAGCAGGCGTTTGAGCGAGCTGCGCGAGACCAGCCAGCGCGCAGCGGCCAGCAAGAGCACGGCGGTGAGGACTTGCAAGACGCCTTCGGTAAGCTCGCGCGCGGTACCGCTGCCGCGCGCCAGGAGTAGGCCGGAGACGAACCAGAGGATCGCGCCGAACGCCAACGCGACGAGAACGCCGCTGGTGACGGCGCGGGCGGCGGGCGGTCCGGCCAGTTTTTTGGCGAGCGCGAGAAGGGCGGCGATGAGCAACGCGGCTTCCAACCCTTCGCGAAGCAGAATGGCCAACGCGGCCAAGAAGGAGACGCTGGCGCCGCCCACGCGTGCGGCGCGTTCGGCTTCGGTGAGCAGTGCTTCCAGTCGGGCTCCGTCGGTCTGCACGGCGACGGCGGTGGCGCGCTGTTCCATGGAGGTGCGCAGCGCGGTGAACGCGGTTTCGATCGAGGTGACCAACGCCGCTTCAGAAGCGCGCAGCTTGGCTTCGTGCGGCTCGAAGGAATCGAGATAGGCGGCCAACACCGCGCCGCGCGCAGCCACTGGCGATTGCGGATCGTAACTGCGAATCGCTTCACCGACCGCGCGACGGGCAGCGGCCAGCGGCGTCTGCGCGGAAGGATGGTAGGGCGCTTCGGTGCGCAGCCGCGCCGCGGCACCCTCCAGCGCGGCGCCGGAAAATCCATGCTCGACGAGCGCGTCGCGTAGCTGAGCGTTGGTGCTTGACGCCAGAGTGGAGAGCGGTGGCGCGAATTCCTGGAAGGGGGCCGCACCAGCGTGATCGACCGTTTCCGTCATTGCTAGGAGGTAAAACGCCACATCCCAACGAGTCGCCTCGTCCCAGGCCTCCTCGTAGGCCGGCATGGCCGTGCCCGGAACGCCGTAGGCGATGGCGCCGAAAATGCGCTCGGGAGACAGCTCGGCGCGCCGTTGTGCACGGGTGAAATCCGGCAGCGGTGTGGAGAGCGAAAGGCCAGAGTGGCCCGCGCCATCTTCGCCGTGGCAAGAAGCGCACCCTTGCGTATAGAGCGCGGCACCGCGATCGCGCGACGGAACTTGCGTCGGTCCCAGCGTGAGTCCAGCGTCTCTGATCAAGTCGCCGCGCAGACGCTTGGCGGTGGCCGTGACTTCGTCCGCTGGCCGTCCGGCCTGAATGGCTCCGGCGAGCTGCTCGAGCGACCCGGCGAGCCACATTGGTGCGGCGGCATTCGCGTCCGGTCGCACCGTGGCCGCTGCATCGGTGAGAAACCCGTGCTCCTCGGCAATCTCCGCGGGATCCACGACCTTCCCGTCGTGCAGAGCGGGCGGATAATCGGTGGCGACATAGTCGAGCAGCGCGGCCACGCGTTTGAGAGATGAGGCGGAGGGATCGGCCGCTTGCGCTGTGTCAATAACTGCGATCCACAGAGCGAAGGCAACGAACGAACGAAGTCGCACCACGGGCGTTGGCGTCGATGCTAGCGCGAGGTCGCGTGTGGAAGGTCGGCGCATCAGCAAGAAGTGAGAATGAAAATGAGAATCCGTATCAATTGAAATTGATAATCATAATCAATATCGATAAAACGGTAGACGATCGGCCTTGGGTGCGTCAAGGTTCTGCGCATGAGCCCTTCTTCCTCTCAACCATCTTCGGTGCTCGCTTTGGATCGCGCCGTCAGTGAAGTGTCCGCGCGTGCGTTGGATTTCGCTCGACTTTCTGTCGCAAAGAAGGCCCAGCTCCTGCGCGCGCTCATTGCACGAACGCGGGCCACGGCCGCGGCTTGGGCGCGAGCGGGCTGTCTCAACAAGGGGCTCGATCCGGATGCCGCTGAGGCCGCGGAAGAGTGGCTCACCGGGCCCTATCTCGTTTTGCGCAACCTGCGGCTCTATGCCGATTCACTGGAGAGCATTGCGCGTCATGGCAAGCCGCCGCTTGGAACTGGCGTGCGCCGGCGTGAGGACGGCCGTGTGGAGGTGCAGGTTTTTCCGGCCGATTCGCTCGACAAGGCGCTGTTTCTTGGCTACCGCGCGGACGTTGTTTTGGAGCGTGGCGTGACGGAGGAGCAGGCGCGGGCGACGCAAGCTTCGCTCTATGCCTCGGCCGAGGCCAAGGGCGGCGTGACGGTGATTCTCGGCGCGGGTAACGTTTCGTCGATTCCTCCGACCGATGTGTTGTTCAAACTTTTTGCCGAAGGCCGCGTCTGCATTCTGAAGATGAATCCGGTGAACGAATGGCTGGGGCCGATTCTGGAAGAAGCTTTTGCGCCGCTCGTTGCCGCGGGCTACCTGCGGATCTGCACGGGAGGTGGTGACGTAGGGCGTTACCTTGTCGAGCATGCGCAAGTTGACGATGTGCACATCACGGGCTCCGACAAGACGCACGATCTGATCGTGTGGGGACCGCCGGGGGCCGAGCGCGAACGGCGCCGCGCAGCGAACGATCCGTTGCTCAGAAAAAGCATCAGCTCCGAGTTGGGGAACGTTACGCCCGTGATCCTCGTTTCGAGCAGTTGGAGCGCGGCTGAGCTTGACGTGCAGGCGCGCAACGTTGCCGCCATGGTGACCAACAACGCGTCGTTCAATTGCATCGCCGGAAAGATGTTGGTGACCAGCCGCGCCTGGCCGCAGCGGGAGGTTTTTTTGCAGCGACTCGGCGAGCACTTGGCGAAGACGCCGCTGCGCAAGGCCTACTATCCCGGCGCCGCGGATCGCTACGACGCGCTGACGGCCGGCCGCGCGGGACTGCGCTGTTTTGGCGAGCGGAGCGCCGACGCATTGCCGTGGACCGTGATTCCAGATTTGGACGCGCGCGCGAGCAGCGAAACGCTTTTTCAGACCGAGCCATTTTGTGGAATTCTTTCGGAGGTGGCGCTCGACGCGGCGGATCCCATGGCCTATCTCGCGGCGGCGACCAGGTTTTGCAACGAGCGGTTGTGGGGCACGCTGAGCGCGTCCGTGGTGATTCATCCAGCGCTCGAGCGCGATCGCGCGGTGGCCAAAGCGCTGGGGCAGGCTGTGAACGACCTCCGCTATGGAACGGTGGCCATCAACCACTGGGCGGGCATGGCCTTTGGGCTGATGAGCACGCCGTGGGGCGCATATCCGGGCGCGACGCTGGCGGATGTTCAGAGCGGCCGCGGTTTCGTGCACAATTCGTTTTTTCTCGAGAGGATTGAGAAGTGCGTGGTGCGCGGGCCGTTCAAGCCGTTTCCGACGCCGCCTTGGTTTGGGGGACACAAGACGGCGCTGGAGTTGGGGAAGAAGCTTGTTGAGCTGGAGGCTGCACCTAGCTTGATGAAGGTGCCGGCCATAGCTATGGCGGCTGCGCGCGGCTAGCGATTGAAAGCTATCCGAGCGGCGACTCGGCCGGCCCCGGCACCACGGTGACACCGATCCCTTCACGTTCCGCTAGCACAGCACAATTCGCGCAGCGTGTAGCGAATGGCAGCGCATGCAATCTCTCTGGCGGAATGTTCTCGCCACAATCAACGCAAACGCCGTAGCCGCCGGTTTCCATTCGAGATAGCGCAACGTCGATTGCCTTCACTTCGCGGGCTTGGCCTTCGGACAAGGTGGTGAGCGTGCGCGTGCTCGTATCGACTTGCGCGCTCTCTTCCAATTCTGCGGCGCGATCGCGACCCTGTTGATCGGCCAGCGTGCGCGAGGTTCGCGCTTCGACGTCGAGCAGCGCATGCCGGCGCTTCACGAGGACGGATCGAATTTCAGCGAGCGTACGCTGGCGCATGTTGCCTCCACGACAAGATGAAAAAAGATGGGGACGATCGAAGGCGCATGCAACTTTGCGCGCGCGGGTAGGGGCGTTGTAGAGACTAGCGGCATGCCAAATGAAGTGACGGTGATCGGCGCGGGGCTGGCGGGATGCGAGGCGGCGCTGCGTCTGGCGTCCGAGGGCGTGCGCGTGCGGCTGTGTGAGCAGAAGCCGATCAAGCGATCGCCTGCGCATCACTCGGACGGATTGGCGGAGCTGGTTTGCTCGAATTCATTGCGCAGCGACAATCCGGACAACGCGGTTGGACTTTTGCACGAAGAGTTGCGGCGCCTCGGATCTCCTGTTCTCGCAGCGGCCGATGCGGCGCGCGTTCCCGCGGGTGACGCGCTAGCGGTCGATCGGGTGATCTTCGGTGCGGCGCTGACCGCGCGGATCGCTCAGCATCCCAACATTCAGCTCGTGGCCGAGGAGGTTCGCGCGCTGCCGGACGGTCCGGATCTCGTGCTGGTGTGTACAGGTCCGCTCACCGGCGAAGCGCTAGCCGCGGCGATCGCGACAGCGACCGGGAAAGATGCGCTCGCGTTTTATGATGCGTTGGCGCCAATTGTTGCGGCGGAGAGTATCGACTACGCGATCGCTTTTGCGCAGAGCCGCTACGGCAAAGGTGATGGGGATGACTACCTCAATCTGCCGCTCAACCGCGAAGAGTATGAGCACTTCGTGCGAGAGTTACTCGCTGGCGAAAAGGTCGCGCCGCATGTTTTCGAGGAGCCGCGTTATTTCGAAGGCTGCTTGCCGGTCGAAGTGATGGCCGAGCGAGGGCCGCAGACGCTGGCGTACGGGCCGATGAAACCGGTGGGTCTCACCGATCCGCGCACGGGGCGCTGGCCGCATGCGGTGGTGCAATTGCGGCGGGAAGATCGCGCGGGGACGAGTTTTAACCTGGTCGGATTTCAGACGCGGCTGACCTGGCCGGAGCAGAAACGCATTTTTCGAAGCTGCATTCCGGGTCTGGCCAACGCGGAGTTTTTGCGGCTGGGACAGATTCATCGCAACACGTTCGTCGATGCGCCGCGGGTGTTGGCGCGCGATCTTTCGCTGCGTGCGCGTCCGCATCTTTTTTTCGCGGGGCAGATCACCGGCGTCGAAGGCTATGTGGAGAGCGCGGCTTGCGGGCATCTTGGTGCGCTCTCGGTGCTGGCGCGGCTGCGCGGCGAGGAGTTTGCGCGGCCGCCCGATGGAACGATGCTCGGCGCGCTGCTCCGTCATGTGAGCGGCGAAGCGCATCCCGAAGATTATCGTTACCAGCCAACCAACGTGATTTGGAATCTGGTGCCGCCGCCGGAAGCGGACGGATTCAAGGTGCGCAAAGAGGATCGGAAGCGCTGGTTGGTGCAGCGTGCGCGTAAGCAGCTCGCGGCATGGGCCAAATTGTCAGAGAGTGCGGCGGCATGAAATACGTGCGCGCATGCGTTGCGGCGGTTTGCATGTTCAGCGCATGCACCGCGTCGGCGCCTCCCGCGGGACGCCAGGTGTGGAGCGGTCAGGCGCGCGCGCTTGTAACCACCAAATCGGGCAGTGCCCTGGCGTGGCTCGCCGCCGCGCATGCTCCGAATGAACGTGGTGCGCCACCGGATCTGCTCGTCGGACGATTGATGATGGCGGAAACGGCTCCTGGCGCGGCCGCGCGCGATCTTGGCGAGGGCGTCACGTCGCTTGAGGGCAGCGAGGCCTTTTCGCCGGATGGTGCGTTCGTGGCGTGGCTGGCGAAATGGCGATTTGCGAACGGGAATGGCGAGTTGTGGATTGCGTCGGTGAGCGGCGGCGTGTCGACGAAGCTTTGTGATGCGGCGTCGACTTTCGTTCTTGCCGATGCCGATGTGACGGCGATCTGCGACGGTGCACTTTGGCGCGGTGGCCGTGGGGGCGCCGTGTTTCGCGAAGTGCATCGTCCCGCGCGTGAGTTCGAGAACGCGCAAGACGGCATCGTCGCGCGCGGCCCGTCGGGGCTTGGCGGCAAGCTTGTTTACGTGACGGGGAGCGACGCGCGTCCGCTTGCGGAGGGGACGGGTGATTTTGCTCTCTCTCCGGATCGAGCCACCGTGGCCTGGACCGCTGGCCCGCAAGTGCACGTGTTGCGGTTGGCCGACAACGCAGCCGTCGCGGCCAACAGCCCACGGCCCCCGTCACGAATTGCCCTGGCGCCCGATCGATTGGCGGCCGTCTACCTCGTGCCGCAGGAAAAAAATCCGACCTACCAAGATCTCTTCTTCACTGGGAATCCAGCGCCGGTGCTGGTCGGGCGTCGTGTTGGTGATTTCTCTTTTGGCGCGGCCGGCGCGCTGGCCTATTTGGAAAACTACGATGCGCAGCGGCGCGTCGGCGTATTGACTGTTCTCTCAGGGATGAAGTCGCACGTGATTGCGAAGAGCGTGCAGGATTTCTCCTGGTCACCCTCGGGTCATTTTATTTCCTATCTCGTTCGCAACGCCAAAGTCGGTTTTACGATCGAGCTCTGGATCGCTTCGGGGGAGGCGGGCACGCCGCACAAAGTCGACGAGGGCGTGTGGGGCTATCAGCTTTCGCCGGACGAGCGGCGCCTCTATTACAAAGCGCGTTGTGGTGAAGGCGCGCGCAGCTGCGCCGTGCTGGTGCAGCCGATCGAAGGCGGCGCTACGGCAAAGGTTGCGGAAAAAATCGCTGGCTTTGAATTGTCGCGCGACGGCCGGCATCTGCTGCTGCTCGCGCCGCACCACGGATCGCAGGCGGCCGTCGATCTGCGCGGCGTTCCGGCCAACGGCGGCGAGCCGACGCCTATCGCGCGCAATGCGGAACCAGGTGCGCGGCTGCTCGGCGACGGCGCGAGCGTGGCGTTCGTGGAAAATGATTCGAAGCATGCGGGTGTTTGGATCGCGACGCTGCCGTGATTTGCGCGCGCTGCTTGACCATCGCGCGATTGTCGAGTTAGCTCCTTCCTCCTTTCGGCGCCGTCGCCAAGTGGTAAGGCAACGGTCTGCAAAACCGTCATTCCCCGGTTCGAATCCGGGCGGCGCCTTTCTCACCGTCACCTTTGCTGCGCGCCTTCGCGCTCCGCCCGTCGCCAGCTAAGCTGGCTCCTCCGCCTTTGCTGCGCGCCTTCGCGCTCCGCCCGTCGCCAGCTAAGCTGGCTCCT
Source organism: Deltaproteobacteria bacterium (assembly GCA_023248955.1). Classification (GTDB taxonomy): domain Bacteria; phylum Myxococcota; class Myxococcia; order Myxococcales; family JAHFDP01; genus JAHFDP01. The sequence goes on from JAHFDP010000035.1 coordinate 33,100, forward strand.
CCGCCTTTGCTGCGCGCCTTCGCGCTCCGCCCGTCGCCAGCTAAGCTGGCTCCTCCGATGTTTTCCTCCCGTGGGCAATTTCCGCTGACGCCCAATGCCCTATCCGAGGCGCTGGCGGCGCGGCGCGTGGCGGGGTCCGAACTTCTTGACCTCACGTTGTCGAATCCCACGCAGGCGGGGTTCGAATATCCGGCGTCGCTTCTTGCCGCGCTCGCCGATCCGCGCGGACTGCGTTACGAGCCGGAGCCGTTCGGACTGCTTTCTGCGCGTGAGACGGTTGCGGCTTCGTTTCGTGCGCGCGGCGCGGCGGTTGATGCCGCTGACGTTCTGCACACCGCGTCGACAAGCGAAGCCTACGCGCTTCTTTTCAAGTTGCTGTGCGATCCCGGTGACGAGGTTCTCGTGCCGCGGCCCGGTTATCCGCTCTTCGATTTGTTGGCACCGCTCGAGAGTGTGCGTTTGGTGTCGTACCCAATTCGGTACGACGGAAGTTGGCACCTCGATTGGGCGGCGCTGATGGAAGCAGTGACACCGCGAACGCGCGCGGTGGTCGTGGTGTCGCCGCACAATCCGACTGGGGCATTTTTAAAAAAGAGCGAGTTGGAAGCGCTGAATGCACTCTGTCGCGAGCGAGGTCTGGCGCTCGTTGTCGATGAGGTATTCTCAGAATATTTGTTGTCGACGTCACGCGATCCACACGTCGAGACGGTTGCTGGAAATGAAGGTGCGCTCACGTTCGCGCTCGGCGGACTGTCGAAGTCGTGCGGACTTCCGCAAGCGAAGCTTGCGTGGACGGTGGTGAGCGGGCCCGCCGATTTACGCCGCGAAGCGTTGGCGCGAATGGAGATCATCGCGGACGCTTTCTTGTCGGCGAGCACGATTGTGCAAATGGCGTTGGCCGACTTGCTCGTTGCCGGCGCGGCTATTCGAACGGCGATTCACGCGCGCGTCCGCGAGAACCTGAACGTCTTGCGTGCGCAGATAACGTCGTCGTCGCCGTGGAGTTTGTGTTCGGTAGAAGGTGGCTGGACCGCGGTGTTACGCGTGCCAACGACGCGCAGCGAAGAAGCGTGGGCATTGGCATTGCTTGACGACGGCGTACTCGTGCATCCGGGCTATTTTTTTGATTTCGAGGAGGGCGCGCACCTCGTGGTGAGTCTCTTGCCAGAGCCGCGCATCTTCGCGGAAGGTATGCGGAAGATCGCGGCGGTGATCGTCTAGCCGTCGGCTAGCCCGCGACCAGAACCAATTTCGTCAGTTCCGCGGGCGCGCCCAGGCGCATCGGCGGGCCCCAGGTTCCGGTGCCGCAGCTCACGTAAATTTGCGTGGAGCCCACGTGATGATGGCCAGCGATGAACGGCTGCGTCAGCGCCACCAGCGCGCCGAAGGGAGCGATCTGCCCACCGTGCGTGTGTCCGGAGAGCTGGAGTCCGACGCCCATCTGCGCGGCTTCGTGAATCTGTTTTGGCTGATGCGCGAGCAGCACCAACTCGCGATCGGTAGCGCGGCCGGCCAGCGCGCGCGCGAGGTTGGGGCCATGTCCCGGAATATTCGCCATCCAGTCGTCGACGCCGGCGAGATCGAAAGACGCCGCATCGCCAATGGAGACGCGCTCGTTGCGCAAGGTGCGAATGCCGATTCGCGAAAGCTCCGCGAGCCACGCATCGGCACCGGAGTAGTACTCGTGATTGCCGGTGATGAAGAACGTTCCGTAGCGCGATCGCAACGTCGCCAGCGGGGCCACGAGCGGACCGAGTCGCTCCACCGATCCGTCCACCAGATCGCCTGTAATACAAACGATATCAGGTCGCAGTGCCTGGGTCTTCTCGATGATCTGTTGAACGAACGCGCCGCCCGCCGTACTGCCGATGTGCAAATCGGTAAGCTGCACGATGGTGAGTCCGGACAATTCCCGTGGCAGACGCGCGAGTTGAATCGGCACCTCACGCACTTCGATGTCGCCGAGTCCATTGCGCAACGCGACCGCGCCCAGTGCGGCGCCGGCGGCTCCCGCGGTCCCCGCCATCACGCGCGAAAGAAAAAGTCGGCGGCTGGCATCGAAGGCGCTCTCTTGGCCAAACGACCAAATGCCCGCGGCGAGAATGAGCCGCAGAACATCGAACGACGCCAGCAGCACCACCAGAAGAAAGCCCACGCCCATCCAGGAAAATGCCGCGGTACTGAGCATGCGCGCGATTCGCTCGGGCAATTGGCGCGACGCGAAAAGCATGATCGGTCCGGAAATGGCGAGGAGCGCGAGTGCGATCGTGGCGATGCGATGCCACGGCGCGGGCAGCGCGACGTCGCGCACCAACCGAATCCAGAGATAGGCGTGCAGTCCACCGAAAATGCTGAGCGCGACAGCGAGAAAGGCGACGAGCGGGCGCAGCGGTGATCGCATGTATGTCGTTTGTAGTACGCGCTACCGCGCCGACCAACTCGGCGTCTTGCCGTCGCCGATGAGCAGCTTGGGATCTTCGTCTTTGTCAACGCTCGCCGCGTAGATGTTGTCGGTGCCGCCGGAGTTCGATTGAAAGGCCACGAAGCTTCCATCGAATGACCAAGAGGGCCAGGTGTCATCACCGTCCGGAGTTCCGCGCAGTTGATGCGGCGACGAGCCGTCGGCGTTCATGACGAATGGCCTCGGATGGCCACCGCCGCTGGATGGCAAAGAAAAAGCGATGCGCGCGCCGTTTGGCGAAAAGACCGCGCGGCTCAGCACCTGGCCGAGACCAGACGGCGTGATTGGCGTCAGCTGTCCGCTCCCATCGGCGGGCACGGTGCCGAGGCCGGAAGTGAAGACCGCCAGCAGGCGCGCGCCGTCGGCGCTGAACGAAGGAAAGCTCGCGGACGTGGGCGTGGTGATGAGTCGCGGAGAGCCGCTGCCATCCGCGTTAACGATGAAGAGTTGCGCGTTGCCGCCCGAGGTGACGTGAAAGACGAGCTGCGATCCGTCGCGGCTCCACGCGGGTGCCTCGGCGCGATCGCCGTTGGTCTGTGCGGCCGAGAGTTGTCGCGGGGTGCCGCCGGAAACGGAGGTGGCCCAGATGTCGCTACCGTTGCCGGATGTCTGCGCGTACGCAACGGTCTGTCCGTTGGGCGAGAGCGCGGGTTGTTGCGTGTTGCTGGTGGTGGTGATTCGCGTTTCGCCGGACGCGCCGTCGTCATTGATGACCCACACGTCGCCGCCGCGCGAGAAGGCGATTCGGCCGCCGATGCCACCGCCGCCGCCGAGGTCCTTCGGTTCGCAAGCGGCGAGGAGAAGAAGCGAGAGTGAAAAGCGGCGGAACATGGGGCCTCCTTGGGTTGGGTCGGGAATATACGAACGAGAAGGCGATTGGTCAGCCGTGTAATGCAAAGTATTTCATTGTCATACGCTGGTTTTGTGCGCCTTGAAAATACGAAAGAGCAAAAACAGGCTCGGCCACAGGACGAGGGAGCCGACGACCAGCGCGCCGAGGAGAAGTCGCAACGTCGCTGGCGGCGCGGCGGCGGAAGTGAGCGTGACGTCGGGGACGATCAAGTAGGGAAATTGCGAGGCGGCCCAGCCGAGAACGATCAATGCGACCTGCGCGGCGGCGGCGATTCGCGCGAAGAGTGTGCGACGATTGAGAAGCGCGATGACGAGCGTGATGCCGGCGAGCGCGGTGGTGGCATGCAGCGGCAACGCCCAGGCGCGGTTGGTCAAGCCGCTTCGGACGAGCGGTGCGCCTGTCTCTGCGAGGAGAAAAACGACGAGCGCGAGCGCGCCCACCACCGCGGAGGTGATCAGCGCGCGGAGACGAAAATCTTCGCGGAGATCTTCTTCGTCCGCTTCGGCGGTGAGGTAGACGGCAGCGAGAAGTGCAAACAGTGCCAGCGCGAAGACGCCGACGGTAAGCGGAAACGGCTGTGTCCATGGAGACAAGAATCCGTGCGCGGGAACGCCGTTCACGAGACGTAAATCGCCCGAGGCCAACGCGCCGACGATGGTTCCCAAAAGAAGCGGTGCCACCACCGATGCGATGGAGAAGAGCACGCCCCAACGGCGTTGCGCCGCGACGCCCCGATCTTCGTACGCGCGAAAGGTGAAGGCGGCGCCGCGCATCACGATGCCGAGCAGGAGCAACGTGAGCGGCACGTGCAGCGCGATACCGAGCGCCGCGAACGCCGCGGGAAATCCGGTGAAGAGCACCACCACCACGAGGATCAGCCAGACGTGGTTCGCTTCCCAGATCGGCCCGATGGCGGATTCGATCAGCGCGCGTTGGCGTTTGGCGCGTGGCCCCCAGGCGAGAAGATCCCACACGCCGCCGCCGAAATCCGCGCCTCCGAAGAGCGCGTAGAGCACGAGCGCGCCGATGCACGCCGCGCCGACGAGTGTCTCAAGCGCCGGCATGATCGTCTCGCGCAACATCGGTTTTGAGAATCTGGTGCCAGAGTAGGTAGGCCACGGCGGCCGCGAGAAAAAGATAGACGGTGGTGAAAATCCAGAACGGTATTGCGAGCGCGGGAAACGGAGTCACGGCGTCGAACGTCCGCATCACTCCGGCGATGATCCAAGGTTGGCGGCCTTCTTCGGTGACCAGCCAGCCCGCTTCCAGCGCGACAAATCCGAGCGGCCCGCAAATCGCTGTGGCGAGGAGAAAGGCGCGCGGCCAAGGACGGCGACGCCACCGGAGCAGAGCGGCCCACAGCGCAATCGCCAGCATCGCCATGCCGCAACCGACCATCGTTTGAAAAGAGAGATGCGTTGCACGCACCGGCGGCCAATCACGTTTGGCGAATGCGTCGAGGCCACGCACCTCGGCGTGCGGATCATGAAAGGCGATGAGCGACAGACCGTTCGGTACTTGGATCGCGAACGGCGTGGTTTCGGTGGTGATGTCCGGGAGTCCCCCGATGCGCAGCGGCGCGCCACGCTCGGTGTGGAACTGTCCTTCCATGGCCGCAAGCTTGATCGGTTCGAGCCGCGCCACCGCTCGTGCGCTGACGTCACCACTGATCGGTTGTAATACGGCCATCACGGCGCCCACAGAGAGGCCGATGGCCAGCGCGCGTTGATGAAAGAGACTCGTGGGTTCTCGCAAAAGCAGAGCAGCGTGGACACCGGAAAGCGCGAAGGCCGTCGACTGGTAACTGGCGATGAGCGCGTGCAGCACCTCGTGCAGCGCCGCCGGACTGCGCATCGCCGCAATCGGATCGACCTGCTGCGCGATGCCGTTCGCGAGCATAAATCCGACAGGCGTGTTCATCCAGGCGTTGGCGAGCACCACGAACAGCGCGGAGGCTGCGCCGGAAATCGCGACGATGATTCCGCTCCACAAGTGCAGCCGAGGCGAGGTGCGATCCCAACCGTAGAGGTAGATCCCGAGAAAGATTGCTTCGGTGAAAAAGGCGAATCCCTCGAGTGAAAAGGGTAGGCCGATGATGGCGCCAGCGAAGGCCATGAAATGTGGCCACAGGAGGCCAAGTTCGAACGAGAGCACGGTGCCGGAGACCGCGCCGACGGCGAAAAGGATGGCCGTTCCTTTTGACCAACGACGTGCCAGTTCGAGGTAGACCGCGTCGCCGGTGCGGCGGCCGCGCCATTCGGCGATGACCATCAATGCGGGGAGCGCTACGCCCACGGCGGCGAAGACGATGTGGAAAGCGAGCGAAAGGCCCATTTGCGCGCGGGCGAAGTCGAGCTCGGACATGGCTATTCGTTGTCCGTCATGGAGTATTCCCTCCCCCCTTTGCGGGGGAGGGTTAGGGTGGGGGGACCGAAACCAAGAGCGAGTAACGCGCACCCCCACTCTGACTCTCCCTCTTCAAGGGGGAGGAAAATAGCGTGGAGATGGTTGTTCCCCACGGCTAGAGCCGAAGCGCCTTGGAAATTCCGCCTCGCCAAGCGGAGTCGAGATCGCCGAGCGGCGTGGTCACCAAAACGTCGCCACCGCTTCGCATGACCAGCGCCATGCCGCCCACCGCGCCGATGTCCGCGGCCGGAACTTTGTCCGCGCTGCAGATCGCGAGTACCTGAGCCGCATGTTCCGCGGCGCACGACACGATCGCGCGTCCCGCGTCTTCGCCGAACAGAAGCGCGGCGTTTGAGAGGAGGCCCTGTCCCCCTCCGCCACCCAGCAAAGCTGGGCTGGCCCCTGGGTCGCTCTTGGCGTCACTCGCGTGCGCCAGTCCGGGCAGGGTCACGTCGGCGCCAAGATGCGGACCGCTGCCGCTGATGCAGCATTCCGAAAGTGCCACCGCCACGCCGCCGTCGCTGCAGTCGTGCGCGCTGGCCGCGAGGCCGTCGCGAATTAATTTGCGAAGCGCGTGTTGCAGACGGCGCTCGGCTTCGAGATCGAGCGGCGGTGGCGCGCCGGCGCAGAGACCATGGACGGTGGAGAGAAACTCGCTCGCGCCGAGGTGTCCGCGCGTTTCGCCGAGGAGAATCACGCGGTGGCCGCGTTGCCGAAAGGCCATGCCGACCGTGCGCGATGCGTCGTCGCAGAGTCCCACCATGCCGATCGTCGGCGTGGGAAAAATCGCGCTGCCGTTGGTCTCGTTGTAGAGCGAGACGTTGCCGGAGATGACCGGCGTGCCGAGCGCTTCGCACGCTTCGCGAATGCCCTCGACGGACTGCTCGAGCTGCCACAACACCTCGGGCCGCTCTGGATTTCCGAAGTTGAGGCAGTCGGTCACAGCCAGCGGTTCGCCGCCGACGCAAGCGATGTTGCGTGCGCATTCGACGACCGCGTGCGCCGCGCCGAGCCGCGGATCGAGCGAGACGTAGCGCGAGTTGCAATCCACCGCGATGGCTAGGCCCTGCGCGGATTGCCCGGTGAGTCGCACCACGGCCGCGTCGCCGTCGCCGCAACGCACCGCTGCGCCTAGGCGCACCATGTGATCGTACTGTCGGTAGATCCATTCTTTCGAAGCAATGTTGGGCGCGGCGAGAAGTTGCAAGAGCGTTGCGCCGAGATCGCTCGGTTCCGCAAACGCGGGGAGCCGTTGCCGCTCGGCGAAATCGGCGGGTGCACGCGTGGGCCGCTCGTAAACGGGCGCTTCGTCGGTGAGCAACGTGACCGGAATGTCGCCGACCACCGATCCCGCGTCGCGCAAAACGAGATGGCCGGATGTGGTCACCTTGCCGATTTGCACGCAGGAGAGATCCCACTTGCCGAAAACACGCAGCACTTCCTCTTCGCGGCCCTGCTTGCAGACCAGCAGCATGCGCTCCTGCGATTCGGAGAGCATCACGTCGTAGGGCGTCATCCCCGATTCGCGGCGCGGGACGCGATCGAGATCCAGCTCCAAGCCGCTCCCGGCGCGGCCGGCCATCTCGGCGGACGACGACGTAAGTCCCGCCGCGCCCATATCTTGAATACCGACCAGCGCGTCGGTACGCATGATTTCGAGGCAAGCTTCGAGCAGCAATTTTTCGGTGAAGGGATCGCCGACCTGCACCGTGGGCCGGAGCTGTTCGGATCCTTCGTTGAATTCCGCCGACGCCATGGTGGCGCCGTGAATGCCGTCTTTGCCGGTGCGCGCGCCGACGTAAAAAACCGGATTGCCCACGCCGCTGGCGGTGCCGCGGAAGATGCGGTCCGATTTGATGAGGCCGACCGCCATCGCGTTCACGAGGCAATTGCCGTCGTAGCTCGAATCGAACGCCACTTCGCCGCCGACGGTGGGAATGCCGACCGCGTTGCCGTAACCGCCGATGCCGGCCACCACGCCCTCGACGAGATGCGCGGTGCGCGGATGTGACGGGCTGCCGAAACGCAAGCTATTCAATACCGCAATGGGTCGCGCGCCCATGGTGAAGACGTCGCGCAAGATGCCGCCCACGCCAGTCGCCGCGCCTTGGTAGGGCTCGATGTAGCTAGGGTGGTTGTGCGATTCCATTTTGAAGGCGACGGCGAGTCCGCCGCCGATGTCGACGACGCCCGCGTTCTCGCCGGGGCCTTGCAAGACGCGCGGGCCGGTGGTGGGCAAGCGGCGCAAGAAGCGCTTCGACGATTTGTAGGCGCAGTGCTCGCTCCACATGGCGCCGAAGATGCCGAGCTCCAGT